>CAMAWN010000351.1 GCA_945861865.1 Candidatus Kuenenia stuttgartensis | reverse complement strand
TCGGATTGATCCTGTCCACCGAAGCCGCCAGTGAATGCCGACCGCATTTCTTCGCGGACTTTGTCCCCCAGCGTCTTGACGTCGCCGACCTGCTCGTCGCTCAGATTCAACTCCTTCTGGACCGCTTCGTTCGCAACCAGAGTGAACGGGGAATTCCCGCCTCCGCCGGGACCACCAAACCCACCGCCAAACCCTCCCTGTCCACCACCGGGACGTTGTTGAGCAAACGCCACCGAGGCACTCATCAGAATGGCCACCACTGCGACCCATCGACATCGACGCAACATGAGAGATTCTCCTTCAAGAGCTAACCAAATTGGATTCCATCGCATTTCAGAACTCAGACCCAGCCAGCGGGGTGGCTGAGACGATGCGAGCGACCGGATTACATTCCAGTCACGAATGAAAACCCGAACCCGCCGCAAGGTATCACGGATTTTGCGAATCTTCATCGGACACCGCCAAAAGCGGCAGCCGCACTTCCAGCGTGGTTCCGTGTTGCGGTTCGCTGCGAGCGGTAATCTGACCACCATGCGCCTCCACGACCGATTGGCAGATCGCCAGACCCAATCCCGTCCCCCCCTCGGCTCGCGTGCGTGCTTTGTCCACCCGGTAAAACCGCTCGAAAATGTGCGGCAATTCCTCCGCCGGGATGCCAATGCCGTTGTCAAAAACCGACACAATCGCGTGTCCGTTGACCCGCTCGACTCGCACATCCACGCGACCACCCTCTTGATTGTAGCGGATCGCGTTCGCCAGCAGATTGGTCACCACCTGGCCCAGTCGGTCTCGATCACCGACAACCGTCATGGGCAAGGTTTCGCTGCGAAGCGTGATTTGCTTCTCGTCGGCGAGAGGCCGCAGCAACTCCACCGATTCGTTGGCGACCTCGGCCAAGTCCAACGATGCACGCTGTAATTCGGGATGCCCGGCATCGAACCGCGCGAGCAACAGCAATGAATCAATCAGCGACCGCATGCGGCGACCGGCTCGTTGGCAAGTCTCCAGCGCCAGGCGGTATTCGTCATTCGAACGCGGCTTCGCGAGGGTGAGTTCCGTCTGCGACACGATCACCGCCAGCGGCGTGCGCAGTTCGTGAGACGCATCCGCCGTGAATCGCAATTGATGCTCAAATGCCGACTGCAGCCGATCAAACGTCTGGTTCAGCACGAGAGCCAATTGCCCCAGTTCACTGTCTGTCTCCGCCAAGTCGAGCCGTTGCGAGAGGTTCTCCACCGAAATGTTCTTCGCAGTGGCGCTCATCGCCGCGATCGGGCGCAGAGTGCGACCCGACAGCCAGCCTCCGCCAACGACTCCCAGAGTCAGCACCGCCCATCCGCACGCGGCCAACAGCCAGCCCGAACCGTGCTGCGACGCCACGTCCCCCTGGATCGAACGCCCCACGAGAACGTGGTTCCCGAAGCTCGTGCAATGAACCACCTCACGCAACTCGCCCCGTGGTTGAATTTCTTGCACGGGCAGCGAATTCCAGCCTTTGTACAAGTTTTTGAATGGCACCTGCGGAGCAAAGTTTGACTTTCGTAGAATCACCCCATCGCGATCCCAAACGATGTAGTACAACGGTGCCTCATCTCCCTCGAACAAGGTCGTGAGGTCTTCGGGCAGCCACTGTTCATCTGGCAGATTTAGCGTTGATTCAGAATGAGTCTCCGCCGGTGAAAACGGCCATTGACCAATTCTTTGGTCCAGAAACTCTTCGTTCGAAGCACGTTCTCTTTCGTCAGAAGCGATCGCTGGTGTGGGTGCGTTTTGCCGCGTTGGTTCCATCTCGGTTTTCGAGGAACCAGACGAAGTCAGACTCTGCAACCACTCGCGTTCAAGAACTTCGGGCAGTTCCAACGGTGGTCGCCAATTGCGCACCTGACCTTTGGGAAACAACCGCCGCAACCGTGACGTGAGCACCTCTGCCGTCCGATTCAACTCCGCATCAATCTGATGCAGCCGTGTTTGCCACTGCAAGTGGTACACAACCACGCCGAAGATTGACAACACGGCCGTCAGTACCACGGCATGCCATGCCTGCAATCGCCATCGCAATGACCGAATCATGATGCTCTCATCCGCGACAACCCCGCTGACTCAGCCTTGGATGATGTATCCTCGTCCGCGACGAGTGGAAATGAAATCCCGTCCCAGCTTCTTGCGGATGTTCGAAACATGCACATCCACCAAGTTGGAGAGGCTGTCGTCTTCCTCGTCAAACAGATGGTCGTAGATCGTCGTCCGTGAGACCAGCTTCTGACGGTGCATCGCCAGTAATTCAACCAAAGCATATTCCGTCGGCGTGAGCGCCACGGGATCCTCGTTGCGAGTCACCGTCTTCACCACGGTGTCGATGCAGACGTCACCAATCACAATCACGGCAACCGCCTGCCCGGCGGATCGTCGGATCAACGCTCGCAAACGCGCCAGCAATTCCGTCAAAGCGAAGGGCTTCACAAGGTAGTCGTCGGCACCGCTGTTCAAACCGCGGACCCGATCCGCCACCGTGTCGCGAGCCGTCAGCATCAGTACCGGAGTCCTTTTGACGGACCGCACTCGCTGCAACACCGACCATCCATCGAGCTTGGGCAGATTCACGTCCAGGACAATTGCGTCGTACTCCCACGCCTTGGCCTTGAACAGCCCGTCCTCACCATCCGCGGCGGTGTCCACGGCATAGCCATCTTCACGCAGTGTCGTTGCCACGACTCGCAGCAGATCCGGTTCATCTTCGACGACAAGCACGCGCATGACAGGCTCACCAACAATCGCAGGTCCGTGGAAAACGCCGGTCGCGAAAATCCCGACCCTTGCATTGTAGGCTATCTCCGCCAACCTTAAGTTCGACTTTTGCACTTTAGGTGGCCAAGGCCACCGCGTTTTCTAGGAGTTGTTGGATTTTTCGAGACCCTGGTCCTGCGAGGGCCAAGGTCAAAACCTGTTGTCGGACGCTGAGCCGACGGAGCGTGCCGAGCATGTCAGCGAACGACGGATCTGTTT
>CAMAWN010000350.1 GCA_945861865.1 Candidatus Kuenenia stuttgartensis | reverse complement strand
GGGAGCGGCTTCATGTGAATGCTTCCGAACGACCGCTCCCTGACGGTCGCGGTACGGTGGCCTACCCTGTGCAACAGGCTCGCGCTATCGTTCGCCCCCTTTGATCCCGGACCAGAGAATGCGTCATGCGAACGCCGTTTCCTTGGATGCCTGCTGAGCTGAATGCTCTTACCGATGCCGGACTGCGGCGTGGGCAGCGAGCCGTTCGGCCATTGCCGAGCGGTGCGTGCGAAATCGACGGACAACGGTTGTGGAACTTTGCGAGCAACGATTACCTCGGGCTTGCGGCTGATCCGCGATTGGCGGAAGCGGCGAAGGTCGCGCTGTCAGAGGCTGGCGTCGGCGCGCGGGCGAGTGCGCTCGTCACGGGACGGACGGAGTGGCACGCTCGACTTGAAGAAACGCTCGCGCGGTTTGAAGGGCAAGAAGCGGCGATCCTGTTTCCGACCGGCTACGCCGCGAACGTCGGTACGATTGCCGCACTCATTGAGGATGAAGATGTCGTCTTCTGCGACCGCTTGAATCACGCCAGCTTGATCGACGGTTGCCGATTGAGCGGCGCAAAGCTGCGGGTGTTTCGGCACTCGGAATTGGAAACGCTCGAACGCGAACTCCAGAAGGCCGGCGGCTTTCGACGGCGACTCATTGTCACCGACGCGGTCTTCAGTATGGACGGTGACGTGGCTCCGCTGCGCGAACTGTGCGACTTGGCCGAACGGTTTGATGCCGAGTTACTGGTCGATGATGCTCACGGCACAGGCGTGTTCGGCGAGCATGGTCGCGGCGTGTGCGAGCATTTGAACGTCGAGAACCGCGTGGCCATACGAGTCGGCACATTGAGCAAGGCGGCCGGAACGCTTGGCGGATTTGTCGCTGGCCCGCAGACGTTGATCGACTGGCTATGGAACAAAGCTCGCCCGCAGGTGTTCTCGACTGCGCTCCCTCCTGCGATCTGCGCGGCGGCGGCGACGGCGATCGAGATCATCCAAGATGAGCCGGAACTGCGAGCGAAGCTCTGGCGAAACTGTGAGTTCGTGCGACGCGAGTTGGCTCGATCGAAGATCGATGTGTGGCCGAACTCGGTCGGACCGATCATTCCCATCGTGTTGGGTAATCCAGACATGGTGATCACCGCACAACGGAAGCTTGAAAAACGCGGATGTCTGGTCGCAGCGATTCGACCGCCGACGGTGCCGCAGGGGACGTCTCGGTTGCGAATTTCGTTGTCGGCCGCGCACGATCAGGCCGCGTTGCAAAACTTGGTCGATGCCTTGAGAGAGGTTGTGCCGATTCCATGACGAGTCCTGTTTCCAGCCGAGACGGTTTTGCTGACGAGTATCCGTTCGAGTCACATTGGCTCGATCTCGATGGCGTGCGCATGCACTTCGTCGATGAAGGCCCGCGCGACGGCGAACTGGTGCTGTGCGTGCATGGAAATCCAACGTGGAGCTTCATCTGGCGGCGGCTGATTCGCGAACTCTCTCCACAGCGGCGAGTGATCGCCGTGGACCACATCGGCTGTGGGTTCTCAGACAAGCCGCTGGAGTATCCGTATCGGCTGGCGCAGCACGTCACGAACTTGCGGCGGCTAATCGAATCGCTCGATCTGAAGCGCATCACGCTGGTTGGCCACGACTGGGGCGGCTGCATCGGCATGGGGGCGGCGACGGAAGTCCCCGATCGGTTCGCTCGTTTCGTGCTGCTCAACACGGGAGCATTTCGGTCGCAGCGAATTCCATTACGGATCGCGGTCTGTCGGATTCCTTTGCTGGGGCCGCTCGCACTGCGCGGCTTCAATGCGTTCAGCCGCGCGGCGCTGACGATGGCGGTCGCTCGGCGGCCGTTGTCAGCGGCGGCGAAACGCGGATTGCTCGCACCGTATGACTCGTGGGCAAACCGCGTGGCCGTGTCGAGCTTCGTGCAGGACATCCCTTTGCGGCCGTCGCATCCGAGCTACGCCAAGTTGACCGCGATTGAAGACGGCCTCGCACAGTTCCGTGACCGGCCGATGCTGTTGCTGTGGGGCGCAAAGGACTGGTGCTTCACGCTCGACTTCCACCGCGAGTTTCAGCGGCGGTTCCCGCAGGCAGAGTCGCACATCATCGCGGATGCGGGACATTACGTGTTTGAGGACGCGGCAGAGGAGGTCGCGTCAGCCGTGCGTGGATTCTTGGAACAGACGACAGCAGCGAACGTCGCACGCCCAGCGACTGAGCCGGAAATGAGAAATGAAAAATGAAAAATGGAAAATGCAGAATGCCGCGAGGCTCGCTCCTCATTTTGCAGTTTTCATTTTCCATTTCTCATTTTTCATTCCATTCCTTCAAACTGCGGGAGGGGGGACTCGAACCCCCACGCCTTGCGGCACTGGATCCTAAATCCAGCGCGTCTGCCAATTCCGCCACACCCGCGCGACTCTTGCTTGGGCCGGATGATACGGATTGAAAGCGCCGCTCACCAAGTGGGAGCAACTCATACGGATCGCAGAAATTAGCCGCGCGGCGCTAGCCCCGGTTACACGGCATAACCCGGAGCTAGCGCCGCGCGGCTAATTTTCGGAATGCGGCTCAGGACTTCTTCAGCGGAATGAAGTCGTCGCCGTCCGTGTCCATGCCAATCCCTTTGTCCGGCGGCGGAGGCACCGTGAAGCGCTCATCTTCGTCGTCGATCGGCACCGGAAACTCGCCGCTGATTTCCGATTTCGGAGGAGTGACCAGCGCCTTATTGACGGGCGGCCTCACATCGGCGTACGGCCTCGCAGGCACGACCGGTGCCGGAGCTTTGTCGGACTTGGGCTTGGACTTGCCGGAGCCTGGCTTGTCTGCTTCGAGCCGGAAACGGACGTCGCCAATCATCAATTCGTCGCCAAAGCCCACCGCGGCCTGCTGCTCGACACGATCGCCGTTGACCCAGACTCCGTTCATGCTGCCGAGGTCGCGGACCACAAAGTTGTTGTTGACCAAGGCGACCGCGCAATGCTTGCGCGAGATTTTGCGGCTGTTGAGAATCACCGCGTCGCAGTCGGG
>CAMAWN010000349.1 GCA_945861865.1 Candidatus Kuenenia stuttgartensis | reverse complement strand
TGGCCGGGCGCGACGTGGATTGCAAACGAGGCGTTGTGCCGGCCAAATCCGAAAAATCGTAGACCCGACCCCTGACGCATTCAGCCGGACCATTTACGGCGGCGGGGCGACTTTTTTCCACAACTGGTCCCATTCGGCTTTGCAGCGATCGGGGTAATCTCGTTTGAGTTGCATCAGTTTTTTGACTGCATCTGGGTAACGGTCCTCAAGAACAAAGCGATGCGCCTCCAACAAACCAAGGAGGTAACTGAACTTCTCGTCGGCGTCGGCAGCTTCTTTCATTGCGAAGAAGACCGCTTTCTCGGCCTTCAATTTGGCAATGATTGAGTCAGCCGCAACTTTCATAGCCTCTTCTTTCTTTTTGTCGGCAGCAGCGCGTAGCTCTTCGGCCGTGTTCTTAGCCTTGTCGGCAACCAGGTAATCGGCGTGAGCTGTCGTCGCTATCACTCGAAGTTCCTTCGCCTCTAAGACTGCGATATCTCTGATAAGCTGTGCTTCTCGAAAATCGAGCTGAAATTTGGTGGCAGCGACTAAGAGAAGCATGACTGCTGCGACGAGACCTCCGGCCGCGACCTTCAAGACCTTCATCAAGCGGACCCGGCCCTCACGTTCCGTGCGAGCGAGTGTCAACTTCGTGAGCAATTCAGAATGTGCGTCGACGTTCGTAGAGAGCTGCTTCAAACCGAGATCGTAGTCGCCCCGTTCGAGCGACAATTGAGCAAACGCAGCCTGAGTATGCTCGATCCCGAGCCTCGCTTCAGTGCTCGCTGGCCACTGGCGAAGCGCTTCCTCGAAGCCATAGAGGGTGCGTTGGAAGTCTTCGTATTGCTTGGACTGCTTCGCGCGGTCGAGTCGGTCAGATATGGTCGCGATAAAGTCGATGCTCTCTTTGTGAACTTGGAATTCCAACAAAGCGGCCTTCAGGTCTTTGGCAGATTGGTAGCGCTCGTCGCGAGTCTTCGCCATCGCTTTGACGCAGATTGCATCGAGTTCTTCCGGGATGCTCGGATCGAGTTCACGGACTTGTGGCGTTTTGCCCGCGACGATGTGGTGCAGCAGAATCGCAATCGACGAGATCACGTGTGGCTCATCCGTACTTTGCAACAGTTCGGATGTCGGTGGCGCGTGCGGTGCTCGGCTGTCTTCACGAGCCAATCGAGAGCGATGTTCGTGCGGCGCGTGGCCGGTCAGAATCTCGAACAGGATGGCTCCCAAACCGTAGATGTCGGTCCGGTGATCCAGCAGATCAATTCTGCCTGGGGCTTGTTCGGGGGCCATGTAGCCGGGAGTTCCGAGCGTTTGCCCGGCGATCGTGGCCTCGGTGTGTCCGTCTTCCGTCAGCACGATGGGCGGACTGGCTTCCTCCGCCGTCCCAAGCTGTCGAGCCAATCCCCAATCGAGCACGATCGCTTCGCCGTACTCACCCAACACAATGTTCCGCGGCTTCAAGTCACGATGCATGATCCCGCGCGAGTGCGCGTAAGCGAGCGCATCGCAGATGCTGAGGAAGATCCGCAAGAATTCCGGCATCGTCTTCGGGTCTTCCTGCCCCGCTCGGCACTGTGCATGATGACGCTGGACCGCTTGCGAGAGCGTTTCGCCCTTCACCAGCTTCATCGTGTAAAAGGGTCGGCCACCGCAATTCACTTCATACACCGGGACGATGTTCGGGTGCTGAAGCTGTCCAGTGATCTGCGCTTCCTTGATTAGTCGCCGCGCCGCCTCATTGGTCGCGGAACCCGGAATCAGTTCCTTCAACGCAACTTCGCGGGACAAGGCGTTGTCTCGCGCCAACCAGACTCGGCCGCGGCCTCCTCTCCCGACTTCGCTGAGCCATGTGTACCTCGACTTCGGTAGTTCGGTATCGAGCAGCGTTTCACCGATGGCCTCCAACAGTATCGGGCCGCTCGACGGCCACGAACTGAGCGATTGCTGGATGTCGGGGTCGTCGATTTCCTTGATCGCGTCGCAGACATCGCCGCGTGTGACGGCGTTGAGCGTGACTCGTGGATCGTGCTGATGCTTGGCCAGCTTGCGCTCAAGCTGCATTTCCACGAAGCCACGAGCATCGGCGGTGATCCAACCCCGTTCGATCAGCAGGTCGGCGAGCGGTTTGGATTTGTCCGTTGCCCACGCTCGGCAGGCGGCGGTGAGTTGCGCGAGGTCGAGTAGTTCGCTCTCAAAAGCCAATACGGCGAACAGCAGGTGTTTCTCAATCATGCGGGATGCTCCGGGCGGCAACGACGTCGAACGCGAGGTCGTGACGAGCATCCAAAGTATCAAGGTCGGTGGTCAGACGGCAGCGACACCGACTTTCGGAGCCGCGACCGCGAATGAAACTGGCGAGCGGGGTGGCGCACCCCAGTCCCATTCCATGTCGCTGTCGAAGCCAAACAATTCCCCATCGGCATTGAACCCGATGTCATAGGCATTCCGTTGGCCCGCGGAAAATAACTCGGCGTTCTTCCCGTCCAAGTCCATCCGCGCCACGAATCCACCCGGCGGTTGCCGACCGGCTCCGAAACCGTTTCCGTCTTCCGCACGCTTCAGCGCGAGATCGTCTCCGTAGACGCGATGCGGAGAAGTCGGCACCAGATCATTGGGGACATCGACGAAGTTTCCGCAGACGATGTAGAGCTTCTTATCCGGCCCGAGCACGATGCCATGCGCCCCATGTTCGCCCGCGCCGCCGCGCCACTCGCGCAGGCATTCGACGTCGTCGTAACTGTCGTCCCCCCTCGTGTCCTGGCAACGAAACAGGCAGTACTTGCCGTCCTTACCAGCGCCGTTGAGATACAGCACGTTCTCAACGAAGAGCATCCCCATCGTTTCAGTGACGGGAATCTGCAGCGTCTCCTCTTTGACGACCTTGCCGCCGTCGAGCGTCACGCGCACGATCGCCTGGCCTCGCTGACCACCCAGCAGCAGACGTCTCTTGGGATCCTTCGTCAGACAAATCCACGAGGCCATTTTGCCGTTGGCTTTGAGCACGTGTTCGATCTTGAAGCCCGGCAGCGTCTCCAGCACTTCGACCGGAGCGACACTCGCATCGAATTGCGCAGGCTTGGAACCATCCGTCGGCC
>CAMAWN010000348.1 GCA_945861865.1 Candidatus Kuenenia stuttgartensis | reverse complement strand
GGCAGGGAGGCCCGATCGTTCCCGATCCAACCATTGGTTTTTCGTTTCTGAATGCGGCCGGAGGTCACACCGGCAACGATCAACAGCACGCTCCCACCCGCCGCTGGACCGCGCCGCTGGCCGGCACGGTTTCCATCACCGGCAGCCTGTATCATCCCAGCGAAAACGGCGACGGCGTCCGCAGCCGAGTCGTCTCCAGCCGCAGCGGCCTCGCCGCCGAATGGATCGCCGAGCACAAAACCGTTGAGGCGAACGTGGCGGTGATCGAGGTCCAGCCGGGCGACACGCTCGACTTCATCACCGATTGCCGCGAGTCGGTCACGTCCGATTCGTTCGCGTGGTCGATCACGATCAAACTCAAACCGGCCGACGGCAAAGAAGTCTCGTGGGCTGCTGACAAAGGCTTCCCTGGTCCAACGCCTCCGCCGCTGGTCAATCAAATCGCGATCGCTTGGCAAATCGCTTATCACCGGCCCATCACGCCTGCCGAATTCGCCGCCGTGTGCGGATTCTTCCGCCAGCAGTTCGCGACCTTGTCCGCATCGCCCGCCAAGGCCGATCCTGAATTGCAGGCGCTGACCGACCTCTGCCAAGCGATCCTGAGTTCCAACGAGTTCTTGTACGTGGATTGAGGAATCAACGATGTTCGACAACGCCCTGAGTCTTCGACCGACGCGCCGCGAACTCCTCGTGAACAGCACGCTGGGGATCGGTTCGGTCGCGCTGTCCTGGCTGCTGAACCAAGAGAAACTGTTGGCGGTTCCGCCGACGGTGAAGCTCAAGCCTCAGTCGTTCGACTTGCTGCCGAAACGGCCGGCGGGTCAGCCTCAGGCGCGAGCCATGATCTCGCTTTTTATGCACGGAGGTCCTGCGCACATGGACCTGCTGGATCCAAAACCGGAGCTGACCAAATACAGCGGCACCGACTACTCCGGCGAGGTCATTTACAGCTTCGTCAATCGAGCCAGCAAGAAGCTGCTCGGTTCGCCGTGGCAGTTCGCGAAGCACGGTGAGTGCGGCACCGACGTGTCGGAACTGCTGCCGCACACGGCGCAGGTCGTCGATGACTTGTGCGTGATTCGGTCGATGCACTCCGGACACAACGGCCACGAGGTTTCCATTCGCTATTGGCAGGCGGGGATTCCGGCGGTGACAGGCCGGCCGACGCTCGGAGCTTGGTTGACCTACGCGCTCGGCAGCGAAAGCCAGAGCCTTCCGGCCTACATGGTGCTGAGCGATCCCGGCGGGCATCCCGTTGACGGCGTGTTGAATTGGTCGAACGGGTTCATGCCGCCGCTGTTTCAAGGGACGGTGCTGCGCGCTCAAGAGCCGCGCATCCTCAACCTCGACCCACCGCCCCATTTGAAGGGAGCGTTGCAAGCGCAGAATCTCGACTTGCTGCGGACGCTGAATCGCCGGCATCTCGAACTGCATCCGGGCGAGGCGGACCTCGAAGCGCGCATCCAGTCGTATGAGCTGGCCGCGCGTATGCAGACGGAAGCCAAAGAAGCTCTCGACTTGTCGCAAGAAACCGCAGAGACGCAGAAGCTCTACGGCCTCGATCAAGAGGTGACTCGCGAGTACGGCGCACGCTGCTTGATCGCTCGGCGGTTGATCGAACGCGGCGTGCGCTTCGTGCAGTTGTTCATGGCAGGGCAACCCTGGGACACGCACACCGGCATCCGCACCGCACTGCCCGCGATCTGCAAGAGGACCGATCAACCCGCCGCCGCGCTGGTCACTGATCTCAAACGCCGCGGCCTGCTCGACACGACGATCGTGCATTGGGGAGGTGAGATTGGCCGTCTGCCCGTCACTGAAGGCGAACCCGCCACCTGCGGCCGAGACCACAACGGTCAAGGCTTCTCGACGTGGCTGGCCGGCGGAGGCATCAAACCCGGCATGACCTTCGGCGAGACGGACGAGTTCGGTCATCGCGCGGTCAAAGACATCGTCACCGCCAACGATTTCCAGGCGACGCTGTTGCACCAGTTCGGCCTGGACCATGCCAAGCTCAGCTTCCTGCATAACGGTCAGGAACAAACGCTGACGGCCAAACGCGATTGCCGTGTCGTTCGCGAGATTCTGGCCCGCGCGTGAAGAAGCCCGGCTTTTCTAAAAAGCCGGGCTTCTGGTTCGTTCATTTCGCTCGACCACACGCGGGGTGTTGTGAGAGATTTGGCGAGCCGGGTGGCGTCACGGCCGCGTGATGGTGATCGTGTTGCTGCCGGCTCGGTTGCCGGTGCTGAGGACGACGTACAATTTCGCACTGATCTGGTCGCCCGACGCCGCCAGACCAAAGGTCGTGCTCACGCTCAGCGTTCCGGGGGGCAGGTTGGCGACGACGGTCGCCGTCGCGGCGTCGAAGGTGGGGCCGATGCAGACTTGCAGTTCAAATTCGACGATCGTCGGCTCCGTCGAGGCGGGCCAACTGAAGTCGGCCTGCGCGGTGGCGGGGTTCCAGCCCCCGCTGAGCGGCACCGGGGCGGGCGTGCTGCCGGGCGGCGGAGTCAAGTCGGGCAAGGTCGTGGTGAAGGGATGCAGCGGCCCGTATTCCACTCCGATCGCCTGCCGGTACTGCACGAAGCGATCGCGCAGCGGGGCCAAGAGCACATCCCGTTTGCCGCGGCCGATCCGCGCGTCATTCTCGGCGGTGGTCACCGCGTTGTAGTCGACCCGCAGCAGCGCCAACTCGGCCTGGAAGGCGGCGACGGTGAAGTTGCCGCGCAGCAGCAGCGGCGGAGTAAAGTTCGGCACCGTGGCGTCCGCGTTGATCCGCACCCAGACGCTGGCCATGTCGTCCAGCGCCCTGATGATTTTTTGCTCGCTGGCGTTCAGCGCCGGCGTGTCCGGCAGCGCCCGCACATAGCCCGACCCCGGACACCGATACTGCACGGTGTCGCGGAACTCGATCAGCCGGTCCCGCAGTGTCCCCTTGCGATTGTCCCGATTCGTCGTCGCCAGGGCGAAGGCGTTGTCCAAGTCCTCCTGGCCCGTGATCGCGGTCGCGACGACGGCGACACCGGTCGTCAATGTCCCCAACGAATACCCATCGATCAGCAACAAAGCGGTCCCGCCCCCCGCC
>CAMAWN010000347.1 GCA_945861865.1 Candidatus Kuenenia stuttgartensis | reverse complement strand
CCGTCGCAGTTGCCAGACTTGGTAGCGGGTTACGAACAACCAAAACGTGACGATGACGATTGGGAGCCGACCGCGCAGGATGAGGCACCTTCACCAGACGAACCATCTGGGCCAAGCTCAGTAACACAGATCGCAGATCAAGCCGCCGTGGCCGCGAGCATATCTTCTGATACCGCGAGTGCTGATCGTGAAATCGAAGCGGTAACGGCGGAGGAGGCTCAAGGGACATCGCCTCTTGCTGAGGGTGCGGTGGAAACTGTAGCCGGCTCTCGCCGAGAGCCGATTCCCGCTCTCGGCGAGAGCGGGCGACACTCGCTGCCGAAATCCCAACAATCGGCGGAGCGACAAGGTTCCGCAGAAGTCGCGCAGATCGTTCTGGGCACCGACAAATTCAGTGAATCGGAAGTGGCTTGGCAAGTGACGAGTCGAGCGAACCCGCATCTCATGATTGTCGGCTTGCCCGGCATGGGGAAGACGGAGGCGTTGCTCAACATTTGCCAACAACTGGTCGCGCAGTCGATCACGCCCATCGTCTTTTCGTACCACCCCGACATTGACGAGCGGCTTGCGCAGAAATTGGGACAAGTCCAGCTTCTGGATCACCGGCAACTTGGGTTCAATCCCATGCACGTTGATGACCCAACCCCACACGCCCACATCGACAATGCGGGGATGCTGCGAGACATCTTCGCTGCGATGTTCCCCGATTTGGGCGACGTGCAACTCGAACGAATCCGTAGCGCGATCCGCGAGTCTTACAACCGGCTCGGCTGGGGCAAGGAGTCCGAAAGCCCACGCGAGATTCCGGAGTTCCGCGCCTTTTACGAGTTGCTCCAGCAGGATGCCAAAGGCAATCAAAATGTGCTCGTCCGGCTCAACGAGTTGAACGATTACGGCGTCTTCGAAACAAGCGGTGCGGTGCGGAGTCTGCTGGCGTCGAATACGCCCTCCGTCCTGAGAATTCATGCGACGCAGAACGATGGCGTGCAACGAGCCGTCGCGATGCTCTCGCTTTACAACATCTACAAGGAGATGTTCCGTCGTGGCGTACAAAGTCGAATCACCCATGCCGTCGTGTTCGACGAAGCCCACCGTGCCAGCCGCCTCCGACTATTGCCGCGTCTAGCCGCCGAATGCCGCAAGTTCGGCCTCTCCTTGATCCTAGCGTCTCAGTCAGCGAGAGACTTCGATCCGGGTCTCTATTCGCAAATCGCCAGCTACTTACTCCTGCGAATGACCGAGCAGGATGCCAATGTCCTTTCCAAAAATATCACAACCTCTGACCAATCCCGCCGTGTGGCCGACCGCTTGAAGCAACTCGAAAAATACCACGCCCTGTTCTTCCGAGAAGGCGTGCGACAGCCAAACACGATTGCCCTCTCATCGCCGTAATTTGGTTTTATGCAGCTTCAAGTTGCGGGTGATGTTTGCTTCGGTATGGCTGTTTCTTGTCGTGCTCTTCATCCGCATCGTCGGCGGAAACGGGGCCACATCGGAATCACAAATCGCATCCAAACATCGTTACCGCCGACAACGTCGTTGGGACGCGAGCAAAGTAGCCGAGTCACTCCGTGACTCGGCTACTTTGTGGCTTCGCCACCCGATTGAATTGCTGGGACCGTTTGTCCTGATCAGTCTGTCGAGGTCGAGGCGGTTGCTCAAGGCAACTCGCTGACGCCGTCCTGGCTGACGAGCAGTAGCTTGTCAGTCAGCGGGTGATCCATCTGCGAGAAGTCTTCGCGGACGCGGTCGCGGATGTGTTTGAGCATGTCGGGGGCGTCGGTGCTGAGCGCGACAAAGAAGTCGCGGTTGGGGAGGCCGACCGCGAACTCGTTGCCGAGCACGTCGCGGACTTTTTCGTGGAAGGATTGGCTGAGCAACCGCGACGTGTTGTAGGCATCCGGCTTGTGCGGCATCAGTAGTTTGGGGCCGTCCTCTTGGCCGGTGAGCATCATCTCAGAGGGGTGCTCGTCGAAGTAGCGGTCGAGGTTGCTCAGCGCCAGTTCGTGAAGTTGCTCGGCGGTGAGGTTCCACTTCTCCAGCAGTTCGTTGCGGATGTACCAGTAGGCTTGGGCCTCATCGACGACGTACAGGATCATCAAGTTCGCGACCCACGGTTCGCCGACGAAGTTTGGGAAGTTTTGCTTCCAAACTTTCTCCGGGTAGAGCATCGGCATGATGCGGTCACGCACGGAATCGAGTGACGGCGTGGTTTGGTCCTCGCCCCATTCCTGAACTTGGACGACGGTAGTCAGCGCCGGCAGGAGGATTTTTTCGAAGCGGTCAGGCGACTGCACGTACGAGCGATAGAAGTTGAACAGGTTCACGTTCGACTTGCCGAGTCGCAGTTGGAACTCGCCGGTTTGCTCGCATTCGAGCAGCGGGAATTTATCGCGAGCCAACTTGAGAGCACGGGCGGCGAACAGTTGTGGCGGGTCAGCGATCATGTCGGGAGCCTCCATTGTGTTGAGCACCATGCGGACGAGTGTGGCGGTTTCGGGATCGTGCGGCCGGTCGCCGCGCTCGACGAACGTGACGAGCAGCATCATGCTCGGCCATTCGATGGACCAGGCCTTCCAGCGATGCCACTTCGAGCGTGTGAACCAACGCCGCCACCACGACTGCGGTGGATCGAGCACTGCTTCGCCATCCCAACCGGCCGAAGGTTGCGCCAATCTCAGCGGATGAATGCGGCGCATCTTGCGGCGGCGCGGGAAGAGCCGGTCGAACTCGATCGAATCTTCCAGTGCAGGGGGATCGCCCCAGATGCAGCGGAGCGACACGATACCGGCTTGCTCCGGCAGCATGATGTGCGTCACTCCCTCGAACACCTGCACCTGCCACGACGGCGGACACCAGATGTGAAACCAACCTGACGGACCGGTGATCGCTTTCCAATGCTCGGGCGGATCATGTCGCACGGTGTCGGTTCCTGGGGAGCGTTCCCAACGGCGAAGGCGACACCACTATGCCAAACTCAGCGGCTCAGGTCGATGGTCGGCGTGTCACGATTTTCCGCAAGCCGGTTTTCGGGCGGTTGCTGTCGGCGACCATACTTGGACCGTTTAACCTCAACGCCAACGGCGTGAGCGCTCACGCCGTTGGCGTTGAGGTTAAACATCTCACGCATGGCCTTGCGAAGTCGAGAT
>CAMAWN010000346.1 GCA_945861865.1 Candidatus Kuenenia stuttgartensis | reverse complement strand
GTTGTCAGCCAGCCACTTTCGGAGCGGCTCGGAAGTCTGTGTCCAACCGTGTTCCAGAGCTTTTTCAAAATCGTCGGAGGCGACCCCTGTTGGCTTGCGAAGCGATTTCACGGCCAAGGCGTATTGCGTCATCGCGTTGTCGATCGGAGCGATCTCCACCGTGCCGAAGGCTTCGACGTCGAACGGATCGCCGATGTCCGGGATTCGAGAGATGCGGTAGCCGCGGTACAAAAACGGCGAGAGCAGCAGCAATCCAACGAAGAGCAATGGCATCGCGACCTTAGGGTGCAGCCACCACAGCAGCCGGCTGGGTTTCTGAATTTCAGGTTCAAACGGCGGCGAGTCAGAAGGATCGGGCATCGGAGGGGCCTGAAATGACCGAACGAAGCGGGCGGCGTTCGAACCGTTTGACGACGGTTCGACGAACGGCCAACGTAACGGTTGTCGCTTGGCCGGGAAAGTTGCTCGTTGGAATGGACTCACCACGATGGCAGTCCGATTTGGCGAGCACGCTCGCAACCGGGTGGCGGCGATTCGCTGGCAATCGGGAAAGTGGCTGCCTAGAATCCCGCCCCTTCCGCTGGCTCGGATGGCCCGATTGCCGGTGAAATTTTGTCCGTTTGAACTCGAACCCATAAGCTCGACATGCCTAACAATCGCAATGCTGCCAAGGCCGACCGCCAATCTCAAAAACGCCGCCTGCTCAATCGCTCGCAGCATTCGTCACTGAGGACGCTGGTCAAGAAATTCAGAACCAGTTTGGGGGCCACCACCGAAGGTGCCGCGCCGGCCGTGACGTTGGCCGAAGTCTCCAAGCGATTGGATCAAGCCGGAGCCAAGCGGCTCATCCATCCGAAAAAAGCCTCGCGCCTGAAATCGCGATTGGCGAAAGCTCAGAACAAGCAAGCGGCGGCCAAGTAGTTCGTCGTTCGCATTCAGAAAAAAGTCAGACGCCCCGGCGGGCCACGGTCAACGATCGTAGCCCGACGGGGCGTTGTTGTTGGCACTGGTTTGTGGAGCTACGACTTCTCGCCTGCGGCCGGCTTGTTCTCTTCGGGTTTGGCTTCGTCCGATGAGGACTCTGGTTCGATGAAGCTTGCCTTCTTGATCGAGTCGAGTCCCGGAAACGTTTTGTCGAGGAAGGCGTTGCCTTGCTCTTGGATTCGTCCCTGCTGGTGGCTGGCTTCCTCGCCGTATTTCGAGTTCAAACTTTCGAGCACTTCCATGCCGGAGAGCACTCGTCCGAAGGGGGTGAATCCATCGGAATCGAGTCGGCTGTTGTTGACGTAGCTGGCAAAGATTTGCGTGCTGCGCGAATTCGGCTGTCCCGATTTCGCAAAGGTCACCATGCCGCGCACGTTGGATTGCCGATTGGCTCCGGAGGGGCGGTCATCCGGGATGTTGGCATCGCGCCACTTGTCCATAACCTTGGGGTCGCCGTGGATGCCCCATTGCGCCATGAACCCCGGCAAGACTCGGAAGAAACGACAGTCGCCGTAGAAGCCGATTTTGACAAGCTCATGAAACCGCGCGGCTCCATGCGGTGACCAGTCGCGATGGACCTCGATGACGAAATCCCCTTTCGTCGTTTCAAACTTCACCTGAAACGTCTCCGGGATCTCGCCGGCATCCGCCGCTGGAGCGTCCTGATTGGCGGTCTTTGGCAACGGGGCACCCATCGGCAACGGCGGGTCGGTCTGTTGCGACTGAGTACATCCCGCCAAGGCGGTCGCGGCGAACCATCCCAAAACTTGACGTCGAGTCAAACCGAACATGAGCACCTCGTCTTGCAGATTTGAAATTTGAGATTCGGAATTCCAGAACGGGTGTGTCACTTCTTGGCTTCCACGATCGTGGCCTTCTTGATGAAGTCCAGTCCGGGATAGGCCTTGTCGAGAAAGGCATTGCCTTCACGCTGGATGCGAGGCTGTTGGTCGCTGGGGGCTCCTTCGTACTTGGCGTTGAGCTTATCCACCACGTCCATGCCTTCAATGACCTGTCCAAACGGCGTGAAGCCGTCCGCATCCAGCCGGGCATTGTTCCCGAAGTTGATGAAGAGTTGCGTGGTCCGCGAGTGCGGCCTGCCCGACTTGGCGAACGTGATGAGGCCGCGTGTGTTCGAGGCTCGCTCCTTGGCCGGAACGACGTCATCTTTGATTTCCGCTTCGCGCCACTTCGATTGCACCTTGGGATCGCCGTTGATTCCCCATTGCACCATGAAACCGGGGATGACTCGGAAGAAGCGGCAGTCGTCGTAGAAGCCCGCTTTGACCGCGTCGTAAAACCGAGCGGCGCCGTTCGGCGACCACGCGCGAGTGACTTCGATCACGATGTCTCCCTTCGAAGTCTCGATCTTCACCTGAAATTTTTCCGGGACGCTGTCCGGCTTCGGCGTCTTGGGATCTTTGTCGTCGGCATGCGCCGGTTGAATGGCCGAGCCAAGAACCGCGGTCGTCGCGACCGCGCCGCAAAACTGTCGTCGAGAAAACATGAGAGTCCTTTCAAGAAATCATTGTGAGACGGAGGAAAATCGTAGACAGGACACCTTCGTCCAAACTACTTCGTGTCGTCGGCCGTTTTCAAAAACTGAGCGTTCACGTCGGACAACTTCGCGGACGCGGCGTTGCCGGTGTGGAAGAAGATGCCGTAGCGCATCCGCAATTCCGAGCCTTTCTGGAAGACGTCATCGACCGGCTTCTCGGCGTTGTTCGTGTAGGCCGCTTCGCCGAATGGGCTGACCGAAAACAGGCCGTAGTTGCGGACGTGATAGCGGCTCGGCCGAAAATTCTTTGGGTGATCGAAGATCGTCACGCCGAAAGTTTTGCCATCGACGGGGCCGACGTAATCGACCCAGGCGGAGCGTTGTCCCCAGCACTCTTTCGAGCCGTTCTTGCCGTCGGCGTTGGTGATGATGCCGCTCCCTTTGTCTTCGCGCATCGACTCGGCGATGCGGAAGCCGAGCAGTCCTTCCTTCGTGTCTTTGAAATGGACGTCGCCACTGGCCATCTTGAAGCGGATGTCGTAGTTCAGCAACCGATTCGCGTGGATCGCGATGGTGGTGGTTTCAATCAGCACCGCCTTGCCGTCTTCGCCGAGCCAATGCGTCTCAGTCTTGAGCTTCGCCGGATTGCCTTCCGCGACGACGAGTTC
>CAMAWN010000345.1 GCA_945861865.1 Candidatus Kuenenia stuttgartensis | reverse complement strand
CGTCGCTGTCGCCGTAATGACACAGATCGAGCCACGGCCGAGCCCACCGCTCCCCGTAATGCGGCGACGCGAGCAGCCGATCCACCAACCGCTCGTAAGCGTCCGGTTGCTCGTCGTGGATGAACTCCGCGACCTCCTCCGGCGTCGGCGGCAACCCGATCAGGTCGAGCGTGACTCGCCGAATCAACGTGACTCGGTCGGCTTCCGGAGACGGCGCGACATTCTCGTTTTCCAACCGTGCGAGCACGAACGAGTCGCTGCCGTTTCGCGGCCAATCGGATTGCCGAACACGCGGCGGAGTCGGGCGAGTGATTTTGCGGAAGGACCAATGCGGTTCGGCAGCGGACGTCAGCGAGGTGACGGCGGTAATTGCGGCGATGATTGCGACCGTGAGCTTTGTCATACCGTTCTCGCCGTTCGTCCGAAGAATTGGGTCAGCGCTGTTTCGCGGGCTTTCGTTCGCGGCCGGGTTTCCAGCCGTGATGCGGGATCGCGAGTGGAAGTTTGAGGAGCTTTGACAACGCGACTCGCAGGACCGCGCCTCGATTGGGGAGTTCGTGCTTGGCGGCGTATTGATCGACCGCATCCAACAAATTGGTTTCGTCGGGCGTGACAACCATTTCCAAACGCGGGCGAGTTGGCAATTTCTTGGGCGGGCCGGCGGCCTCTTCTTCTTCGCGAGCGCGGCGGAAGTATTCCTTTTGCTCTGGCGTGAGCTTCACGAAGATTCGGCGATGCGATTGACCGTTGGCGCTTTTTACCGACTCGACTCGCTGGACTTGCTGAGCCGTGATGGTCGGTTTGGGAATTCGCTTGGTCTTGAGTTTTGGCATGTTCAAATCTCGTAGGCGGTGCGTGCCGGTACTCCGAAGGAGTTTCGTCTCATAGCCCAGGGTTGCCGCGCTTCGCGGCAACCCTGGGAATCGGATTGGTCAAGGATGTTCTACCCCAACGGGGTTGTGTCATCTTCGTTGTCAAAGGCCGCAACCCCTTCGGGGTAGAGGTCCAATTGCGATCTCTCATCCAGGGTAGCCGCGAAGCGCGGCATCCCTACCTTATGGGATACAAGAACCACCAGAGTTAGAACAGCAATCGACGCTCATCATCCCTTCGGCACGAGCAATGCGCGGCTGAGCCATCTTACCCGACTATTTTGCGTCCAGTGTTGCCTTTGCCTTGACGATAATCGCCCGCAACTCCTGAAGTTTTTCAAGTGAAATATAGGCCGTTGTCGTGCTGATATAGCCGCTGGTCACTGCGGCCTCGATGCTTCCGTTCTGTCGGCTACTGTATGTGGTGAAGACGAAGTCGCCCTTGGTCTTGTATTTCGCCTCGAAAGCGTTCAAACGTGTGACGCTTGATTTGACTTTCGAGATGTAATCGATGCCTTTGAGCAGAGGGTCAATTTCGTCGTAGTCAATAAATGACCGTTCGCTTCTCTCCAATCGCCCACTTTCTTTGACTTCCACCACAATTCCGCGCTGTTTGTCACTTGAAGTCGCATCGGTGAACTCCATGCAAAGAACCGATACAGATCCGAGCCCAGCGATGCCGCCCATCTCGGAATAGCCCTTGATCACCACTCTCCCTGTCTGCCTCTCGAAAGCCTCAAGTTTCGTTTTGGGTTCAGGGGCGACCTTCGCCACTTGCTGCGCATGAGCGGGAACCCAAGCACAGAGCGACGTGAACACCACAATAAACGGAGCGATTCTAAACCAGCATTTCATGATCTTCTTCCTTTCTGATGGTTCTGGGGCTGCATTTCGAAGTCGTTATCATTTGGAGCGTCGTTCACGGGCCGCATGTCTCATGAATGTTAGACGGAATGGAGCCCAACAGTTTGGCGATTCGCTTTGCCAAGAGTGCGGCAGCCCCGACCTTGTCCAAATAAACTTCCGTTCCCGATCGGTGAAGATTTCCGATTTCCCAGAGCAAGGTGTCGAGATGCACCATTGTTACTTGCGGAGTTGATTCGCGAATTCGACGAAGAGCCTCAGCCCATCGTTCTCGTTCAGTCGTGTCGTCAGAACTTGGGAGCCCAATCCGAGCGGAGAGACAACGAATTCGAGAGTCAACGGGTACTGGAATAGCACCGAAATCGAAGTTGAATTCATCAACCATAAGTAACGCCTTTGCCAAACACTTCATTGCAAATGCAATGGTCTTAACGGTTGGCTTCTGATTCATGGTGACGCCGAGACGATCCCAAATGTCTACGAACTCAGCCGCAGTCGTAGTTGGCGGGCTGTTCCAAACCTGATTGCAAAGTTCACTTTTGGCAAATAATCCGAGCCGTTCAACTTTGACCTTGCTGAAACGCTCGGCTTCGTAAAACGGTCGCAAGATGTCGATCAGTTCGAGAGGGTTCTGTGGGTCGGTGTAGCGTGGAATTAGCGGCACAACTTTCGGCCAATAGCCGACATCCGCTTTCCCTTTTGTCTGATAGTCATTTAGACCAAGGACGATGAAAAGCGATGCGAAATGGCCAAACTCCCACGACTTTGAATGTGGCTTTAGCAGTTTCCACGAAATGGTTTCGCTAAGTGTTGCTGTCCACACGGCAAACGGGAGTTCTCTAAGAAGATTGACGAACTCGTCATAGCGGCTTTCTGACATCCCATTGTTCCTCTGCAAAAGAATTCTCCAAAGCGGTGCTGACACACCGCACTCCAAAACTTACTTGCCTGCCAGCTTCAGCAGCTTGATCGCGTTGCCTCGGAAGATTTTGTACTGGACCTCTTCGGGGAGCTTCAGCGAATCGAGCAGGTCGAACTGCGGGATTTTTTGTTCGGGCATCAGGACGTCGGTGCCGAACAGCAGTTGGTCGGCGTTGCGGATCAGGAACTCGCGGCCGAAGTCCGGGTCGCGAGCGATCGCTTTTTCGCCACCCGGTTCGGACAGGTCGCCGTACAGGTTCGGATATTTTTTCAGCAGCCGGTCGAGTGCTCCGCCGGGGGCGATTTTCTTGGGGACTGCGGGATAGCGGCCGAAGTCCTCGAACGTCGCGTCGCCGGAGATCGACGCCCAGAAGCCGGCCGCGTGGCCGATCAGCGGCAGCTTCGGAAACGCCTTGAGCACGTTCTCCACTCGCGGCAGGCCCGGCGTGTCCGGGTTGCGAATGTCGTCGAGATGAAACAGGATCGGCAGGCCGACCGCGTCGCACGCTTCGTACAACGCCATCTG
>CAMAWN010000344.1 GCA_945861865.1 Candidatus Kuenenia stuttgartensis | reverse complement strand
CCACTTTGGCCGAGCCGCCGCGATCGCCAGATTCGATCGGCTCGCAAAGCGGTTTCTCCGAATTGCCGACGGACGAACCGGTGATCGGTCGAGTCGGGGATTACAACTTGGTGCGCGAGATTGCTCGCGGCGGAATGGGAGTCGTGTATTTAGCTCGGCAGCGGCGGCTCAATCGGCTCGTGGCCTTGAAGATGATCTTGTCCGGGCAGTTGGCTTCCGGTGACGAAGTGCGGCGGTTTCATGGAGAAGCCGAAGCCGCCGCGAAGCTCGAGCATCCCTGCATCGTGCCGATCTACGAAGTCGGCGAGCACAACGGTCAGCATTATTTCTCGATGGGCTTCGTGGATGGTCCCAGTTTGCAGAAGCGGCTGCACGATGGTCCGTTGATTGCGCGCGAGGCGGCCGAGTTGCTGGCCACGATTGCCGATGCGGTGCAGTACGCTCACGAGCAAGGGATCATTCACCGCGACCTGAAGCCCGCCAACGTGCTCTTGGCATCGAGCGGCGACGAATATCGCCATCGCTGGGCAATGCCCCGGAGTTGTTCGTTCTGAATGACCGATTTCTGAACTCGACCAAACGCTGCCGAAATTCACGGCGCGATTTTTGTTGCCGGGTCACTCCACGGGCCTTGGCCGTCGGTGCCGATGGCGGCGACGCGGAACCAGTATTTGGTGCCGCTGGTCAAGCCGCTCACGGTCCCTTTGGATTTGGTGACGATCCCGGCTGGTTGCCAACTCGTGGCGGTGATCGGATCGAGACTTTTCTCCTGGGCGTAGCTCTTGGCTCCACGGATGTTGTCCCAATCGAGGTCGATCTCGCCGTCGAGATCGCCCGCGGTGGCGCTGAGATTTTGCGGAGCCGGCAGCGCCCCGACAGGAGCCGCGTCCGCACGAACCTCCATGCCGCCCGATTGAATCTTGGCCGCATTGCCGCCTGTGATGTTTTCCACATAGGCGGCCAGTTGAGTCAGCAGCGCATCCGCTTGTTGTTCGGCAGTGTTTTGCAAATCGGTCTTTTGCTTGGCGGTCAGGCGTGCCGCCTGAGCCACATTGAACGCCGCTTCCAGAGCATCCACGATGGCGGTGATCGCCGCCAGCGCCGGAGCCGGCGTCGCGAAGTTCGCGTTCCCCGTCATTGACGTCACGACCTGCCGAATGAATTGAATCTTCTGCGGGATGGTCAAACTCTGGAGCGACAGTTTCACTTTGGCCATGAGACGATTCCTTGAGAAGTGAGGTGAAGAGAGGAGATGCTGCGAAGAGAGATTCTTCGATCAGACAGGACACCAGTGGGATCGGAATCTAGCTGCGGAACATGCTGAAAGAAACGGAACTGACCGAGCGCCAACAATTCCAACCATCCGACCGACTCCAGACTTGGCTCCCCTCAATTCGTCAGAGAGTTGACTCATCCGGTCGCGGAGTCCACTTCACTCGTCGCGGACTGCATTCATCGCGTCTCAATTCGCGCTCAAACCACCATAGACTCGATTCACACGCCCCTCGTTTGTACCGAGATCGCGGCCGTCTGGACGGACATCACTGCGGAATGGACTCAAACTACCGCCGGATCGACTCAAATCGCCGCAATTTCAGTCCAGATCATCGACGTTTGCCACCAAATCGCCACGATTTGGCCTAACAAAACGACCATAACACCTTGTCCCGCAGCGGGTTCCGCCACTCCTTCCCGCAGTCTCAGTCGGAATCCCCACGCATTGGATCAACAATTCGTGAGTCATTCTCCAGGGCACAACGGTTCTTTCGCTGCCAGAATCTGCCGGCGCTTCATTTCGTTCACGTTCGCCACGTTGACGAGCGCCGGCCGGTAATAAAAAGGGGCGGCATGGACGCTCTGCAGAAAATCCAGAGCCCGTTTTGTGATGAAGCCGTCACTGGTGAAATCACTCCCATCCCACGTCGCACCATCAAGAGTTGGTGTCTCGTTTAACCGCGCCTCAACCATAAGTCGTTGATCTCCTTTTCCTTTATGCAGCGTTGAAGAAGTCGTGATGCTTTTTTTGCATTTCGTGCAAGTTGCTCGGAATACCCCGCAGCTTGGACAAAGAATCGGGCTATGACCACAGAAGGGACAGGCATTTGGAGTTCCCTCCGATAATACGAAACGATGCCATTGCCGACCTTTTCCCACACGATTGACAACCTCAATGGCAGGATTTTCTTGAACGGTTCCGTCCTCCCGTCTTCGAGCGCGAGTAACTTTTCCAAAGTCAATTCCGCTGAGTCTGGACTGCCGAAGCCGAGCAGCCAATGCGGAGGTCACAAATAAGTTGGTTGACGGCTCTTGTAATGGGAAAATGCCACTTTCAGCCGGCCCAAAGAAAACTACAACTTGCGTGCTTTGGACGAAATGTGACATAAACGTATAAACGCCGTCGGCATGACACCGTTCACAGGAAGGTCTGGACCGGTCCAGAGGCGTTCCGTCATCGTCATTTACAATCCAAGTGTATTTTCGCATCCAGCCCGGCCCGTGCCCTTGCGCGGGGCCACCGACCAAGACGCAGCCCTCGGAATGCTCTTCCGCTTCGATGTCGTACGGAACCTCCATTTGAAAGAAGATTCCATCAAGCAGCTTCTCGCGACTGTCCCGTCGAATGTGGTAATTCATAAATTCTACTCAATTACTCGCGAACGATCTGAGGGGTCAGTTGCTATGTTCCGCTGAGGTTTGGGGCAATCATGATTTTTCCTTCGACGATCGTGTGCTTTTTCTGGACGGTACTCGGATCGAGGCCCAATGATAAGGCGTAGTCTTTGAAACGATCATTGACACGCTTCATTTGCGATCTGGTTGGTGCGCCTAAATTGCCAGACGCTTGCGCCAGTGCGGTTTCGTATTCTCCAGCCACGTCATTCCATGCCTGAAGCTGCGCTGCATTGTGATGACGAATATTGAGAGCTGCTTTGTAATTCTCCGCAAAGAGCTGAAACACAGCAATCGACGTAATCGTAACGCCGATTGCTTGCTGTCGCGCAGCCTTGTTCATAACGATTTGAGCTCTGTTTGTTTTGCACGGCCAGCGCGTATCAAAGTTGTTGACCTGTGAGGACTTCCGCGAGGAAGTCGTCGTTCCAGCCGGCGATTTGCATCTTGCCTCGCAGACTTTCTTTGAGCGGATGATGCTTGAGTCGCGTGATGGCAAAGCGTCGTAGCCAA
>CAMAWN010000343.1 GCA_945861865.1 Candidatus Kuenenia stuttgartensis | reverse complement strand
GCGGATGAAGCGGTTGGGATAGCCCAGCTCGCGAACCTCGTTCAGTTTCGCGTGAAATCGCTGTCGCCACTCGCGCAGCGTTTGGGCGTAATGCGTGCCGAAGTCTTCGGCGTGAACGAATCGCAGGTCGGTCACGCGAGCGGTCGATTCCAGCATCGCACTCATCGACGGCAGGCAGCCGCCGGGGAAGACGTATTTCTGAATGAAATCCACCGACCGCAAATACTGAGCGTACCGCCGATCCGGCATCACGATTCCTTGCAGCACGAACGTGCCGTCAGGCTTGAGCAGTTCGCTGCATTTGCGGAAGTAGGTGTCGAAGTAGCGATGCCCGACCGCTTCGATCATTTCGACCGAGACGAGCTTGTCGAATTGACCCGTCAGGTCGCGATAGTCCTGCAACAGCAACGTCACACGATCCGACAGCCCGGCCTCGGCGATTCGCTGCCGAGCGACATCAAACTGCTGCTGCGAGATTGTCGTCGTCGTGACTCGGCAGCCGAATTGCGTGGCCGCGTGAATCGCCAGCCCGCCCCAACCGGTGCCGATCTCCAGCAGATGATCGCTCGGCCGCAGCTCGAGCTTGCGGCAGATGCGATCCATTTTTTCGATCGACGCTTCGCGCAGAGTGCTGGTCGGAGACAAGAAGATGCCGCTCGAATACGCCAGCGTGTCGTCCAGTATCAGCCGGAAGAATTCGTTGCCCAGGTCATAATGAGCGTGAATGTTTCGCTGGCTGCCCACTTTGCTGTTGGCGTGCCAACGGTGGTACAGCCGATTGACCAGCTTGGCGACTCGCGACAGGCCGCGGTCGAGCTGATCCGTCGTTTCGAGGTTCCGCACGAAGATCCGAAAGAACGCCGTCAGATCGTCGCTGTCCCATTCGCCGCGCAGATACGACTCGGCCACTGACAGGCTTCCGCCCAGCACCGCGTGCCGAAAAAACGCCGGGTTGTGAACGTGCAAACTCGTCCGCAAGTCGCCGCCGCGGCCGAGCGTTGTCGAGCCACACGGATCGCTCAACTGAATGGTCCCGCCGTGCAACCCGTGCAGCTTCTGCAACAGCAGTCGCCGAGCGATTCGATTCACACCGCCAAGTTCCGTCAGCGCGGGAGCGGTGTCACCGTCGTTCGACGGCGATCGTGAGGAATGAACGCAAACGGTACTCATGATGCCTTGCTCTTCGAGAGGAAAGGTGAAGTCACAAAACTGTTGAGGTCATAAAACTTTGGCAGCGGTTTGTCCTGGATGCGGCACGAACGGAACTCGCTTCCACCACAGCCGCAGAGCCTGCCAATAAATGCCGACGAAAATCTGCACCGTCATCAGCGGATATCGCAGTAGCACGCGAGCCAACTGCCAGCGAGTCATCGGCCGGCGCGACATGGTCAACGTCGCGTCGAAAGCCTTCGTGTCATTGTCGGAGTTCAAAAAGTTTTCGATGTGAACGCTCAGCCGTTCGCCCGGTTCGCTCACTTGCCAGCGATACGTCATCTTCATCGGCATGAACGGCGAGACGTGAAACGCCTTTGGGTGCTGGAACTGCCGCATCAGCCGGCACGCGCTAGCGTCCGGTTCGATTTCGGGACAACCGGACGCTAGCGCGTTCCGGCTGATCAGGTCGAGTACATAGCAGTGCTTCTCGTTCCACGGAGTGTTGTTGACCTCGGCCACAACCGTCTCAACATGCTGCCCCGAATCATCGAAGCAGTAATAGAAGCTGACGGGATTCATCTCGAATCCAAAATAGCGGAAGCTCGTCAGCAAGCCGATCGGACCACTCGGCCGACGTCCGGTTTGCTGCTCAACGAATTCACGCACGCAATCCTCCAACGGGCGAGCGGCATCGCCGAGATAGTCGGCCCGGCGAAATCTCGCCAACGCAGGCCAGTGAGTTGACCAGAATCCGCGCCGTCCAAACAACGATTCCAACTCGGCAAGATCGACGTAGACCAGGAACAACGAGTATCCAAACGAATGCTCGACCCGCAGGAAGCGGCGATGTCGAACCGTCCCTTCGTAGAGGCAGCTTCTCATGAACGAGCCTCCTTCGGCAGTAGAGCTTCGCAAACGCGCAGCGCACTCACGACGCCATCTTCATGAAATCCGTTGCCCCAATACGCACCGCAAAATGAAGTCTGGTTGACGTTGATCAATTCTCGATGCCGGGCCTGCGCGGCGGCTCGGCGAACCGTGAAGATCGGGTGGTGGTACTCGAATCGCCGCAGCACTTTCGCGGGATCAATTTGCTGGTCACTGTTGAGCGTCACGTTGAAGACGTGCTTCGATCGCAGGTGCTGCAGCAGGTTCATCTGGTACGTCACCGTGGCCGGATGCTCGGCACGGCTCGACGACGGATCGGCGAGATGATAATTCCAACTCGCCCAAGCCCGTCGCCGCTTCGGCAGGACGTTTCTGTCGGTGTGGAGAACGGCGATGTTCCGCCCGTACGGGAACTCGGACAACACGTCGCGCTCAGTCGCAGTCGGTTCAGCCAGCATTCGCAAAGATTGGTCGCTGTGACACGCGAAAACAACGTGATCGAAGACCTCCGGCGAGCCGTTGCGGGGAACAACGACGACATCGTTTGCCGATCGACGAACGCTTTCAATCGCAGTGCTCAGCCGTAGGGCGCTCGCCCCGGTTTTCGGCGGGACATTTCGAAATGGATCGCTTCGTGGCGAATCGAACCGGACGCTAGCGCGTTCCGGCTGATACCTCTTCGCCTCACAGATCGCGATGATCGACTCGGCCATCTTCGCGACATAATTCCGCGAACCACCCGCAACCACTCGCCATGTCGGCCGGTTGCGAACGCTCAGCAAACCGTGATTCCGGTAGAACTCGACAATGAACCGGATCGGAAATTTGTCAAACGTCCCAACCGGACACGACCAGATCGCCGCCCCCATCGGCAGCAAATAGTGCTCGGCAAACTCGCGCGAGTAACGTTGCCTCGCCAGGAACTCGCCGACCGTTGTTTCATCAGCCACCGGCTGACTCAGCACCAATTTAGGAGCGTCGCGATTGAACCGCATGATGTCGGCCAGCATCCGATAAAAGCTCGGTCGCAACAGGTTTCTCCGTTGTGCGAACAGCCCATTCAACGACGAACCGTTGTATTCCAGGTTCGCCGCATCGCACCGCACGCTGAAACTCATCGAGGTCGCTTGCGACGCGACACCCA
>CAMAWN010000342.1 GCA_945861865.1 Candidatus Kuenenia stuttgartensis | reverse complement strand
ACAACACGACGACCAACCCCTGCTCAAAACCGTCGACTACAAGTTCCCTCAAAAACGATTCACCGAATAACCAACAACCCGACCTAAAGGTCGTGTCACTTGCCAATCACGAAACGTTTCACTGACCTAAAGGTGCTGTCACCTGCCCCTTAAGGCGGTACTCGATGTCTTTTTCCGGTGCCAGGATTAGAGCCGCCTCAAACGGTTCGCGACTGGCTGCGTAGTTCTTGCTATTGAAATGAGCCGCTCCCACGCCGAACGCTTCTTCGGCCGAGGTGAATTTGCTCTTGGCCTTCTCGATTTGTTCGGCGGTGAATTTTGGCTCGTCGTCGACCGTTTCCTTTTCGTTGGACTTGGCGGCCGCTTCTTTCGACTTGGCCGCCGATTTCCGAGGCTTGCCCTTGTTCTCTTGAGCAACGGCCTCCGGCAGTACAGACAGCGTGAGACAGGACAGGACCAGCACACTCCCTGCGATCGCATTCCAAGTAGCGTGTCCCCATTGTGGCCGGCATTCTCGCTCCACCTGAACAGCTTCATTCCGAGTCATGGAAATTCTCCGCTTCAAAGAGATGGGGACGTTGGCACGATCTGACCACGGTTCACACCGAGTTCGTCGCACAAGAGACCTGGGCTGCGGTTATATTCGACCCGGACAGTTCCGGCGAGTTGGACTCCGTCGGTTCGCTCACTTGGCACTGTGGTTCACTTGGCACTGTGGTTCACTTGGCACTGTGACTGGCGACTCCCAGAATGACGGCCTTGTTTGTCCTCAGCCTTCCGCTGAAAGGAGCCTCGCCGTGAAACTGTTCGCTGGTTGTTTGATACTGGTGGGTCTCGCTGTACTCGACCCACCCTACGATCCTGCGCCGCATCTGGCGGTGATCGCGAAGACGGAGCCGCAAGGAGAAGGTTCGGCGGCGGCGAAGGTGGCTCGTGATGAATTGGCGAAGCGGGGGGTTGAGGTCTTGCCGCAGTTGCTCGTGGCGATGGATACCTCGAATGCGGTCGCGGCGAATTGGTTTCGCACGGTTTATGAAGAGATCGTGGCTCGCGAGCTGGCGCGGGAGGGGACGCGGTGGCCGGTCAAGTTCTTCAAGGAATATGTCAGTGATGCGAAGCGTGTCGGCCGGCCCAGGCGGTTGGTGTTGGGGTTGCTCGACAAGTTGGAGCCGGCGTTTCGTGAGGGTTGGTTGCCGACTCGGCTGGACGATGCGGAGTTTCGGTACGAAGCAGTCGGGATCGCACTGGCGGCGGGAGATCGCGCGTTGAAGGACAAAGATCAAGCGGCCGCGAAGGCCGAGTTCCGCAAGGCGTTCGAGTCCGCTCGTGACAGCACGCAAGTCACGCAGGCGGCGACGAAATTGAAGTCGCTCAATGTGCCAGCGGATGTCGTTCAGCACTTGGGCTTGGTCACGGAGTGGTGGCTGGTCGGTCCATTCGACGCTCCACTGAAAACCGGCTTCGCGAAGGTCTTCGAGCCGGAAACGCAACTCGACCTGCAAGCCAAGTATCGCGGCCAGGGTGGTGCGGAGATCGCGTGGAAGCGACACCACGAGACTGACACGCTTGGACAACTCGACCTCAACAAACAACTGGGCACGACGCGTGAAGCGGTCGGCTATGCGTACTCGGAGATCGACGTCCCGCGCGAGCAGGCGGCTCAGGTGCGTTGCGGAGCCGATGACAATTGCTCGGTGTGGCTCAACGACGACAAGGTGTTCGCTCGCGATCAATGGCTCAACGGCACTCGCTTCGATCGTTTCGTCACGCCGATTCAATTGAAGGCTGGCCGCAACACGCTGCTGGTCAAAGTCTGCCAAGGCCCCCAACACAAAGACCCGGAAGTCCCCAACAACTGGACGGTGCAATTGCGACTCTGCGATGAGCAGGGACGTGGGATCGAGTTCAAGTCGGCTCTGCCATGAATCAGTTTTTGGAACACTCATCTTCGCTGATCTTCGCTCATGAGACAGACGCCTTGGTTGCGTGATTAGCGAAGATTAGTGCCGATTAGCGTTCCTTGTCTTTTGTTTTTTGTTCGAGGCCATCCATGTCATCAAAGCTCATTTCCGTCTTTGCGATGCTGTCGGCATTCATCGTGTTTGAGTCTGTCCGCGAGGTGTCCGCCGAGAACTGGCCCGGTTGGCGTGGGCCGAATCGCAACGGCGTGACATCCGACACCGGCGTGACGACGACGTGGTCGGCGACGGAGAACGTGTTGTGGAAGATGCCGCTGCCGGGGATCGGCACGTCGAACCCGGTCGTGTGGGGCGACAAAGTTTTTGTGACGGCGTCGGAGGGGCGCGATCAGGGCGAGTTGCATGTGATTTGCTTTGATCGCGACACGGGCCGCGAGCGGTGGCATCAGCGATTGTGGGGGACCGCGCCGACGTTGTTCTACGGACGCAGCGGCATGGCGAGTCCCTCGCCGGTGACGGACGGCAAACGGCTGTTCGCGTTCTTCGGGACCGGCGATGTGTTTTGCTTCGATCTCGACGGCGGCCTGCTGTGGCAGCGAGCGATCGCGGAGGAATACGGCCCGTTCGAGAATCGTTTCGCGGCGGCCAGTTCTCCGCTGTTGTTTGAAGACAAGCTGATCGTGCAGTGCGATCATTACGGAGCGTCGTATGTGATTGCGCTCGATCAGCAGACGGGTGCGAACCGCTGGAAGTCGGATCGGCCGGAGGTGTGGTTGTCGTGGTCCTCGCCGCAACTCGTGCCGAGCGGCGATCGAGTCGAGTTGGTGCTGAGCGGTTCGGAGAAGTTAGACGGCTACGACCCGCGCACCGGAAGCCGCTTGTGGACGCTGCGCGGGCTGGCGCGCGAGTGCGTGCCGACGCCGGTGCTTGGGCTCGGCATGTTGTTTGTCGTGAGTGGTCCAAACGGGACGCACATCGCCATCAAGCCGGGTGGGAGCGGAGACATCACCGACTCGCATGTCGTCTGGAAGAACGAGAAGGGGACGTCGTTCGTCCCGTCGGCAATCTTGGTCGGCGAGCGGTACTACCTCGCTGACGACAAAGGGATCGGCTCGTGCTTGGACGCTCACACGGGCAAGCTGATTTGGAAGAAACGCTTCGGCGACAAGTTCACCGCGTCGCCGGTCGCAGCCGACGGAAAACTCTTCTTCACCAACGAGGCGGGCAGCACGTTGGTGCTCGATGCCACGCAAGCTGGTTACGAAGAAGTCGCTCGCAACGACATCGGCGAA
>CAMAWN010000341.1 GCA_945861865.1 Candidatus Kuenenia stuttgartensis | reverse complement strand
AACAATCCCACAGCTTCGGTATTCATCGCACCCTCTCTTGGAACGCGGGAATCGTACAACCCCAACAACGGACTAAAGACCGGCGGCGCATCGACGAGCTTCAACGTCTCTTCCAGCGGAGCCGGCAGGATCGAAACCGTGCATTGGCTGCCCATGCGTCTGGCCACCTCGGCCCCTCGCTCGGCGGCGGCCATGATGGCTCCCGTCTCGCCGATCAGCTTCAAGCATTGCTGAGGACCATCGGTGCTTTCGATCCCGATGATCCGCACGTTAGCCGTCTTCACACAGGCATCCGCCACCATCAGCGACGGTGCCAGGTAATTCACTTCCAGCAGAGCCAAACTCAGTCGTGCCGTCATCTTGGTTCTCGTGCATCCAGCCAATGCAGCCGCAGGCCGCAGTCAACGCACGGATGTTGACAGAATTCCGCGCTTGCCGAAACCCCGATTCGCGGTGGTGGCACGGTCATCAGAACGGGACTTTGTCGCTGAATGAATCGCGCCCGCCAGATCGCCCGCGCCGTTCCGATTCCGCCGCGTCCTCGTAATCGCTGCTCGAAGGCTGACGCCGATCGAGATCCTTGAGGAGTGCCGCCGTTTCCGCCAAATCCTTGTCCAGGCAGCAGACGCTGATAATCAACTCGGACATCGACGCAAACGACAGATCCTCGCTGAGCTCGACCCAGCGCCGACGCTCTTTGGCTGGCAAGTCCGGCAACTTGCGAGCGAAGTAGGCGTCTCGCAGTTCGCGATCGGGGCAATTGATGCACAGCACTCGGTCGAACCGCCGAGGTCGCGCGATCAAGCGACGTTCCAGTTTCTCCGGATAGTTCGTCGTGGCGATGTTGACGACTCGATCGACTTGGTGATTGCCATCCAGCCATTGCAGCAACGCACTCGAACCGTAGCCCTGAACCATCGAGTCGATGTCCTCGAAGATGCACAGCAGCGGACGCTGCGGTTCCACCGCGCGGAACTGCTGCATGCACCCGACGAACTCCCCCGGTTGCTGACAGAAAAATGCAACTCCGCCGGCAGCCACCGTTCGGCAAATCACCTGATGGACCACCGAGGACTTGCCGCTCCCCTGCCGTCCATGCAGCAAGTACCCGCGGCGATGCAGGAAACCATGCTTGCGAAAACGCTCGCCCAGCGTCCAGAACTGCTCGATCTCTTGCAGCAACCGAGCCGCGAGACTGGCCGAGCAATCAATCAGTTCATCCACTTTAAGGTTTCGCGGCGTGAACCGGATTTGACCGTCCATGTCCGCTTCGCAGTCGAAGGCCCCTTCCGGCAACTTTGGTAACGTCCGCCCGCAAATCTGAAATCCGCCGCCGGGAAGCAACGACCACTGAAACGCATTCGAACGTTGTTCAATTCCGTTTGTCTGCATCGCGTTCTCCCGCGTGAAAGCCTTGAAGCCTGAAGCGCCGGCGAAGGAACGATCAACGTCTCCTTCGCCGGCACATCAGGCTTCCATTGTGCGGACGCGCGCCTTCTTCCGCTACGCTCAATGAGCCAGCGTCAACAGCCGCCGGGCACGTTCGATTTCGCGAGCCTTCGTAGCAGCCTGCTGCTCGGTCGTGCCGGGCAATGAAGAGGCTTTCTTCAGAGCCTCTTCGGCGTCGGAGCGTTTGACCTCAGCGGTAGGGATGGCTCGCGCGGTGAGGATCGAAACGACCGCGCCCTTCACTTGGACGAAGCCGCCGTCGATGAAGAACGATTTCTCACCGGAGGGAGTCGTCGCCTTGAGTTCTCCGTAGCCCAAGCGGCCGACGAGGGGTGCTCGGCCGGGGAGGATTCCGATTTGGCCGTCGAACAGCGGAAACCGCAACGCCGACGCCGGCTCATCGAACACCGTTCGTTCGGGAGTCACGATCACCAATTGCAGTTGTTTGTCAGCCATGTTTCATCTCACCTGGGCTTCAATTGACCTTTGATTCGGATGATCTGTCCGGGACGAATGTGGTTGAGCGCCGTTAAGATTTCTGGAACTAACGGGCGAATGTATTTGATCGAGTTTTGAAATGCTTCCAGAACAATGATCCCCACTGGGATGTCTTGCGTGTTGTGTTGATATTCGAGGTTGCGGTCCACGGTGAGGAAGACGTCAAATCGAAACTCCATCAACGCCAATAGCTCTCCGTTCTTGATGCCCGACCAGCCTTGATTTCGGACGGTTTTCACTTGGTGATCGACTAAGTCTCGTTTGAGCTGCGCCGGAAGGCATTCGTCGAGCAACACTCGCTTCACGGTGTCACCACCAGTTCGGTCGCTTGCTGCAACAATGCCTCAGCCTGCTGTCGCGTCACTGACGGAAAGTCATCCAGAAATTCCTCCAACGATTGGCCGTCTCGCAAACAGTCGAACAAGTTCTTGATTGGCACTCGCGTCCCGGCAAAGACCGGGATGCCGCCCAGGATGTCTTTGTCTCGAACGATCAGCTTTGGTTTGGTTTTCGGTTTTGATTTCGTTTTGGTCGGCATGGTCGCACCTCCGCGAGGGATTCTATCGCCGACCGATGGTCGGTGGCAGAGGCGGGTGGGGCGTCAGTCCTCCCGATCGGAATCGAACCGACGACCTACCGTTTATAAGACGGACGCTCTCACCACTGAGCTACGGGAGGAAAATGAGTTCGACGTATGTCGTCAGTCATGTTTCTGCTCCGTAGCTTGAGTGGCGATGGCTGCCCGTTGTTTTCGTGTCTCGGCAGCCTTCTTGCCGGCGGCGTTTCGTCGTCGCTTGATGGCAGCCTTTTTTCCTGCATCCTTCATTCGTTTCGACCAAGTGACAATCTTGGGTCGATCACGCATCAGGATAATCGTCTCTGTCGAAATCAAGTCGAGATCGTGCATCTTGTGGCAGTTCGGACACAAGATCACGAGGTTCGACAATTCGTTGTTGGCTCTGTTTCCGTCGAGATGGGCGACCTCCAACACGGCTGGGACGCCAAAGCCGCAGTGAGCACACAGTGGGTCGTATTTTTCAAACGCCAGTTTTCGATAGTTCACTCGTTTTGGCATGGGACGCCTTGCCCCGTTCGGCTCGTCACGCGGAGCGATGACGGCTACGTTAGCTCGCTGCCATTTTCTTGGCTTGTTCTTCGGCTTCCTCGACGGCTCCGACGTACATGAAGGCGGATTCGGGGAGGTGGTCCCATTTGCCGGCGCAGATTTCCTCGAAGCTGCGGATCGTGTCGGCCAGCGGGGTGATCTTGCCCGCTTTGCCGGTGAAGAC
>CAMAWN010000340.1 GCA_945861865.1 Candidatus Kuenenia stuttgartensis | reverse complement strand
CGCATCGCTCGGCCGACGGCCTGCACGATGTCCACCTTGCTCCGCTTGGGAGTCAGGAAGGCGACCATGTCCACCGTCGGCACGTCGATCCCTTCCGTCAGGCAGCGCGCGTTCGACATGACCGCCTGCCGAGCCGCTTTGAACTCGGTCGTCAAGCCGTCGCGAGCCGCCGTGGACATGGCTCCGTTGACATGCAACGCGGCGAAATCGGGAAGGTGAGTGCCAATCCCTTCGCTCCCCTCGCTGGTGAATGATCTCGCCGAGGCCACGTTGCGGTGGAACGTGAAAATCTTCTTGAGTTGGTGCTCGGCGACGGCTTGAGCGAGCGCGATTTGATTGGCGACTTGTTGTGCCTTCACTTCGTCGCCGTTGATTAGCACGGTGCCGTGCCGCATCGCCTGTTGAAAAGCCCCTCCGAGCTTGTCTCGGTGGTTTTCAGGCTTTTGCACTACGCGATCTTTTTCCACGTCTTGACGTAGTGCAGAAGCCCGCGAGCCACCGAGGCAAGCTCGGTGGGGTGTCAGCATTTTCGAGGTGACGACCGAGATCACGACCTTGTAGTTGCAAATGATCTTCTGCTTAGCGGCCTCGGCGAACGACAGCGTGTGAACGACGGGGCCGTAAATCTCCGGCCGATTCATCGAATAGACTTCGACCGGTTCTCCCTCGGCATCGCGCCGCTTCAAGTCGTAATGCCGAGGCGTCGCCGTCAGGAACAGCCGCTTGCGAATCGGCAGGTTTTCGTCCTTGAGCGCGAAGCTGAACTTGGCTCCCTCTCGGCCGGCGGTCTTGTGAGCTTCATCGAAGATGCCGATGTCGAATTGCAAGTTGCGAGGCATTCCCCGCGCGACGACGTCTGCCGATTGATAGGTCGAGAAGACAATCTTCACTCCGTCGAACGAGTGAGCCAGAAATTCTCGGACTTGCTCCGGCTGTGTGCTGACCGAGAACTCCAACTCCGTGGGCCGCATGACCAATTCGTCGTCCCCTTGGCTCACGGTCGGGTCCGAGCAGACACAGAGGTAATCGAGCTTTTCCCACGCCGTGTTCTTGACCCATTCGCGCAGCGTCTGCCTTAACAACGCCAGCGAAGGAACCAGCACTAAGACCGTATTCTTTGCGATCGCTTCGGCCACCCACAGCGCGACAAACGTCTTGCCCGTGCCGCACGCCATCACGGCCGTGGCTCGATCCTGTTGATTCAGTGCCGGCAGAATCGCATCGAGCGTTCGCTGCTGATACGGCCGAGGAGAACTCTTCTTCCTCGTCACGGTCTTGCCGGCAAGCCACGAGTGAATTGCATCGAAGTCTTCGGCCGTCATCGCATCGAGATCGGTGCCACGAATGCTGGAAAAATCTTTCCGCTGCTCAGCGACCTTGGAGACATCTTCCGAATTGGTGAACAACAACCGGTCGTCGCATTGGTCAGTGACTCCGAAGAACGTGGCCGTCTCGCTCCAAGTCAGCGGCGTACGTCGGCTGCGGAACTTCACCTGATAAGCTCGGTGCTTGCCCGACATAGTTTCGATCACGCCATCCGCACCGACATCACGAACCGATAGTCGCAACCGTTTGCGGATCGAGGGTGGGATCGCCTTATCCGGCCAAACGTGCTTGGCCATGCCGACACGTTGCGTCGCGAGATACGCCTCCGCGAAGACCTCGAAGGCGTCACCCTTCAGCATCTCGTCGGCTAAGGCTTCGATTCGACGCTCAAGTTCGGAAAAGCTGTCGATGCCTGAAAACAAACCAAGCCTTCGGAACTCAGCGGCCTTGCCATGCAGAGGTGTTTCCATATCGTCGCTCATCACGGTTTCTTGCGAAGAAGAACGACGGGGCTGACGCCGCTCCGTTCGCCTAGGCTGACAGGTGCCGAGTGTGTTGCGATGTTGACGCTCGGCAACATCGACAAAGAGATGTTCCGACGAGGCGTTCAAAGCCTCAACACCGCTGCGGTGCCTTCACTTCAACAGCTTCCAGCCGTTCTCGCTGGCTTCCAGGCAGGTGTGGCCGGCGAAGTGGTCGTAGGTGGCGTGCATGTCGTCGAGCGAATCGAAGAAGCCGACGACGAATGCGGCGCTGAAGGACTCGCCCGCCTTGATCGGTCGGCCGCCGAACTCTTCGATCAGGCAGACGTAGCCGCGCTGATGACACCACGCTTCGGAAACGATGTCGGGTTGCAGCGTCAGACCGGCGAGCCACGGGCCGGCTTTGCCGGACTTAGGGTCGCGCAGGTGATAGCCGCGGATCATCCGCTTCGGCAGTGCATCGCGGCCGCGCGTGTAGTTGAACTTTTCGTCGGGGGCGAAGCTCTCGATGAATTCTGACGACGGGATCGGCTTGTCGAAGTAGCTCAGATAGACCTCGCTGAACGAGTCCCCTTTGTTGTGCTTGATGTGGCCGGGCATGTCGAGTCGCAGAAACATCGCGTCGCTGGAGTTCACGGCGGTGATCTTGTCGCTCGACACGAAGTACCGCTTGCCGGCGGGGAACACGAGCGTCTGCTGCCAGAGCGATCCCGTTTTCTTCCCCGGAGCGGCGGTGCGATACCGAAAGTCCATCGTCACCGCGAGAAAATCTTTGCCGCGAATCACACGCGGCGACAGCTCTTTGGCTTGCGTGCAGATTTGCGGACCTTCAATCGACCGCTTCGGCGACTTGCCGTGATAGGGATTGCCGAACTGGTAGACCAATTCCTTGTCGAGCTGGTCGCGATACGCCTCATCGCTGCCCGGTTCCATGATCCAATCAACGATGTCCAACCCAAACCCCGCGTCGCGGAAACCGGTTTGCTTGTCGAGAAACGACGCCGCTTTGACGCCGGACACGTAGCCCTTCTTCCGAATGACCGCTTCCAGCTTCGACGTTTCGATTTTGATCTCGTCGTCGGTCTCTGTGACACGGAATTCGTCGGCGGAAGCGTGCGAAGCCAGAGCAAACATCGCGAAGAGCAGGCACGACAACAGACGCAATTCAAATCGTGGCATGAATGATCTCGTGGCAAAGAGAGAACGCTACGCGAGCATTTCAGGAATGACTTTCCCGTCATGCACCAGCGGAACGGGGCGGTTGAGTACGTCGGTCAGCGTCGAGTTCGGGTTGATACCGATCAGGTGGTAGATGGTCGCCAAGATGTCCTTCGCGGAGAGCGGCCGATCGGCGACGGTCGCGCCAATCGAGTCAGTGCGGCCGATGATGTTGCCACGTTTGAGTCCGGCTCCGGCGAAGAAGTTGGAGTAGGCTCGGCCCCAGTGGCCTCGGCCTTCTCCTTCAAAGCGTG
>CAMAWN010000339.1 GCA_945861865.1 Candidatus Kuenenia stuttgartensis | reverse complement strand
AAACGCTCCGGTGCCCGCTGGAATCTCCGCAACGCCGAATCCGTCTCCGCCCTGACCAACCTCCGCGATAGCAATCAATGGCAACTCTATTGGTCAACTTGCGACACCACTAAAACTTAACACCGCCAAAATCTCTGGGCACACCCGGCCAAGGCCACGGCGTGCCATTGTTCGCGACTCCCTTCGCGCCGCGTCGCACCGCCGGCAGCAGCGTGAGATTCAGCAGCGCGGCCACCTGCGGAAACAGAAACACGGTCCAGTTCAACAACCGAGTCGCTCGCGGATGCAACTCCGGCGAGCACCACCACGGCATCGCGAAAAACAATGCCAGATACAAAACAAACGGCACTGCGTATTCCCAGCCGACGCGGATGCGCGATCCCCAAATGACTCCGGCCGAGACCGCCACCGAGAACAAGAAGCCGCACGCGAGCAACGCGGTCCCCTGCCCTGGCGTCGTCGCCTTCACAAACAAATCATCCGCACTGATCGACACCGCCAAGAACAGCAACAGCAGCAACAACAGAATCGACCGAGCGTCCTCCCAGACTCGGCCCAACCGCACAATGCACACGCCGACTCCCGCCAGCAGCAGCGTGTATCCCGCCAACACACCCATCATCACCCAGCAGTTGATGGACCCGATCTGGAGTTCTCCGTACCCCGCCCGCACGGCATACAGCATGAGCGCCGCGCTGATGGCATAAAACGGATTGTGCGTGTACAGCCAACGCACCAACGACGAACGCGGACTTGGCTCTGACATGGCCAGTCTCCCTGAAAAAGAGAAATGAAGAATGAGAAAGACGTGAATGGGCCGAACAGCCCGCAGCCGGCACCGACAGCACCGACCGAAATGATGCAGGGATTCTCTCACCGCTGGCCAAGAAGTGAAGATGCGTTTGTGACAGAACAGGAGTGTTGACTGTTCTTGGAAGGCGATTGGCTCGATAGTTTGACGCACTTCGCCTTCTTTGCTTCCGAAGGTTGTTGCAGGTGAGTCAGGTTCTGAAAGCTATTTCTTGAACGCTAATCGGCACTAATCCGCGCTAATTCGGACTGTTGCTCGGCCATCAATTAGCGAAGATTAGCGTCGATTAGCGTTCCAATGTTTTGCTTTGAGTTTTCCTCTTGAAGGTTGAGCGTCATGTCCTACGGCTATCGTTCCGAACGTGGCGGATTTCGCATCCCTCCGCAGTGGATCATTGCGGGGGTGCTGGTGCTCTTCGGAGTGTTCAAGTTCCTGACGAGCACTCAAGTCAATCCAGTCACCGGCGAGAAGCAGCACGTCGCGATGTCGGTCCCGCAGGAGATCGCGCTGGGCGTGCAATCGGCTCCCGCGATGGCGGCGCAGATGGGAGGCGAAGTCGATCCCCACTCGCAATCCGCCACGCTGGTTCGGGAAGTCGGCGAGCGATTGGTTGCGGAGAGCGTCGCCGCGCAGAGCCACTACCGATTTCAATTTCATCTGCTGCGCGACCCAGACATGGTCAATGCCTTCGCCTTGCCGGGCGGGCAGATCTTCATTACGAACGGTTTGCTCAAACGCTTGCAGAACGAAGCTCAGTTGGCGGGAGTACTCGGCCACGAGATCGGACACGTCATCCATCGGCACGCCGCGCAACACATGGCCAAAGGACAGTTCGGACAGATCCTGGTGACGGCGGTCGGCGTAGCCAGCAGCGATGAGCGTCACTCCGGCCGCTCGAATCAGCAGGTTGCCGCGATGGTCAATTCGATGGTGACTCTCAAATATGGCCGCGAGGACGAATCACAGTCGGACCAGTTCGGCTTGGAAGCGATGACCGCCTCCGGCTTCGACCCGCAACAGATGCTCGGCGTGATGAAGATTCTGGCCGAGGTCTCGAAAGGCAACCGCCAACCCGAATGGCTTCAGTCGCATCCGCACCCGGAGCATCGTGCCGAACAGATTGAAGCGTGGCTCGGCAAGAAATACCCGGACGGTGTTCCCGACAGCTTAACCGTCGGTCGCAAATTCAAATCTTCAGCCAGCGATCGCGCGAGGCGACTTCCCAATCCTCCAACAGCTCCCGATCCGCAATGACGAAGATCGCAGATGTTTGGCGTCCCCGATCCGATGCGATGAGACAACAACTCAGCTTTAACCGTCACTTCGGAGGCCGGTTCGCGTACGTTCGGCCCAGGACATCGACGATCGCTCGGCGCACTTCCAAGGGCTTGATCTGGTTGCCTTGGCGATAAATCACCTTGCCTCCGGGGGCGATGAGCAACGTGTATGGGACGGGGCCGTCCCAGTCTTTGTCGAGCACGTCAACGAACCGATCGCGGCTGGGCAGTGTCGAAATGTAGTTCGTGCCGGCGACGTGCTTTTCGCGCAGGATTTTCAGCGCGGCGTCTTTCTGTTCGAGATCATCCAGGGTGATCGTGACCAACTGGAAGTTGCGGCGGCGGTACATGCGGTTTATCGTGACGAACTCCGGCAACTCCGTAATGCAGGGGCCGCACCAGCTCGCCCAGACATTGATCAGCAGCAGTTTTTCCGTGTCGTTCTTGACCAACTTGGCCAGCGCCGCCTCGTCGAGTGTGCGCAGTTCGACCGGTTCCTGGTCCCACTTCTCCAACGATGCTTGAGCCTCCGCACGCTTCTCGGCCCACTTGGTCGAGCATCCGAACGTGCGCGTCTTTTCGATCGGGACCGGCTTGCCGGCCAGCAAGGCGTCGAGCGCGTTGCGCGTGTCGTGACTGGTGACGAGTTTCACGTCCGAGTCGTCGATGCGCCCCACGTAGCGCAACTTCCGCTCGTGGTCGAATAGGAAAACTTGTGGCGTGGCGACCACACCATAGGCCAACGACGTCTTCTGTGTCTCGCCGTCATACAAGTACGGGAAGGCGAACTTCCGCTCCTTCGCCCGCAGCTTCATGTCTTCCAGCGAGTCCCCGACATCGGTGTAGCCCAACTCATCCAGCCGCACCGCCAGGTCATCATTCGGCGAGATGGCGACCAGCGCGACGCCTCGGTCTTTGTAATCGGCGTGCAGTTTCATGATCCGCGCTTCGTAAGCCTGCGCGGTCGGGCAGTGATTGCAAGTGAAGACGATCAACAGCAGCCGCGAGTCGGCAAAGCTCTTCAACGAGTACTGCTTGTCATCGACTCCCGGCAACTCGAAATCCGGAGCACGATCGCCGATGGCCAGTGATTTGAAGCCGGACGGATCAACAAAGGCTTGAGCCGCCGTTGTGTGAGTCAGCAAGACGATGAGCACGAGCGAGGCAAGACGCATGGATCAGTCTCCCGATTGCGAATCCGAACAACAGAGCCA
>CAMAWN010000338.1 GCA_945861865.1 Candidatus Kuenenia stuttgartensis | reverse complement strand
CAAAACCCGGTGCTGTCCCCCACCGTAAGACTCAGAAAAGAGCCGGATGCCTCATCGGTCGATCCACAGTTTGCACGAAAAAACCGCACCGTGAGAGACGGTGCGGTTGAAGAAGTGCCCCCAGTAGGGGCCGAACTATCGCACGAATCACCGGGAAAATCGCAGGATGATGGACAAGGCGACGCAGAATCCGACGCAGTTTGCGTTGTTTCCGATTCGCGACTCGCTCGGCTGATCGAAGTCTGGCCGGCTCTCGGCGATGACGTGAAGGGCGAGATGCTCACGCTGGCGGGGCTACGACCCTACGACGTTGACGACTTCAACGACGTGACCGAGACCGCTGACGCCAAGGGAGTGATGCCGTGAGTCCGGCTGCTGCCAAAAAGGACCAAGGTACTACCTGACGGCTTTTCGACGCGCAAGGCTTGCATCGCCGGGAAACCCGTATCGCGACGGTGAAAATCGCGCGGCTGCTTTCTTCACAAAAACGAAGGAGTAGGGGGCGGTGTGCCTCGAACGGCCTGAAGGGAAGAAAGTTGCGTTTAGCGATTGTTCCCGGATGTGTGAGATTCGGAACGCATCTTCGGAAGTACCTTTTGACCGGGGAGCGGTGCGCGATTGGGACCGTAATTAACAGAAACACAACGGAGCGCGGCGGTGTGTGTGGCATCGGTCTGCGAGACGCTCAGAAGTACCTTTGATGGGTGGGGGTATCGAAGGTACTCCGACGACGGGACGCGGGATGCGGGTCAAACGAGGGCCGTGCGACGTGTCTGTCGGAAGTTTGGGATACTACTAATAAGCAGATACCGGCGGCCGGCGGCGACGAGGGCTTGGGTGGTGTTGAGTTCTGAGAGACGTTGTGGATGATGGGACCATCGGGTTCGTGACGGCTGGCCAGCTCTCGCGATTCACCAAGCCCCTGCCGTTGAGTCTCGACCTACTCCTGAGACCCGGCGGGGCTGGCCCGATTCAACGGAGTAGGAATCATGCCGAAAGATGTTTGGGATGCGGCTGTCGTTGTCGCCTCGCTTAGTCGGTTTTTCGCTCTCGGCGAATGTCATGCTCGTGAGTATCTGACGACGCTCGACGATGCGGATGCGACGATGCTCTGCAAGTGTCTGCGGCGGCTCGGCTGGTGGTTTCCCGATGACCAGCATTCCGCACAAGAGCGGCTCGTCTGGTGGCTGTTTCGAGACGACGTGACACGGCTCGACTTCTCAGACGGGACTGAACGCCGACGCATTGAGACGTCCGAAGAACGGCTCGGCAGTGCCTTCCGGTGGATGAAATCGCTGGCCAATGCGGCGACGATTCCAGGCGGCAGTTGTTTGAGTGTCGCTAACTATGTTCGTGGTGCGCTGCGGTTGCTGGAAAGAAACGAGCCACCGCTGGGGCATCAGGCCATTCAATGTGGTTGGCCGGAACATGGGGGACTCGGCGTTTCCCACATCCGCTTCGATGGCGAATGCCTCAACGACGCGCTGAACGCTGCCGCAAGACAACTCAACTTGCAGCCCGGCCAATTGCACTGGCAAGAGGCGACCGGGCATTGGCTCACAACCGAACGCCGCGAATTCGACGACGTGCGGCGTTTGCTCACCGGCTGGCGTGACGTGTTGGAGCGAGAGATTCAGGAGCGGGAGGAATTGCCGCCCGGTTGGGAAGCGACGGACACGACTTGGCCCGATTGTCCGATCAAGACCGTCGAGGATGTTCGGCCGTGGCTGTCGTCGTGGCTGGCGGGCATTCACAACACACGATCATCCGGTAGCTGGTCGAGTCCCGAAAGCTATCTCGACGACGTTCAACGCGAACTGCGGAACACTCGGCGGGCGATGAGGGCTTGGGGGATTTCGCTTCCGCCGCAGTTCAACGACAACCCTGCCAGCATCATTGAAGCGGAGAAGCAACTCGAATTGCTCATCGACCTGCTGGGCGCGACGACAAGCGACCCACAACCCGCGACGGTTGGAATCGTTGACGATACCGCATTGGTGATTGGGAAGACGCCGGACGGTGAACAGCAACCGCCCAACGCACCGAAAGTTTACCTTTCGAGTTGGCGCGAACTCTTGGACGCTCTCGGCAAGGACAACAACACGACCGAGCAACGCCGCGTCCGCGCTGCTCACAAGAAATTTCCGGGGCCGATCATCATGCCGACGCATGGCGGACAACCAACGGTGGTCAAAACGGATTTGCTGGTCTGGTGGAACGGGTTGGAAGATCGCTACCACGAAGAGGCGACGGTGCGAGACTCACTTCTCGCTGATCGCTCTGCGACGCTTGAGAATCAATTTGACCTTGGGCGAGGCGAGCACACGGAAACCGTCGTCCCCGATATCGCTGGCCGCGTGAAACGTCGGCGCGGTTCGACCTGACAAAACATCTCAAACCTTCACGAACCTTCGCCAAACATCCTTCCCAGCATGTCGCTCCCGCTGAGTTTTCGGGGAATGCCCCTGAAACCCACAACTCACGGAGATCGAAGACATGCTGCTCTACCCGGAAGATGTTGACCGGCGGCTGAACTGGCCGCTGGGCCGCGCGGAAAGGCTCGCGCGACGAAAACGACTGCCTCACGTCGTCCTGCCCGATGGCTCGATTCGTTTTGAGTGGTCGGAAATCGAACCGCTGTTGCGCCACGTCGATGCCGAGAACGAAAGCGAGGTGACGACATGCTGATGTCACCCGCTGATCCCGTCACCGTGAAGGCCGAGACCGCTATCGAGCCGCTGGTCGTGTCGCTCGCGACCGCGGCGAAGTTGCTCGGCGTGAGCGACCGTCACCTGAGAACACTCACGAAAGAAGGCACGGTGCCATTCGTGAAGCTCGGCGGCCGGATTCTGTTCCGCATCGAATCGCTGAATCGAATGCTCACGGAAATCGAGAAGACCGCGAAGTGATGCCATCTCTCGCGCCGGCTGATCGTATTGACGCCGGCACTCAACCAACAAAAAAGCGGCCGGACGGTAGCACGTCGCGAGCCGCTCAAAAGGAACCAATCGCATGACGGATCATATCCACGAACTGACCGACTCCCAATCCCCGCCACACCACGAAGACAGCGAGTATGCGGCTGTCGGTTGTGCTCTGCTCGACCCGACCGGGGAAGCTCTGCGGAAGATGACCAAGATCATCGGGCCGGCGGATTTGTTCGGCTTCAATGACCAGATTGTTTTCGCGTCGTGTCTGGCAGTCGCGGAAGCTCACGGCTGCGTCGATATCGCTCTGGTGCATGACTACCTCGCCGAGTCCGGCAAGCTGGCGGAGATCGACGGGCCGATGGGACTGCTCCGTTACATGGAAGCCGTCAACCACGTCGCTCACGCCGAGTT
>CAMAWN010000337.1 GCA_945861865.1 Candidatus Kuenenia stuttgartensis | reverse complement strand
GTCGTGCTGACGAATCAGCCGTATTCCGGGTTCTGGAAAGGGGAGAGACACTCCTCGCCAATACGCGACGGTTTCGTGCTTCACCGCGCTGACGGCGCGGAATGCGGGATGCTTGGTGTCCAGGAGCTTCTTGCCAGCGGACAAGAACTTTCCTTCGGCCCCAAAACTCTCGGCGGCCTGGCTCTTTTGTTCGGGAGTCAAAGTCTTCCTTGTCCCGAACCAAGTGAAGCTGACTCGCAAAGCAGCGGTCGTGTCGCGCAGTTGTTCAGCGGGCGTTCGGATTGTCGAAGTTGACGCCGAGACGGAGCGTGGTCGGCGCGCGGGCCGTGGTTCAATCGCTTGAGGCATTCAGAATCTCCTTCGTTTGAGGGTGTTCGTGGCTGTGATGGCCGGCAAAGGCGACTGCTGACGTTGAGGCGTTTGCTCAGGCCGTGGCCACCAGTTCGCGATAGCCCTTGGCGAGCTTTGCGGCGATTTGTTTGTCCGCGTGTTGTTCAGCCGCAGCGGTACCCGTAAACGATTTGGTTTGGGTCTGCCCGTTGGTGCCGATGCGGCCATAGCGGACAGTCACGTTGTTGCCTCCGTTTGAGATTTCCCAGAACTTCGATGAAGTCCCTTCCACGAATTCAAAACGTCGATCGGTCATGGTTGGTCCTTTGGGTTTGGTGGTGATTCAAAAACGAAAACGGCCGCCCACAGAGCGGCCTCGACGAGAAAAAGAAATCGGTGTGTTCGCGTCAGTCGCTGCCCAAAGTCGTTACGTCGTGACGGACACGCACGAAAGACGGGAAGCGCGGGATGCCGCGATCCGTCAACTCTTGGAATCGGAATGTGATGATGCTGCCGACGGGAGGTGGGTTGTTGCGTTGCGCGTCCGTGAAGCCGGTGCCGACGTTGAATGTCAGGCCATTCGCAAGCTGCATCAGCAGTGCGCCCATGCGGCCGCGATGTCGGCCTTGGCCAGCGAGATGTTCGATCACGCGAGCATCAGCCTCCAACATGGTCTTCACCTTGAACAGAGTGGAGGACCGGCCAGCCTCGTAACGCGAGGCTGGCTGTCGCAGCATCAAACCTTCGCCCCCGAGCGCGGTGATTCGTGCGAGTTCGGATCTCAGGTGTTCCGTATCACGGCAGCGTTCTTGCGGGAGCCAGCGTGCATAGGGCAGTTGATTTGTGCAGAGCGTCTGCCGCAAGAATTCCTGCCGAGCCTCGAACACGTCGGCGACGGCAGGAGCGTCGAAGACCACAAACTTGATTTCGCGCCACATCTCGGTCGCATCGTGACGGCGAACAATGCTCACCGTCCGCTGAAACGCCTTGCGGTCCAGCCACAGTTCGCCGTCGAGCGGCACGTTCGGAAGTTGCTCGGTGAACCAAGCCGGTGCGTGATAGATGTTGCCTTGCCGGGACAGGAATTGTTTCCCGTCAAAGTAGGCTCGCACGCCATCCAGTTTCTCACTGAGCCACCAGCCCTTGAGATCAACGTCATTTTCCCAAGTGTGAGCCAGCAACAGTGGCGGCACGGAATGAGAGGCCGAGGGGATCACCTCCGCGACTTGCGAGGTTGATGAACCGAGCCGAGCAACCTCAGCCCCGATGCCGCGATAGGTTCTCAGGTGTTTGCAGGTGCGGCGTTCGATCGGCAACGACTGGTTTCGCCACGCGGGGCAGGAGCACGAATAGACTCCGCCGACGTTCTTCAAAATGTACGGCGAGCGGGCCGAGCCTTGGACCTCGGCCGACTCGCCGTCACGCAATTCGGGCATGACAGCCTCCGTAATAATAAGGAGAAGAATCGCGGGCCGGCCGACACGTTCGGCCAGCCTCAGTTGAGCAGTGACGAACGGCTGACTCGACGACGCGGTGCATTGGTCGGGGTCGGGGCCGCCTGCGAAAACAAGCCGGGTTGCTCGGCCGAGAGACATCGACCGGTCGCCCAGGTGCGCAGCCGTTCGACCGATTCCGCCGCCGTGACAGCCACGGGCACGATCTGTCGCGCCGCTTCCTTCAGCGGCACATCCAGCAACGCGGCGAGACGGCAGCAGGCGCGAATCTCCGCGCCGGTCCATTGCTCGTCTTCGGGCAAGCGTTGTTCACGGTCGAGTTCAAACTGACCGAGATACAGTTCCCAAATCGCCTGCTTCTCGGCGGCTCCGGGAAGGTCGAGGAAGAAAATGCCGTCGAATCGTTCGGCCCGCGAAAACTCCGGCGGCAACTTACTGATATCGTTGCAGGTCGCGACGACGTAGACGTCGCTGTCGTGATCGTTGAGCCACGTCAAAAGCGTCGCGAACAATCGTGATGACGTGCCGGAGTCTGATTGGCCAGAGGAGGCCACGCCGCTCAAGCCTTTCTCGATCTCGTCGCAAAACAAGATGCAGGGAGCCATCGCTTCCGCGATGCGTAACGCCTGCCGCATGTTCTGCTCGCTCTGGCCGACGAGGGAGCCGAACAACGCACCGATATCCAGCAGCAACGTCGGCCGGTTGGTTTCAGTCCCCAGCGATTTGGCAAAGGCACTTTTCCCGACCCCAGGAACGCCGAGTAGCAACGTCCCTCGCGGACGCTTGAGAGGATTGCTGCGTCCCGGTTGCAACAGCGATCGCTTGCAGAACGCCTTCAGCGCCTTGAGGCCGCCGAGACTGTCGAAGCCTGATCCGCCACGATGCAGTTGCAGCAGGCCGCTCTTGCGGAGTTGCTGCGACTTCAGTTCCCACAGCGTTTCCGCCGTGATGCGGTCGTGCCGCGTGATCGACAGGCTGAAGGCTCCCTCGGCTTCGTAGCGTGTCAGCCCAGACGCAGCGTCGAGCACCGTTTGCAGTTCGACGCCGTCAGGCAGTTCATCACTCTCCGCAATGCCGCGGGCGATGGCTTCGAGTTGTTCGCGGTTGGGCAGGTTGTGTTCGATGACGACGAACAGTTTTTCGAGTTCGACGGGAACCTGAACGACGGGAGACAAGATCACGACGAACGTCCGGTTTTGTTTGCCGGCGACAATCTGATTGGCCAACGCCTGCACAATTTCGGCCGAGTTCAGCAGCCGATGAAAGTTCGGCAGCACCAACAACGCCGAACCTTTCTCTGACGCCAGCGAATTCAAAGCTCGGATTGCTGCCAGCGGGTCACCGCCGGAAGCGGACGTCACGCCAGTCTCGCGGCCGGGCAGCCGCAAGCCTCGATCAATGTCCCAGGTCGCGAGTGACCAGCTTTCGTTGTGACACAACTGCGTGATGTCTCGCAGCGCGTCTTCGTGTTCATGGCTCTCGATCCAAATTCCGGTGAAGCAAGCGCGCACATGATCGGCAATCTGTTCGGTCAACGGCATTGGTAACCTCCATTGGACTTCGATGAGAAACAA
>CAMAWN010000336.1 GCA_945861865.1 Candidatus Kuenenia stuttgartensis | reverse complement strand
GGTTTGCGAACTGACTTGCGACTCTTCTTCGATGACCGATACTTTGAACTCATGGCGGCGACCTCCGGTTTGTGGATAACTCTCAACCGGGCTTGTAAGCCCGGCCGGAGCCGCCGCCAACTTTTCAACTACGACAGGGACAACCTCATGCCACGTCACCAACTACGTCGGCATATTGAACCAGCCAAGTCGTCTCGAATTTACCATCAAGCGTCCGAACCGTCACAGCAACCGGATCGAATCCAAGATCAGCGGGATCTGGGAGTCGGGGTAAGCAATGTGCCGCCGTGATGATCTCTCCAAAATTGGTGATGAATCCCATCCCGCAGTTGTTTGGTTTCTTTTCCACAATGACAAGTCCTCGTTCCCATTGCTGCAACTGGCTCAGTTCCACTTCCAGATTGCTCGCAACCTCCGCCAGGGACAACAGCGATTTCTCGGCCACTCCCATCATGCAGGCCGAGAGCCAGATGGCTTCTTCAGGGGCGAGCACCAAACCTGTAACCTGTCCATCGACGACAGGGAATGCTGTCCATCCAGCGTCACCGGAATAGAGCGTGGCCTCTTTGCTGTCGCGCCGGAAAACGAAAAGTGACTGCTCTCCGTACCGCTTCTCGAAATAGCTGTGGTAGGTATTCGGATCGTCGCCGTCGATCTCCGGCGGTTCTTCGCCGCTGACGTGATGATTCGAAACCGTAAACAATGGCATCCTTACTGGCTGGTTCATGAGGCGTTACCCCGGTTTGACATGATTGACGGTGCTGCACGCAGGACAACGAAAGACTTCCGATTCGAGTCCCTCAAATCGAAGGCCCGTGTCCTGGCCTTCGCGACCCGGCCGGTGCAGAGGACACGCAAACGAACCAACGGCGGCTTGGACCGGAGCACACGACTCTGAGACCAAAATGCTGTTGCAAGTATGCTCTTTGTCGAATCGACCGCTTTCGCAAGTCGTCGCGAAGCGTAGCAAAACCGCGCAGCATTCAGCAGTATGTCGCTCGATTTTCAGTAATCGCTCCGCACACATTCCGAGCCGCACGCTGAAGCGGCGAAAGCGTCCCGTGACCATGACGACACGACTGAGCCGCGCAGAAACCCCGCAAGCTGATTTGAGCCTCTTGTCCAAGAGTCTGCAGCGCTACTACCGGTTCGGCACGGAAGCTGAGGCGTTGTCCGATGACAGAGAGGCATTACGGAAGTTGGCGGCGAAATTCTCGAAGAAATACAAAATCAAATCTAAGAGCGACCACCTGCTCAAAGCCCGCCGTTTCGTGCAGCGTCTATCGAGCAGGGAGTGCCTCAAGCTGCTGGCTAAAAAATGTGAACTGACGGGAAAGCCGCTGAGTTGGAGTCACGTCAGACATCTCGTTTCCGTCGCGAATGCCGCTCGTCGTTACCAACTGCTGAAAGATACTGTCCAAAACAGTTGGATTACGACTCAGTTGATCGACGCCATTCAAGTTCGCGAGGGGCGGACAAGGCACCCCAAGGCGGGAGGGCGGCCACCAATCAAGCCAAAGACGGTCGAGGAAGGAATGTTGCGATTGCAGCGGCTGTCGGAGACATGGTCTGCGCTGTATCAGCCGCCTAAGAAATCAGATTCCGGTGAGAAGTCCTCGACTTCATTGTCAGAACAAGTGGCTTTGGCCGCCTTGAAGCAACGAATCAAGGACTTCTTTGCGATTGATGGTGTCGCGGAATCCGCGTCATCAGCTCTGAAGGCACAAGTCGTGGGCTTCCTGAACGCCCTCACGGACCAGGTCAAGGAGATCGGCGAGGTTGTCGCAACCATCGAAGAATGGAAGAAGAGATCGGACAAAAAACCGCGTGCCAAGCTCAAGCGATCGTCGACCAAGCCTCGGCGTCGGTGACTGCAAGCTACGCGAGCAATTTGGACGCGCTGACGAGTAAGAACGCGGCAAATCCGGGGCACACATTGCATCCTTGAAGCAATTCCGGCTTGAAGCCGGCATGAATCTCGTTATGGAGAAAATCAGGCACCATCCAAGACAGTGACCGGCTATCACAGGAGAATTGACCGAAATGAAAACAATCTTGCTGACCGTGTGGGTGCTGTGCGTCCTGGCCGATCTTACGGTCGCAGCCGAGCCGATCACTTTGAAGCTCTGGCCCGATGGTCCGCCGACCGCGATGGTGCCGAAGTCCGAAGCCACGGTGAAGCTCATCCAGTCTTACGGCGGAGCCGGCCCCAATCGCGTCACCGATGTCAGCGACCCCACGATCACGATGTTCCGCCCCGAGAAGCCCAACGGCACGTCAGTCATCGTGGCCCCCGGCGGCGGCTTCATGTTTCTGTCGTACGCTCATGAAGGGACACAGGTCTGCGAATGGCTCAACTCGTTGGGCGTCACGGCCGTGTTGCTCAAGTACCGCACGCCAACACGCGATGAGAAAGAGATGTTTGAACTCCCCGTGCAAGACGCCAAAAGAGCACTTGGCCTCGTCCGCCATCACGCTGCCGAATGGATCTCGATCCGAAGCGAGTCGGCCTGCTGGGCTTTTCGGCCGGAGCGAACCTCGCCGGGCACGCGGCTTGGGATCGCGGCGATCGGACCTTTCTACAGAAGCCCGATCGCCGCGATCCATGCGGGCCGGATTTCCTCGTGTTCATCTATGGCGAAGGCTTCCTCGACAAAGACGACAAATCAAAGTTGCGTGCCGGATTCAGCATCCCGGCCGATGCTCCGCCGGTTTTTATGCTGGTCGCTCACGATGACAAATCGAATCCGATCGAGGCGGCCATGCTGTACCTCGAATACAAGAAACGGGATCTCTCCGCCGAACTCCACATCTGCGCAATAGGCGGTCATGGATTCGGCATGCGTAAAGACGGCAAGCCGATCAACGATTGGCCGCAACGCTGTGCCGAATGGATGAAGAGCCTCGGCTTCCTCAATGCGAGTTAAGCCCCGTCACTTCAATCAAATCAGCCGGCTGACTGAGACCAATCTCCGTTTCAGCGAAGCCCACGTCTGCAAACTTGGCTTCAAGCTGGCGAAGATGTTGTGCCGTGGCCGTGTGGATGATGGTGATGACCGCCTGATTGTTCCCGGCAGTTTCCACCTTGCGGACTCCGTGGCCGAATCCTTTCAAACGACGACGAGCCTGAGAAGCTCCAAGGTTCACGAACAGTTTCGCATTCTTGGGATCAGCCATGTTGCGCCGCTACGAACGAGTGGGACTCCCCAACGCTTTTTTCAGAGGACACGCTTCAGCGATCGAATCTCCACGACGATAGCACGACAACAACTCTTTGGATCGTTGGGCCAGCATTCGTCGAACTTCCCGCCGCTGGCCTTTGATCCGTGCGATTTGCATCGAATCGTAGGCCGTCGTTTGATGACGCATCCAGGCAATGACAGCAGCCTCGGC
>CAMAWN010000335.1 GCA_945861865.1 Candidatus Kuenenia stuttgartensis | reverse complement strand
GAGCAACTCCTGACCAAGCCCGGGACCATATCGCTCGCGCAGACGGGGCTCTTCTTGCGTCAGATCGAACGCCTGTCGTGCGTGACCTGTGATCACGCGAAAGGCCTGATCCTGGAAGTCATCCATCCCTCGCCAGGCACTGCTTTGATTGTGGCCTCGCTCCAGGCGATCCAGGGATCGCATCAGCGTCAGGCGGTCGGAGAGTCGGTCGCGCGGGATCGTCAGCGTCATGTTCGCCATCAGCGAGCTGTTACCGGTGCCCACGTGGAAAGGCTCGGTGGCAGGGCCCAACCAGGCCGCGTTGTCTCCCTCGTAGCCAGGAATCGTCCGCATGTTCAAGTAGGTCGGAACTCCCGCTTGCCGATGTACGGGGCCGCGAGCGCGGGCGACGACCGAGCCGATCGACGGCGTCAACTGCTTGATTCGCAAACCCGACTTGCCGAAAAACTCCGGCGGCCACGGATGGCCCGTCTTGACCCAATGAGCGGCACCACCGTGATCGCCGTCGCTGTGCGTGAACGAGCGGACAATCGCCAGCCGATCCGCGACTTGCGCCATTTGAGGAAACAGCGAGCAAAACCGCACCCCGGGCAATCGCGTCGGGATCGAATCAAGCGGGCTCCGAATCTCGACGGGTGCCTCGTCTTTTGGATCGAACGTCTCGTATTGCGAAGCGCCCCCTTCGAGAAACAGAAGAATGACCGAGGTCTTTTTAGTGGGCGTCGACTGTTCTGCCCCGTCGGCTCGTGCGCGCAGCAGATCCGTCAGCGTCATTCCCGTCAGACCGAGCGTGCCGATCTGCAAGAAATCGCGCCGACTCCGCTGCTCTCCCGGCCGCCGCCCGCGGTTCTGTTCAATGAAGTTCAGCACGAGGGTTTCCTCTTAGTTGACAGGCCAGCATCCCGGTTGCGGTCTTGATTGCTAGTTCTGCATCAACGCTTGAAATATGGCTTGTGAGCGGCAAGGCGCCAGCCGCCGGTGCTGCCATATGACCGGCCACTAGCGCCTTGCCGCTTACTCATGAACACCATTTCTTAGTCTTGAAGACGCGTATGTGACGGAAGTCGGCGACCGTTACCGGTGTTGCCCGATTTTACACCAGTTCGCGAACCGGTTCGCGGCGATCGAGCAGATACTGCGGGCGTCCGTTGGGATCGGCGATGGTGGCGGTATTCACGTCGATGCCAAGCTGGTGATAGAGCGTCGCGTGGACGTCCTGATAATGAATCGGACGATCTTGAGGGACTTCGCCCAGACGATTGGTCGTGCCGATCACCTGTCCCATGCGCATGCCACCACCAGCGAGCAAGGCGCACGACGCCTGCGGCCAATGGTCGCGGCCTCCGCCCGGATTGATGCGCGGCGTACGACCGAACTCGCCCCAGGCAATGACGCTCACATCCTGGTCGAGACCGCGCGCGTGCAGGTCTTCCACCAATGCGGTCACCCCCTGGTCGAGCTTGCCGAGTTGTTCGGGCAACCGTTCAAAGTTCGCACCGTGACGATCCCAACTGCCGAACGACAGCGTGACGCAACGAACTCCCGCCTCGACCAGCCGCCGAGCCATCAGAAACTGATCCATCCAGTGCGGTCCCGCGTCTTCACCGAATGCGGGGGACGAAGCACCGCGACCGTAGCGGTCTCGCAACGCCGGATTCTCCTTTTCGAGATCCATGGCTTCGACCAGTTTGCTCGACGTCAGCACATCGAACGCTTTCTGAGTAAACGCATCGACCCCTTGCAGCTTCGAGCTGGCGTCAACGTGCCGGCGGAAACTGTCGAAGCTCGACAGCAGCGACTGACGATTCCGAAGCTGGTCCAACGTGACTCCGTTGAGCCGCATGTTGGCCATGCCGTCGCTGTCCGGCTGGAACGGAGCGTAGGCATGTCCCAAAAATCCCGGCAAACCGGGATTGGAATACGGAGCGTGCCCGGTCTTCGTCGTCAGTCCGACAAACGGTGGCACGGCGGGATCAACCGCTCCTTGAATCTTCGCGACGGCTGCGCCGAGCGACGGATGATTGTCCTGCCGCCCATTCGCACCGATCGGAGAGCCGCTCATGCACAAGTCCGACGCGTGCTGATCCGGGCCGCCATACAACGACCGAATAATGGCGAACTTGTCCATCATCTTCGCCAGCCGAGGCATGTGCTCGCAGATTTCAATGCCCGGAACGTTCGTGTTGATCGGCCGAAACGACCCGCGAATCTCCTTGGGCGCATCCATTTTCAAGTCGTACATGTCCTGATGCGACGGCCCGCCGGACAAGTAGATCATGATGATCGCCTTGTGCGACAGCTTTTTTCCGCGCGTCACCGGCGATGTTTCTTCCGCTTGCAGAATCTGCGGCAAAGTCAGCCCGCCCAACGCCAATCCGCCGAGCTTCAAAAACTGCCGCCGAGACCCATCGCAGGTCGCCGAGTGTCGTTCGCCAAGAATCGAGAGCATTCTGAATTTCTCCAAGTGATCGTGACAGTCACAACAATATATCGGCAGGCATTGATGCACCAATACAGATGCCGAAATTTTTTGACTTTGAAAATAGCCCGGCGAACCGCAGCCGCTCTTCACCGGCGGCAAATAAATGCCGAAATATCACTCGATCGCGTCCTATCCTGGGTGGCAAGCGCTGCACCAAATCTCCAATTCGGACTTCGCAGGACGGAAAATCTCGAAATCCCTCGCGAGCAGCTACCCCGGCGACTCGTGGCCCATCAACCGATTTGATTGACCCAAAGCGACGGTGCGACGCCGGCAGGTCGTCTCATCCTACTTCGCCTGCACATCGTAAGCGGTGAGTGACTCCTGATCGCGAATGTACATTCGACCGCCGGTCACGATCAGATGTGCCCAAGCGGGTCGGCCGTGGCCTTTGACCTGGAACCGACCGTGCTCGCGGTAGCCCTCGGGAGTCGCTTCGGCCAGCGCGACCTCGTGACCTTCACCCAGGATGTAGAGCATCCCGTCAGCGACGCAGAGCGAGCCTTTGCCGGCACTGCGCGACTGCCAGGCGATCTTGCCGGTCTTGAACTCCATGCAAATCAGCGGGCCAGCGCCGGCTGAATACATGTAGTCGCCAACCTTTACGATGCCGCCGTGATGGCAGGACATTTTCTTCTCGAAATAAACCTCTTCCGCGACCTGAGTGCTGCCGGCTCCGGTGATCTTGGCCAAGCCGCCGCCGACACCGTAGGAGCTGGACGCGAAGACAAAGTTGTCTTCGACGATCGCCGCGCAACAGTTGGCCGTGCCGTTCGCCGGAGCTTTGTAACTCCACAGCGGCTTGCCCTCCGTCAGCGAGACGCCAAAGACGCTTTGGTTGGCGAACTGCACAATCTGACGTGCGCCGTTGATCTCGGCGATGACCGGTGAGGCGTAATGGGCACCCTCGGT
>CAMAWN010000334.1 GCA_945861865.1 Candidatus Kuenenia stuttgartensis | reverse complement strand
CTCGCGTCGCCGCATTACGGGGAGCGGTGGGCTCGGCCGTGGCTCGATCTGTGTCATTACGGCGACAGCGACGGACATTTGACCGATCAGTTACGCCCGGTCGCCTGGCGCTATCGCGATTGGCTCACGCGAATGCTCAACGACAATCTGCCGTTCGATGAATTCACCGTGCGGCAGATCGCGGGGGATTTGCTGGTTCGCGAAGCGAGCGCCGACACACTAGCCCGACGCGCAAGCGAGGGGTTGCAGCCAATACGCAACGACGACCACTCGCTTGCGCGTCGTGCTGGTATGAGTGGCTCACGTCGCGACACGTTCGACCGCATCCTCGGCACTGGCTTCCTTCGTCAAACGCTCAGCAATCGCGAGGGCGGAGCCGACCTCGAAGAGTTTCGTGTTGCTCAGATCGTGGACCGCACGTCGATGGTCGGCACGATTTGGCTCGGCCTGACCGTGGGCTGCGCGAGGTGTCACGATCACAAGCACGACCCGCTGACTCAGAAAGAGTTCTATCGGCTGTACGCCTTCTTCGATGACGCCGACGAGGTCAACATCGACGCGCCGCTGCCGGACGAAGTCGCCGGCTATCAACGCTCGCGGCCGGAGTACGAACGGCGGCGACGCGAGATCGTCGAGCCGTTTCGCGTGGGGCTGACTGAACTGCAAAAGCAATGGGAGGCGAAGGCTCTGCATGCCACGGCACATCCCGGCGAGGACCATGTTTGGGATCGGCAGTGGGAAGTGCTCGGCCTGATCTGGGGAGGCCACTTGGGCGAAGGACAACTCGAAGGCTGCGAGATCGTGCGGCTTCCGTGGGACAAACGAACGCCGCGGCAGCAGGACGACTGGCTCGATTATTTCTTGTCGCACGGCTCGATCGTGGATGCCAAGAAGTTTGCCGAATTGAAGCTGCCTGAGTTGCAACAGAAGCTCGTCGCGTTGAAGAAAGAGTTTGCCGCCGCTCACGCCACGCGAGCGCCGGTGATGCAAGCGGCATTCGCTCCGAGACAGACTTACATTCACGAACGTGGCGACTTTCGTGGCCGTGGTGCGGAGGTCTCGCCGGGGATTCCGAAAGCTGTCGCTTGGACGCCCTCGTCCGAGCAATTCGATATTCGAGAAACCAATGAAAAACAAAACCGCTCGGACGAGGGCGTCCAAGCTACGAAAGCACCGCGGCTCGCACTCTCGCGTTGGCTGATCTCGCGCGACAACCCACTCACTGCGCGAGTCACTGTGAACCGAATGTGGCAAGAGTTCTTCGGCCGCGGCCTCGTCGCGACGTCCGATGACTTCGGAACGCGCGGCGATTTACCGTCGCATCCGGAATTGCTCGATTGGCTGGGGGCGGAGTTCCAGAGGTCTGACTGGGACGTCAAGCACATGCACCGGCTGATCGTCACGTCGGCGACGTATCGGCAATCGTCACGGCCGCGAGAGGAACTCGCGACGCGCGATCCGAACAACGCGCTGCTGGCGAGACAGACCAGCTTGCGAGTCCCGGCCGAGACCGTGCGAGACTCCGCGTTCGCGGCCAGTGGGTTGCTGACCCGAACGCTCGGCGGGCCGAGCGTGTTTCCGCCCCAGCACGAGCGGGTCACGATGGAAGCCTTCGGCAGCAATTCGTGGAAGACCAGCGAAGGGGCGGATCGGTATCGACGCGGTCTCTACACGTTCATCTTGCGAACATCGCCGTTCGCGCAGTCGATCACGTTTGATGCTCCGCCGCCGGTTGATGTCTGCACGCGCCGCGACCGATCCAACACGCCGCTGCAAGCGCTGACGTTGCTCAACGACCCGGTCTTCGGCGAGATGGCCGCCGCGTTAGCAGAACGAGTCCGTCGCGAAGGCGGAGTGAGCGACGACGACCGCCTGCGATTCGCCTGGAAGGTCTGCTTCGGTCGATCTGGTTCTGAAGCCGAACTGACACGATTGCAGCAATACTTCGATGTTCAACGCGACGCGAACAAAGACGAGTCAGCCACCTGGACCAACTTGGCCAGCGTGCTGCTCAACCTGCACGAGTTCATCACACGGGATTGAAAACAGGGTGGAACACTAATCTGCGCTAATCGTCGCTAATGAGGCAAACAAGAATCATGATTAGTGAAGATCAGCGGAGATTAGTGTTCCAGTTCCTTGTTCGGAGTAACTGCGATGACTGACTTCGATTCTTTTCGCCAACTTCAGCGTCGCGCGTTTCTGGCTCGGTCAGCGTGCGGTCTTGGTTCGATGGCGTTGGCTCAGTTGCTGAGTGGCGAATCGGCGCGAGCGGCGTCGGCGAACTCGACCGGTAACTCACTCGTTCCGAAGCCGCCGATGTTTGAACCGCGTGCCAAGAACGTCATCTTCCTGTTCATGGCTGGCGCGCCAAGTCAGTTCGACCTCTTCTCGCCAAAGCCAGTGATGCAGAAGTTGCACGGGCAGCCGGTGCCGGCGTCGTTTCTGGAAGGGCTGAGCGATTCGCTGATCAAAGGGAGCGCGCGGGTGTGGGCGTCGCCGAGGACGTTCACGAAGCATGGTGAGTGCGGAATGGACTTCTCCGATTACTTGCCGCATCTGGCGACGTGTGCCGACGACCTCTGCATGATCCGCACGATGAAAACCGACGTGCCGAATCACGATCCGGCGCAGTTGACGATGCAGTGCGGGGTGCCTCGGTTCGGAATGCCGAGCATGGGGTCGTGGATCACCTACGGCCTCGGTTGTGAGTCGAACAACTTGCCGAGCTTCACCGTGCTGCTCTCGAACAATGGGCCGGGAGACATCGCCGGGACCGCGTTGTGGGACAGTGCCTTCCTGCCGGCGACGCATCGCGGCGTGACGTTCCGCAGTCAGGGTGATCCGATTTTGCATCTCGCGAATCCCGACGGAGTCACTCGTGCGGAACAGCGGCGGCGGTTGGATGCGATCAACGATCTCAATCGGCTGCGTCAGCAACAGCAGCCCGATCCGGAGATCGCGACGCGGATCGAAAGCTACGAACTCGCGTTTCGGATGCAGGCCGCCGCGCCGGAGTTGCTCGACTTCCAACAAGAGTCGCCACACACGCTGGCCGAGTACGGCATCGGCGACGAGAAGACCGACACGTTCGCTCGGAATTGTCTGCTGGCTCGGCGGATGGTCGAGCGGGGTGTCCGCTTCGTGCAGTTGTATCACTACACCTGGGACGATCACGCGGACCTCAACAACAAGCTCAAGCAGAACACCGACAAGACCGACCGCCCCTCCGCCGCGCTGATTCACGACCTCAAGCGACGCGGGTTGCTCGACGACACGCTAGTGATCTGGGGCGGCGAATTCGGCCGCACGCCGATGAACGAAGTCCGCCGAGGCATCAACCCCGGCAAAGAAGGCCGCGACCATCACCCGTTCGCCTTCACGATGCTGCTCGCCGGTGGCGGAGTCCGCGGCGGCCAAATCATCGGCGAGACCGACGACCTCGGCTA
>CAMAWN010000333.1 GCA_945861865.1 Candidatus Kuenenia stuttgartensis | reverse complement strand
TGGCCAATTCGTCGACTTGAAAAAGTCGCGACAGTGTGGCGACTTTTTCGGGTTCACCCACTCGACGGTCCAATTGTGGCGACACTGTAGCCACTTTTTGCGAGCGTGATTCTGAAGCAGAGATTTGTGGCGACGCTGTAGCCACTTTTGAGCTTTCCGACCGATTGAGCGCCATCAGCCAAGCGTCGATTTCGCGGCTCGCGAGATAGAACTTTCGCGTACGGAATAGATTTTCCTTCGTTAGGCCCTTCATGTCCGGGAAGGCGGCTCGCAAGTCTGTCGCGAGTTGCTCGACCACGGCGTCGCCCCAATGGGCGGTCTCTTGTTGCTCGACGATGGTGCAGCCGATGTGCCAGTAGAGACAAACCAGTTCGCGATTCACTGTGGCCAGTGCGCGGCGGCGCGCGTCGTGGATCAATTGCGTGAGGTCGGTCAGGACCGAGGCGTATCCGTTCCGGTTGGGACCGACCAACACAGGACGCTTCGCGAGCGACTTCGTCGCGGACGATTTCTTGGCGACGACTTTGAGGGTTGAGCGTTTCTTTGGCATGTTCAATCTTTCGATTCTGCGGCGCGATGCAAATTGCGGTGCGGCATCTCATCGCTGAATTCACCGGACAGCAAGCGGCGGCTGACACAATTTGGCGTAGCGGCGATCATGTCGAACGGTGATTGGTGTCTTGTCATCGCGGCAGTCTCCGAGCGGTTCGCGCGGAGGTGGGGCGATACATCTGGTGAAGCAGAGCGACCTCTTGGGCAATTTCTTGCCGCAGGGATTCCGGTTCGAGCACTTCGGCTTTGGGGCCGAAGCTCAGAACCCAGGCTTTGAGCTCCTCGGTCGCACGGAGTTCAAACTCGGCGATCACCGAGCCGTCTCGCTGGGGCGTCAGTTTCTGCGAGGCGTGCCAGCGTTTCTCTTGGACGTATCTCGCGACGTCGGCAGCAAAGCGAACTCGGACGTGGATGTCTTTGGGCGAGGTGCCTCGATAGACGCCGAAGGAGCCAGACAGGTGAGACTCCAAATCGAACTCATTCGGCTTCGGAAACCTCAGCGTCTGCACGTCAACATCCGAAATGCGGTCCACTTTGTAATGCCGCACTTCGCCGTGATGCGGAGTATAGGCCACGAGGTACAGTGAGCCGCGATGCAAGACGATTCCGTAAGGATGCACGTCGTAGGTCACGGGCTCGGTGGCGGCCTGCGATTGGTAAGTCAGAAACGTGACGCGGTGTTCCTCGATCGCCAGCGCGAGGTCGTCGATGAATTGGCCTTGCGAGGCGTAATCGCTCGCGGCCGGCTGAGTCACCAGCCACATCGCCGCCATACGGTCGAGATACTTCCGAGCATCATCGGACAGAATCAGCTCGATCTTCCGAGAGAGCGACTTCCACGCTTCGGCCAGTCCCGTGCCAGAGAGAGGCTGCATCAGTTTGCGCCCCAGATAGAGCGTGGCCGCCTCGTCCCAGCGAATCGCCGCCGGTGGCCCGTGTTCAGCCGAGACCTTCCAGCGCTTCAGCCCCTTGTGACCGACCGTCTCATTCAGAGGAAAGCCCACCTTTTGCAGCAACACCAAGTCTCGGCGAATCGTCTTCTCCGAGACCTGCAATTCGACCGCCAGTTCCGCAACGTTCTGCCCGTTACGCCGCGCGATCATCGCTTGCAGCAATCGCCACTGCCGTTCGAGAGCGGAAACTTCTGCCATCAGTCACTCCTTCACATCATGTGCCAGGGGCGGCCAGCATATCCGTGAGCTTGGACAGTCGCTGTCCAACCAGCCGAGAAAATCTGCGATTGCTCACGAGCGAACTTGAGTGCTTGCGATTTGTGCGCGACAACAAGACGCCACCATCGCTCCCAACGTGGATGATTGTTTCAATGGGCTGAACGAGAATGCGACGTTGCGCGTCATGACGACCGACTCTCGATCGGTCACCAACAACTGCGGAAGCAACATGCTCTACGAAACAACTCTGACGATTCGATTGTTTCCCGGCGCTTTGAAGCCTCGCAGTGGCGACATCGTGGTCAATGAGTTCCGCGGCGGACCAGAGACGCTGTTGCGATGGTTAGAAACTCAACTCGGCTTGGCCGGTCCCAGCATTCCGCCATCGAGTCGAGTGACTGAATATGCTGAGGCGTTGGACGCCGTCACAGAAGCGGTGTTCTCGACCAGCTTGGCGACGGATCGCTGGGCCACGGCGTCGGAACTTCTCAGGCGGCGAGACGAACTGCTCTTGGCTGGCTGGCAAGAGACGGATCACGCGGCGCTGTCGCCGTTGGTCCGTGACATGAGTCGGGCAGCGGCGGGCCGGAAGTTTGTTTTTCCGAGCGAAGCCGTGCGGCTGAGGCGAGTGCTGGCTGCGCTGGAACAAGGTCAAACACTGCCGCAACATCGCTGCGCTTTGGTTGATCCTATCGAACAATGGCCGACTTTGTGGCGAGACGTCTTATCAATGCTGACTGGTGCTGTTCCGACGGAAACGATGTCGTTGGCCCCAGTGGGCACGGCCCTTCGCAACGCTCAATCGCTCGTGCGAGAAACTGCATCGGCGAAGTTCACTCAAGATTCCAGTTTGCGCTATCTCGTCACCCGCAGTGAAACAGCCGCGTGCGAGTTCGTGGCGTCGGCATTTTCCTCCACGCCGGAAAAGTTGTCGAGCACGGTGATCTATTGTGAAGACGATTCAGTCGCGCTTCGCCTGGATGCGAGTTTGCGACGCATGGGGCTGCCGACGATGGGAGCTGCCATTGTCTCTTCGACGCATCCCGTGTTGCAGGTCTTGCCGCTCTGCCTGTCGCTGTGTTGGGAGCCGTGTGATCCGCAAGCGTTGCTCGATTTTCTGACGCTGCCGGTGATGCCTCTGGCTCGACCCGTCGCGACGCGGCTTGCCAGATCGCTGACAGATGAGCCAGGACTCGGCAGCAGCGAGTGGGAGGAGGCCGTCTCTGAGCTGTGCAGCGAAGACAACGATGCAGATGGCAAGGTCCGGCAGCGGATCAATCAATGGTTACTTTGCGAGCGAGTGCCACGAGGGACGCCAATCCCGTCACGGTTGGTGCGGGAGCGCTCCGGACTGGTCGCGCAATGGGCATCGATCCTGGCGAGACGTCTGGAAGTTGATGCTTCCGCGTCGACGGATCTGGTCGATGCTTTGCAAATCGCGGCGGGGCAGGCATCGCTCTTCGGCGACTTAGTGGAGTGTCAGGGGACCGAAGTGACCGAACCGCAGCTCGCACGGCTGCTGGATGAGGCGCTGTCCATCGGCGTGCAGACCGCACCGTGCATCGAGGCCGACGGAGGACCAATTCGTGTTCGATCACTCGCTGAAATTGATGCGCCTTGCAGTCGTCTCATTTGGCTGGGGCTGGGAACAGCGGACGCTCGTGGTTCGCGTTGGTCGGCCAGCGAACTCAGACAACTGCGCGAAGCTGGGTTTGATCTTGATGACGGCAGCCGCGAGTTGACCTCGCTGCGTGCGGCGGAGGCTCGGGGATTGGGGTTCGTTCAGGAATCTTTGCTGGCCGTACTGGTTCCCCAAGACTGGGAGCGGCGTTGGCATCCGCTTTGGCTG
>CAMAWN010000332.1 GCA_945861865.1 Candidatus Kuenenia stuttgartensis | reverse complement strand
GCGATCAACACGCTCGTGATCTCGGCCTTCTCGACTCCCGGCGGCCGAATTCAAACTCTCGCAATCGGCGAAGGGAACGTCGCGGGCGTCTCCGCTCTGGATGGCCGCTTGAAGGCCGTGCTCAGCGATGCGAACAGCCCCTTCGATCAGGTCATCATTCAAATCGGTTCCAAACTGCGCTACGAGGAGCTGATGAAGATCGTCGATGTCTGCACGAAACAGACATTGCCCAACGGCGAAAAGCTCACCAAACTCAGTTTCGTCGAGCTTCCCGCGGACGCGCAGCCGTAGCCCATCATGTCCACTCGTTCCTCACGATCCCCGAACTCATTCCCTCGCCGCGACATGTCCCGGTTGGTGAGAACGGTGATGCTGTTGGGCGTCGTCACGATGCTCATTTATTGGACGCGCGATCCGGCGATGTGGAAGTGGATCGCCGATGATGTCCCCGAAGACGCGGCCGCAACCGCGAAGCCAAACGCAGACTCGGCACCGGCGGAAAAGAAAAACGACGAAACGCTCGTCAGCGGCCCGAATGATCAGCAGCCGCTCGAACATTCTCAGGCCGAGTACCTCTTCCAGGCCGTCACCGACAAAGAGCCGCTCGCGCGAGAAGAGATGCCGGCCTACTGGAAGCTCATGCGTTGGAGCATGACGGAGTCGTTCGACGATTTGTGGGAACGGTCGCGCAAGGATCTGTACTTCACGCATCTGGCTGAAGCTCCAGAGAAATACCGAGGCGAGTTGATCGGCCTGAAGGTCAGCCTGCGGCGTGCCCTCGCTCACGACCCCGAAGAAAATTCGGCGGGGGCAAAGCAAGTTTATGAAGCCTGGGGCGTCACCAATGAGTCCCGTACCGGGTTGTATTGCCTGATCTTCTACGACAAGCCCTCCGAACTGGCGATCCAGCCCAACATTCACGAAGAGGCCACGTTCGTCGGCTACTTCTTGAAGCAGTTCACCTACGAAGATGCGCTGGGCAAGAAACGCTGGGCTCCGCTGCTCATCGGCCGGCTGCACTGGCGAGAAAACTTGACGAGATCGGCGTTGCGCCGACAACGAAATGACGGGTATCTCTGGCAGTGGCTCATCGTGGCCGGAGCGGTCGTCGTGTTCGGAGTCGCCTGGAAACGGACTCGACCGTCTGTCAACCAAAGTCTGGATGCGACCGCGCCGCCAGATCACGCGGCCATCGAACGCTGGCTGGAAAACGGAGCGCCGGATTCGGAAACCTCCGCTTTGAACCGCAGCGAAGCCCTTGCGGAATGGGAAGAAATGGCGGATGCGGACACCGACTCCCGGCCGGCAACACTCCCCAATCCCTCCACAAATTCACCGTTCGGGGATGCCACGAACGGCAGTCGCTCGTAGTATGTTCCGAATTCTCCGGAGTCACGATTTGAGTCTACGGAAATCCTAAGTGGCTTTGGCTCGTACTGACCCCGGCTGACCGTCGGGAATTCAAATCTTGAGGTGCGTCATGCAGATTCTTGATGTCTTGAAATCCGCGATTCCCACACCGGAAGAATTCAAAACCAACGTCACGAATTGGTTCAAGGAAAATGGCAAATTCTGGGGCGTGAGCGTCTTCATGCACTTGTTGATTTTCGTGGTCTTGGGTGTTGCGATCGGTGCGCCGCACGCGAAGAAGCTGTTGCAAGAGGTGGTGTTCTTCGACACCGAGGTGGACCAAGCCCTCGAAGAAACGCCGATCACACATTTCGATGTCGGCGAAACGCCGATCGAGCCAACAGTCCTCAACACCGAATCGCTGACCGAACCGCCAGCCGCCACCATCGAACAGGACGCGCAATTCAACGACAATTCAGCCGACTTCACGGAAGCTTCGGGCACCACTGCGGCGGGTGCGAACTTCGGTGGCCTAGGCGGTTTTGATGTGAACGCGATTGGTGCCGGCCCCGCCGTACGTGGCCCCGGAGGGGTCGGAGGCGGAACTGGCGACACTGACAAAGGCGGATTCAACAACCGCGGCTCAGGCTCTCGGCAGGCGATGCTGGCGAGTGGTGGCGGAACGGCAGATTCGGAACGAGCGGTCGCCGCTGCAACAAACTGGTTGGCTCGTCATCAGAACGCGGACGGAAGCTGGGGATGCATTGATTTCACCAAGCAATGCAAGGATCCAAGTTGTTCGGCCCACGCGCACAGGTCGGGTGCGGACTATCCAGTGGCTGCGACGGCGCTCGGCCTGTTGCCATTCTTTGCCGCCGGTCAGACACACGAATCGAAAGGGCCGTACCAAGGAGTCATCCGCAAAGGACTGCTCTGGCTGGCCTCGCACCAGGACCCCAAAACGGGGCAGTTCAAAGGGGCCGCACAGCCCATGTATGAACACGGATTAGCGACGATTGCCATCTGCGAGGCCTATGGATTAAGCAAAGACCAAAAGCTAAAGCCTGTCGCTCTGGGAGCCGTACGATTCATTGAGGACGCGCAAATCGATTCGACGGGAGGTTGGCATTACCAGCCAAATCAGAAGTCCTCCGGCGACACCTCGGTGGTCGGATGGCAGTTGATGGGGCTGAAGAGCGCTCAAATGGCTGGACTGCCGGTGAATCCTCAGACGCTGGCCAAGTCCAAGAAGTTCTTGGCCCTCGTCGCCAAAGGAAAGTCCGGAGGACTGTTCTCATACATGCCCGAATCGGGACCGTCAGCGGCGATGTCCGCAGTCGGCCTGCTCTGCAACCAGTACTCAGGCATGAAGCGCACCGACCCCGCGATGGTGGAAGGCATGAACTACGTCATGGACAACTTGGGAGGTGCGAAAACTGATTCGTACTTCCTGTATTACGCGACACAGGTGATGCACAATCTGCCTGGACCAGAATGGGACACTTGGAACCGCAACGCGCGCCGACATCTGATTTCGACCCAGGTCAAAGAGGGCTGCGCCGCCGGAAGCTGGGCTCCCATCGGGCACTCCGCTGGCCCAGTCATGTCAACCAGCATTCATGCGCTGACGCTGGAGGTCTACTACCGCTACTTGCCGCTGTACCAACTCGACAACAAGAAACAAGCGCTGAAGACCGACCAATAGATTCGGGAATTGCTGTAAGCTCTGAATCGAAGGAAGAGCGGGTCGATGCCTCGCCTGGCTGGCAAGACGCTGTTCATCACCGGTGCCAGCCGTGGCATTGGTTTGTCGATTGCTCTGCGTGCCGCCCGCGATGGCGCTAACATCGCTGTCGCAGCGAAGACGACCGAACCAGACCCTCGTTTGCCCGGCACGATTCACACGGCGGTCGAGCAGATCAATGCCGCGGGTGGCCACGGGCTGGCTTGTTTGTGCGACGTGCGAATCGAAGAACAGATTCACTCAGCGGTGCAACGTACCGTCGAAGCGTTCGGCGGAATCGACATCCTGGTCAACAACGCCAGCGCACTTTTTCTGGCGGGTACGCTCGACACGCCGGTCAAACGATTTGATCTCGTCCATGCAATCAACGTGCGCGGCACGTTTCTCATCCGGTTCCCAATAAATAACCGCGCGCCGCTTACGGCACGGGATTTGCGCAGACTCAAGCCATGAATTGATCACCGTCAACATGGCAGGAGGCTGGGCATGACTGTTGTGGAGCATCATTCCGTGGACGAGTTGCAGGAGTTG
>CAMAWN010000331.1 GCA_945861865.1 Candidatus Kuenenia stuttgartensis | reverse complement strand
AGCAGGGCGTTGAACATCATTTGCAGCATCTCGGCTTGGCGAAGCAATTCCTTCGGCACGACGACGGCGTATTCGGGAGTCTTGTGAAAGCGTTCGAGCTGCGTCTTGATCAGGTCGGCAGTTTGCTCGACCTGATCGATGTGTGCGACGGTCACGGTGATTTGATTGAGCTGGATGATTTCGCCTTCGCGGCCACCAGCTTTTGCGGTGAAGACTTGGTCGCCGATGCGTGCTCGAAACGTCGGCAGCGGGATGTAAATGTCGGCGTTGTAGTCGCGGCCCTCCAGACTGCTGCCGATCGAAGCCGAGGGCATGCGACTGGCCGTCAGGCCGACGACGACGTAGAAGTCATTTTCGATTCGGACCGCTCGTCCGATGGGGTCTTCGTACGGAAACAGATGCTTGGCAGTCTCGTTGCCGATCACGCAGACGTTGTCGCGGTCGGCCCCGTCACGGTCGGTGATGAATCGTCCGCGTTCCATTGCCAGGTGGTTGATGAAAAAATAATCGGACGTGCAGCCGATGAAGCGCACATCGACGGTGCGATCCGAAAACCTCGCCTCTTTGTGGATGTCGCGCATGGGCACGGAACGAATGATGGTCGGGATCGTGCGGATTCGCTCGAAGTCATCGCGAGTGATGCCGTACTCGATGAAGAACGCTCCCATCGACTTCGGGCCAACACTCGCCGGCTTGACGCTCTTGATGATGATGTTCGTCGCGCCCAAATCCTTGATCTGCTGCTGCGCCTGATAGCTGACCCCTTCGCCCAGTGCGACCAGCCAGATCACGGCGGTGACGCCGATCAAAATGCCGAGCATCGCCAAGCCCGCTCGGAGCTTGTGCAGCATCAGGCTTTTGAAGCCGTTCAGGAATGTGCGAATGAAACTGTTGAGCATCTTTTTGGGTGCGGTGTGTCAGCACCGCTTTGGATCTGGCTTGGGAAATTCCAAAGCGGTGCTGACACACCGCACGCCAAAACTATTGGCCGCCCGGTGCTGCCGGTGGGCCGCCGGGACCGCCGCCGTTTTGCATCGATTTGATCATCTTGGCGATGCGATCCACCATCTCTTTGGCTTCTTGGCGATCAATGAAGCCGTCCGTGTTCGTGTCGTTCTGGTCCCAGCGAGACTTCATGCGGTCGTCCGCTTCGTCCTTGCTGATCTTGCCGTCACCGTCCGTGTCTTGCTTCATGATGTCGGCCACAGTCGGCATTTTGAATCCACCTGCGGCCTTGGGTTGACCGCCACTCGCCGCAACGGAACCGTTGGCTTGAGCACCGGCAGGCTTATCGCCTTTGTCGTTGCCGTTCGACGCTTTCTTAGAGACGTTCGGCTCCGCTTCCGCCTTCAGCGCGGCAGCACCGTACTTCTTGTACGAATCGCCTTCTTGCGAGCCGGTGCGAGGTTCTTCTTTGCGTGCTTCTTCCACCATTGCCTTCGGGTTGAGCAACACAATGTCCCCTTCTTTGAGGCCGTCCTTGATCTCAAATACTTTGTCGTTGGTTAATCCCACGGTCAGCGGATGGCGTTCAAACTTGTTTGGGCCGTTGACGACCCAGGCGTTGAACTTGCCACCTTGCTCGACGACACAACTGACCGGCACGGTGAGCACGTCGTTCAAGTCGGCGATCAGCACTTCGACTTCGGCGGTCATGGCAGGCTTCAATCCGTCGGCCTCGCCGCCGATTTTCACGATCGTGGCGTACTCCTTGAGATTGGCGTTCATCCAACTGCCCGGTTCGGGTTGATTTGCGATTGTGATGATCTTGCCTTGGAATTCGCGGTCGCTGATTTTCACGTTCGCCGGCATTCCAACTTTCAGTCGTTCGACCTTGCTCTCATGCACGGTCATCTTGACCTGCATGTTGCTGAGGTCCGGCAGTCGCAGAATCGTTTGTGAATCGCGGACGGTCGCCCCCTCCTCGATCTTCACGCCAGAGGACGAACCCATTCCACGGCCGCCGCCTTGATCGTTCGCATAGATCACGATGCCATTTTGCGGAGCCTTGATCTCGCAGTTGGCAAGCTGTCTTTCCAGGCGTGTTTTCTTGACTTGTTCCAAATTGAAGGCTGCCTGCTCAGAGGTGACCAGCGCTCCGGCCGCTTCACGCTTGGCTTCCAGTTCCTTGAGCATCTTCTTCCGCGAGAATTTCTCAAGCACGTCTTTGGCGGTCCTAGCCGATTGGAGTTCCAGCTTCGACCGCGCAACGGAAAATTCATCCGCCTCGACTTGCAGGCTGGTGACGAAGCCTTTGCGAGACATCTTCCGTGTGTGTTCCAACAGATTTTCCGAACTGCGGAGGTTTTCCTGAGCGATGTTGATGTTCGCTTCGGCGGTTTGTAATTCTTTGACGTAGATTCCTTCCGCGTATTCTTGGACGGCGATCTCGGCGGCACCAAAGTTTTCTTCGGCCTGAATCTTCGACGCCTGTGCTTTGCCCAGATTAATCTTCTGGGCGTTGAGCTGGTCTTCAATCGTTGAACTATCCAGCGTGACCAGCAACTCGCCAGCCTCGACCTCGGTGCCTTCGGACACGATCTTCAGAATCGTGGTGCCGCCGGCGACTTGGCTTTTCACTTCGATGTTCTTCGCGCTCTCCATGTTGCCCGCCGCGACCACCGTGACCAGCAACCGCCCCTTGGCAACAGTGTGAGTCAGTGCTCCACCGGTGTTGACCGCGGACCCGCCGCTGGAGTTCAAGTCGCTGCCTTGTCCTTGGCCGTACAACTGCCAGCCCAGCAAACCGAGGACACCGACGATCGTTCCAAAGACAGCAAACTTTGCAAACCCGCGCGCCGGTCGTTCGCGACGAAAATTGTAGACCAGTTCATCAGCGGACGGGCGAGCTTCGGAGTTCTCGGACATGGCACCTCCTCGGCAGGGGGGAGTTTCGTTTCGTGGCGATGAGCCGGTACGACGCAGGTCAGGTGGGATTTCAAAACGTCGCACAGCACTCGGAAGGTCAACCAACGCACTGCACCGAGTTTCGGGGCAGATGGTCGGGAAGGATTATCGGCCGGGCTTCTCCGGGTTTCAACAGGCAACGCTGAGCGGACCTGCAAACACTCCCTAAAAAATGATCGACGAAAAATGAAAATTGCAAATTTTGTGCGTCCCCTTTTTGCATTCGCCTTTGTTCATTTCTCATTTTCTCTCTTCCCGTTCGGCACCTCCCGCGCGACGGAGACCGCCTGCACGTTCAAAGTCCGTGGCGTGACCGGCTCTTTCCGACGTAGCGGCCACCAGCGGCTTTCCTCACGCGGCTCCGGCTTCTTCGGAACAGGCTGCTCGGTGTCCGGCCCCATCGCCGGGTCACGCGGAGCGGGCGGGGGCGGCAACGCGGGATTGGTTGCCGCCTCCGAACTTCCACTTGTTGCTCCCGCCGCATCGAGGTCTTTGAACCACTGCTCCGGAATCGCCGGCGGAAGAAGACATTCGTCCGCTCTCATCCGTTCAAACTGATCGAGCGGCTGTGCGGCCCACAGACCGTTCTCGTCCAACTGCATCACGCCGAGGTCGCGAATCAGCGTCATGTGCGAGGCGTAGTACGCCAGCCAGACGCTCATCACGTTGTTCTGCACGGTGCGCAGGTCCGACAGCGCGTCCAGCAAGTCGCGAGCGG
>CAMAWN010000330.1 GCA_945861865.1 Candidatus Kuenenia stuttgartensis | reverse complement strand
AATATCGTGGTCGCTCACGATGCCGACCAAGCGGGGGGACTGCACTTTCTGGTGATGGAGTTCGTCGATGGGGTCAGCTTGGCTCAGTATGTCGAACGCAAAGGCCCGCTGCCGGTCGCGACCGCATGCCTCTTCATCCGGCAAGCGGCCCTGGGACTGCAACATGCCGCTCGGCACGGCATGGTGCATCGCGACATCAAGCCGCAGAACTTGATGCTGACTCGCAAAGGGCAGATCAAGATTCTGGACTTTGGACTGGCGCGGTTCGCCAGTGAGGGCACGGCTTCCGATTTCGCGTTGTCGAACAATGATCTCCCGGAATTCGGTGAGGACTCCGGGCTGACCGAAGCGGGCATGATTGTCGGCACTCCGGATTACATGGCTCCGGAACAGGCGGTGAATTCCAGCACGGCGGACATTCGCGCGGACATTTACAGCCTGGGCTGCACGTTCTTTTTTCTGCTGACGGGAAAGGCTCCGTTTTCCGGAGACTCGGTCACGCAAACGCTCCGCTCACATGCCGACCGTCAGCCGCCGGCCTTGCACAAGCTGCGCGGTGATCTGCCGCTGGAACTGATTCGGCTGATCGAGCGGATGATGGCCAAAGATCCCGCCAAGCGAATGCAGACGCCGGGCGATGTGGCCAAGCAATTGTCCGAGTTTTCGATCGGCGGTCTGGCGGCGATCGGTTCCTGCGACGTGGTCGAATCGAAACCTGCTGCTGTGGCTCCGGTCAGTGCAGGCTCAAGCGGCAAGGCGGAGCTGGCCACCACCATTCAGCTCGCGCGGAGCGGCCGCTGGCGGACGATTTATCATCGCGCTCGATACGCGCTGCGATACCACTTGCGTACGCGACCGCACCGGATCGCCGCAGCGCTGATGGCTCTGCTGTTGGCCGGTGTCACGACGCTGTTGCTAAGCGTCAGTTGGAACGCACTCACAAATTCGGACTCCGGCGGCTCATCCGTCTCGTTTAACCCGGAGCCAACGGCGACGGTGCTCGGCGACGGTGCCGCGATGAAGCCGGCTCAGCCACGACGGCCGCGCGTGGCGTTGGTCCTGAGCCGCGTGGATTTCTCGCGTCCGGATTACCTCGCGGCGCGCGAGGCCCTGGAACTCCACGGAAGCGCGATCACCGTGGTCTCGTCACGCATCGGACCTGCGACATCGGACGCGAAGTACGAAGCGAATCAGGTCGCTCAAGTGGTTCAGGCGGAGGTCGCGTTCGGTGAGATTCAGCCGAGTGACTTCGACGCAATCGTCTTCGTTCCGTTTAGCAATTCGGAATTTCTGTACGACCCCAACGCCTCCGACGCAACTCAAAAGATGACCAGCCGAGTCTTGCAGGAGCTGCGTGAATCCAATGTGTGTCTCGCGGCGTTCGGCAACGCGGTCTTCGTGCTGGCTCGTTACCGCATCCTCGACGGTCACGCGGCGACCGGGCCGGAATGGATCGCCACCAAGACCGAGTTTGCCACCGTGAAATGGGACACGTCACAGCCGGTCATGGCCAGCGGCCTGAATGGCCAATTCGTGACCGCCCCCAACGTCCGCTCGGTCTCAGCGTTGGCGGAGCAAGTTCACGCAGCAGCGAAAAAACGCGCGAGCCAGTGACCTCGTTTAACCCGGAGCCAACGGCGACGGCAGAGTCCAATGGCGACGGCAGAGTCCAATGGCGACGGCAGAGTCCAACGGCGACGGCAGAGTCCAACGGCGACGGCAGAGTCCAATGGCGACGGCAGAGTCCAACAGACTCGCAGGTGTCGGTCTCTCGCGAGTGCCGTCGCCGTTGGCTCCGGGTTAAACGAGCGGCTTCAGAGGTATGTTGTCCAGCCGGATTTGTCGAGGCCGGTGAAGGGGGTGACGAACGGCCATTTCTGCGGTGGCTTGCCCTCTTTGAGCGGGTTCTGTTCGACGTAGTGGATGGCGTTTTCGATCGCCACTTCGGTGTCGAGGTAAACCTTCCATTGTTGCTCGGCCCACATTGAGGGGAACTTGCCTTTCGCGTCGACATGCTGAGCTTGCGGGTGCAGCGATTCGGCTTTCAAAGCCTTGGTCGCTTCGCCCTTGAGGAGGTTGGCGATCTGCTCGACCTTGTAGCGACTGCGACCAATCACCAGATGGACATGTTCGGGGAGGATTGAGCAGGCCCAGATGGCATAGCGGCTCTTGCGGACTCCGTTTGCAAACCCGGTGCCCACCGCACGAGCCTGCAATCCCGTCAACAACACCGGCGGATACTTCAACGCCTGTTGCGCCGCCGCTCGCCACTTGGCCCATTCAGCCATGTCGATCTCGGGACGTTCGAGAGTCTTGGTGGCTTCGCCGAACTTTGCCAACTCCCACGACTCGACAAAGTCGGACCACGAGCCTCGCGGATCATTCGGCAGCCAAAAGCCGTACGTCCCAAAGATGAGGTGATACCCGTGGATCATGCGCAGACTCCCCCAATCTGAGTTGCCAAAAAGTCGTTTAACCGGGAGCCAGCGGCGACCGCAAGTCTGTCGAGCACCGAGTCGAGCACCGTCACCGAGCACCTTCGCCGTTGGCTCCGGGTTAAACGAGGGGGCGGCGACCGTCTGTTTCAGGAATCTCTGAAAGGTTTGCTGTCGATCGGCCATTTCTTCTCGGTCACATCTTTGCGGGCCACGGCACAGAACACAGAACAAGGGGAAGAATCATGTTGATGAAGTCATTGAAATCTCTGGTGAGCGGTTGGGCGTTTGGAATTGGGCGGAATCGTGCGGCTCGGCGGCGCTGCCGGGATGGGTTTGGGCATGTCGAGAATCTTGAACCGCGGCAGGTCATGTCGGCGACTCCGTTGCAGGTGGGGATCAATCTCGACAACGTCGTCGATTATCTGCCGAATTGGATGTTTACGGACGCCTTTCAAAGTTCGCGGTCGTGGATCAGTCACTCGGTCAACACGGTCACGGGGCAGCGGGACTTCAATGGTGGATCGGCCATCCCGGTGCAGGTCGATGCGAATGGCTGGCCGACGCAGCTTGCGACGTGGACTAACGCGAGCGGGCAGCTCATGCGGCAGGAACTCGGAACGCTGATGTTCCGCAGCGTGAATGGCGAGTACCCCGCCGGGACGTATCGCGCCGAGTGGGACGGGACGGGCGATGTCGTGTTCGGCTTCGATGCACGCGAGGTGTCGCGTGGTGTGACGGCGGACGGACATCACTTCGCGTTGCTCAACGTGACGCCGGGGAATGAAGGCATTTATTTGGGGATCAGATCGCTGAGCACCGCCGATCCCATTCGCGGCATCCATGTTTGGATGCCGGACTACAACGGGCAGAGTTTCGCTGGCCAGCGATGGCAGCCGGGCGCGGATTTCTCGCCGTTCCATCCGCTTTACAAGGAACGGCTGGAGGACTTCGGCATCCTACGGTTCATGCCGACTCAGGAAACGAACTCGTCGGACATCCGCACCTGGGCCGATCGCCGTGACACGAACGACGCGCGGCAGAACAGCGGCCCGCGCGGGCCGATGGCCAACGGCATCTCGGTCGAGCACATGGTGCAGCTCGCGAATGAGCTGAATGCCGATCCGTGGTTCAACATGCCGCACATGGCCGACGACGACTTCGTCCGCAACTTCGCGACCTACGTCCGCGAGAACCTCGAACCGGGTCTGACCGCGTACGT
>CAMAWN010000329.1 GCA_945861865.1 Candidatus Kuenenia stuttgartensis | reverse complement strand
ACGGAGTGACTCGTCTACTTTGCGGCTTCGCCGCGATATTCCTTGAGCCACCTTGACGTCGCCTCACACACTGTACTACATTTATTAGTACAGTTCGCGAGGCCGTCATGCAGTTCCAGATCAACACCGCCAGCAAAGTTCCGATCTACCGGCAATTGGCCGAGCAGATTCGATCGGCAATCGCTCGCGGAGATTTGCAGCCGGACGAGCAGTTGCCGTCGGTGCGGCAGTTGTCCAAGGACGTGGTCGTGAACCCGAACACGATCGCTCGCGTCTATCAGGAATTGGAGCGCGAAGGGATGCTCGTCACTCGGCAGGGGCTGGGGGTGTTTGTTGGGGCTCCGAAGCGGGACTTGATGAAGCGTGTTCGGGACGAACGGCTGGTTGAGCAGCTCGACAAACTGCTGACGGCGGCGGTGCATCTGGGTTATTCGGCGGCGGATGTCAAAGAGATGTTGGCCAAGCGACTCAAACAGTTTCAGTGGCCGGAGTAGGTCGTCAATCTCAGATTTCAAATCTCAAATCTCAAATGTGACATCATGCCTGACGCCATCGTGACAAACGGATTGACCAAGTGGTACGGCTCGAAATGCGTCGTGAAATCGCTGACGTTGCGTGTCCCGGAAGGGTGCGTCTATGGGTTCCTCGGCCGCAATGGGGCGGGGAAGTCGACCATGATTAAAATGCTGACCGGAATGGTGCATCCGGATGACGGCACAGCGTCGCTGTTGGGACAAGACGTGGCGACGTTGCCACCAGAGATGCGGCAGCGGATTGCGTACTTGGCCGAGGGGCATCCGCTGTATTCGTGGATGACGATCGACGGACTGATGCGGTTCAATCGGCCGTTTTATCCGGCTTGGAATCAGGGGCTGTTCGATCAGATCATTGAGCACTTTCAGCTCGATCGACAGCAGAAGATCAAACACTTGTCGAAGGGACAGGTAGCTCAAGTGTCGTTGGCGTTGGGGATCGCGCCGGAACCGGAGTTGCTGATCCTCGATGATCCGACGCTGGGCCTAGATACGGTCGTGCGGCGGGATTTTTTGGAGTCGCTGATTCAGATCATCCAGAAGAAGGGGCGGACGATATTCCTCTCGTCGCATGTGCTGGGGGATGTCGAACGAGTGGCCGATCGGATTGGCGTGATGGTCGATGGCGTGCTGCGTGTCGATTGCCCGACGGATGAGTTCAAACAGTCGATTCGGCGAGTCGTGTTGTCGTTCGACAGTTTGCCTCCGGCGTTTTCCGGCTGCGACGGATTAGTCGCCTCACATGTTGAGGAGCGGCGGTTGGAGTTGGTCATCGTCGGCTTTGGCGACGTGCATCAGGCGTTGTTCGCAGCCATGACGCCGGCACCGAAGAACATTGAAGTCGTGGAACTGAATCTGGAAGACGCCTTCATCGAATACACGCGCGGCTCGCGCCGCGCGATGCCGGTGTTCGCGGGAGAATGATTTGCCGTAGCCACGCTCGCCAGAGCGTGGGTCGGACGACATGAAATGGATGCGTTGGCGTTCAGCCCACGTTCTGGCGAACGTGGCTACCTGAGGATGCGGCATGTTCGCACTGATTCTCAAAGAACTCCGTTCGATCTCGCGGCTCATCGCGCTGGCGTTGTTGGCCGATGGATTGCTGCTGAGCGATTTGACCGGGCAGTCGTACTGGCTGGGCGGGACGTATCCGGTGCAGTCGGGGTTCGCGTTGATTCAGGCGAGTTGGTGGCTGCGATTCGGGTTCCTGGTGGCGGCAATCGCAAGCGCGTTGGGAATGTCGATGTCGTTGGACGACGGCTTGCGTGGGACATGGGCGTTCGCGTTGTTTCGGCCGGTGTCTCGGCGAGCGTACATCGGGGCGAAGCTGTTGGTCGGCGGAGCAGTGACGCTCGCGTTGTCGGTGTTGCCGGTGGTGGTGTACTCGGTGTGGGCGACGACGCCGGGGAACGTGGCGGCTCCGTTTCGGTGGTCGCTGTTGCAGCCGGCGATTGAGGCGTGTGGCTGGAGCGTCGTGGTCTTCTTGGGAGCGTTCCTGTCCGGCATCCGTCCGGCGAAATGGTGGTGGTCGCGGTTGTGGCCGTTGGCGACGAGCGTGGTGTTGGGAATTTTGCTCTGGCTGGTGCCCTTGGAGCCGGACGTTCCGCGTGCGCTCACCGCGACCGCGACGGAGTATTGGTGTCTGTGCGTCGGAATGGTGATCGCGTTCAGCGTTTCGATTCTGGCCGTCGTTGAGGAGCGGGAATTCGCATGAGCCTTCCGCGTTCGACAAACCGATTGCGTGTCTCGACTGTTTGCCGAGCGGTGTTGCTGACCGTGGCGTCGGTGACGTTGTGGGTGTTGGCGTTGGCGTTTGTCATCGGCATCTTTGCGGAGTTCTTGCGGAGTCAAGTCTTTGAAGGCCAGCGGCATTCACTCACATTCCGCACCGATGGGCTGCCGGTTTGGAGGGTCCAATCGTACCGGCAGGGCCAACTGGAGAAGACCGAGTATCGCGACCTCGATGACAACCTCGTCGAAATGGAAAGCAAATTCGAAAGGTCGCAGTTGATCGCGTTGGTCGATACTCGAATCCACCAGCGTCACCCGCGAGCGGCTTGGCAATCGGATGTCGTTCAAATTGTTTCGACCGAACGCGAGACTTGGTTCTTTGAAGACTTCGGGACGCGCGGGCAGTTCACGGCCTTTGACACTCGCAGCAAGCAACGCATCGGTTGGATCGGGGTAAATGGTTTTTCGTCATCGCCGTTGTCGGAGGCGCAGCAGTTTCCAACTCGTGCGGGGAACGAGCGAATCGGATTTGTCGGAATGGGACACGAACGTTCGCTGCCCCAGAATTGGGCGATGGTGAGCTTCAAGGTGTTTGGTGAAGTCGGCAAGATTGTGATCGAGCCTGGTGGACGGCGCGTGCATTGGGTGGATTTGACAAAACGGTTCAGTCATGTGATTCACGATGGCGAGCCTGTCTTGGCCGCGAGCATTGATTGGACGACCGATTCAGAAAACGTATCGGCGCGGGTTGTGTTGCGAACGCAGGATGCGTTGCACGTTGTCTCGCCGGGAGCACCGCCTTTGCCGGCGGCTAGCGCCGTGCCGCTCACAGGAACACCGACTGTTGTTGAGACGTTGCGGTTGCCGGAGAGCTTGCGACGTTCGGCGTTGTTGCAATGGGAGCGAACTCCGGACGGGCCGTTGTTTGTGGAACCGCTCTTCACCGACGGCTGGAAACTGACGTGGGCCACGCCGGATGGAAACGTCATCCGCGAGCGGATCGTGCCGCAGCGAGACCACTATGAAGACCCAAGCGGACCGTGGTTCCTGCCGTTGATTCAAGTCCCGGCACTGGGCGACTTCCTTAGTTGGGCGATGACGCATCCGGAAGACTCGGAGTCGCAATCGATCGATCATCGGCGAGCGCGGGAGTTGGGTTTGAAGGTGGCTCGCGTGCGGCCGGAGACAGCATTGAGAGACTTCTTGATCCCGCTGGGGGTGCTGCATGTCTCGGTCGTGCTGTGGAGCGTGCTGGCGGTGCGGCGATTGCGACGGTTCGGTGGCTCTGTCGGCGAGCAAGTGTTTTGGGGCGCGTGGATGTTGGCGTTTGGAGTGCCAGGGTATCTGGCGTTTCGGGTGTCGTTTAACCCGGAGCCAACGGCGACGGCACGATCGAGAGCGTCCGTCGAGAGCCGCCTTCAAGAGCGACCGTCGAGAGTGGCCGTCGCCGTTGGCTCCGGGTTAAACGATCGGATGGCCGATTCGGTATTGGCGATGCTCTCGCG
>CAMAWN010000328.1 GCA_945861865.1 Candidatus Kuenenia stuttgartensis | reverse complement strand
CCTGTTCGCGAAGACGCACTCGAGTTGTACCTGCGACTGCGGCAACTCAACCCAGCACCGTTCGCGGGATACTTTGCTCACGACGATTGGACGATTGCCAGCGCATCGCCGGAGCGATTCGTGAGTGTGCAAGACGACGTGGTCGAGACACGTCCAATCAAGGGAACTCGGCGACGACGGCATCGCCCGGAAGCGGACCTCTTCACCGAAGACGAACTGCGTGAGAGTGAGAAGGACCAGGCCGAGAACGTGATGATCGTGGACCTGCTCCGCAACGATCTGTCGAAGGTCTGCTCGCCCGGTTCGATCCGCGTGCCGAGTTTGTGCGCGGTTGAGACCTACGAGACTGTGCAGCATTTAGTCTCGGTGGTTCGTGGCACACTGGACCGAGACTCCGCCGGTCAGCAACTCAATGCCTGGGACTTGCTGGCGGCGTTATTTCCGGGCGGCTCGATTACCGGCGCTCCGAAAGTTCGGGCGATGCAGATCATCTCCGAACTGGAACCCACTGTGCGCGGCCCGTACTGCGGCAGCTTATTTTACGTCGGTTTCGACGGCTCGGCCGACAGCAGCATCCTGATTCGGACCTTCACAATCCGCCGAGGTTGGATTCAGTGCTCTGTCGGCGGTGGAATCGTGGCTCAGTCCGATCCCGTTGCCGAATACGATGAGACACTTCACAAGGCGGACGGAATGCTGCGAGCTTTGCATCCCCCGACCCGCGACCTCTGACCTCAAATTGCACGCCATGATTCTGCTGATCGACAACTACGACAGTTTCGTCTTCAACCTGGCTCGCTACTTTCGCGAGTTGGGCCAGGACGTTTCTGTGGTGCGAAACGATCAAGTCACCGTCACCGAAGTGGCTGCGATGCGACCAGCGGCGATCGTGTTGTCGCCAGGCCCATGCACTCCCAACGAGTCCGGAATCTGCGTGGACGTCGTACAGCAACTGGGATCGAGAATTCCGCTGTTGGGCGTGTGCTTGGGCCATCAAACGATTGCGGCGGCTCTGGGGGGCGAAGTCATCCGAGCGGCTGAGCCATTTCACGGCCGGACGTCTCTCGTCGAGCATGATGCCACGCGGCTCTTTGTCGGCTTACCGAATCCGCTGACGGCAACTCGGTATCACTCGCTGTTCGTCCCGGAAGCCACGCTGCCTGCCTGCTTGCGGCCGACGGCTCGAACGCGGGATGGCGTGCTGATGGCTTTTGAACACACCGATTGGCCGACGTTCGGAGTGCAGTTTCACCCTGAGTCAGTGCTGACCACGGGCGGCCATCGATTACTTCAGAACTTCTTGGACTTAGCCGACATTGCCAGTCCGAGTGCCCTTGAGGTCGGAGATCTCGACCGCTTGGAACAGTTCGTTCGCCCGATGTCCGACCCCGATGATTGGGAAACGGTTGGGCCGCTCCATTGGTGATGCCTGTGCTGGCGATCGTTGCGTGGCTCAGGCAGAGTCAGCTTGGACCGGCACCGCCAACTTTTCCCACTTTCACCAAGTGGCCTTTCGCGCCGAACAGGGGTTGCAGCTTCGGCAAAATCGGCAGAGCCGATCTGATTTTCTCGCTGCTCAAGGTCGATAGAACCAGAAGCGGGGCACCCACGTAGGGCAAGCTGTTCAGGACGAACGGTGAAAGATGCCGGACGGCACTCGTCGAACGGCTTCTGGATGAGGTGAGAAGATGCTACGCAATCGACTGCTGTATGGCTCGACCATGTCTGCCGGGTTGTTGATTTGGGCGAGCCTGACGGCGATCGGCGCGAGCAAGCCAGATGCCTGGAAACACGACTTCACGGAAGCTGCGAAGGTCGCCAAGCAATCAGGGCGGCCGTTGTTGATCCACTTCCACGCGTCATGGTGCGGACCATGCCGCGATATGGAAAAGGATGTCTTGCATCATTCCGACGTACGCGACTTATTGTCGCGACATTTCGTCGCGGTGATGGCCGACTACGATCAGAACCCCGATTTGGTCAATAAGTTTGCGATCAAACTCCTGCCGACGGATGTGGTGGTCGCTCCCGATGGGACGGTACTTTTGAAGTCGGAAGGGGGACGTGACCGCAAGCGGTACCTGGGGCAGATGCGGCATGCCTTGGAGCAGATGCCCGCTCGAGAGGACGTTCCGGGATCAGAAATTGTCCAGCCACAGGTCACTCGGACAGAATCGTCACAACTGAATGCGAGTACTCCACCGGATCGCTCAGCGGATGAACGACTCACGACCAAACGGATTCCCGAAACGACGCCAGTGGTCGAACCTGCTCGCAAAGAGTCGCCAGCACCGGTCGAGAAACTGCTGGTTGGGTTGGACCGATTTAGCCCAGTTTCGTTGGCAACGCATCGCCAATGGCGAAAGGGGAAAACGGAATTCGCACTCGTCTATCAAGGGGTCGTTTACCTGCTGTGCGACGAAGTCGAATACCGTGAATTCAAAGTCGACCCTGGAAAGTACGCTCCACGATTGCTTGGTTGCGACCCAGTCGTTCTGTGGACTTCGGATCGTGCCATCCCAGGGAGCACGCAGTTCGGAGCGTACTTCGATGGCGAGCTGTTTCTCTTCGCATCGCCTGAAAATCGCGACCGCTTCAAGTCCAGCCCAACCCTTTACACGCGGCCTCAACATGTCCTGAAAGTCGATCAAATCGACGGCCCGCGCTGGCGCTGAATCTCATCGCGAAGCTCCGCATCTAAATTGCATTTCGTGAGCACTGCATTCGCAAGCATCACTCAGCGAAGCGCCAATTCCCTCACTTGGCGTTTCAACAAAACGCCCGCTATCATCCGCCCCCTTCGTGGACAGCCGCGAATGACGCAATCCATTGCGTCGGAGAGGTGACAGAGCGGCCGATTGTGCTGGTCTCGAAAACCAGTGTACCCGCAAGGGTACCGAGGGTTCGAATCCCTCCCTCTCCGCTTGTACAGTATTGTTGCTCGCCGCAACTGATTGATTAGCAATCGGCTGCGGCGTTTTTCTTGCTCTGAAAGACCGGCCTTGGTGCACGATTGGTGCACATCATGTGCGCGGGAGGTCTTTCATGCGACAGCGGAAATCGCGTCGCGATCGTGCCCGGTTTCGAGTGGGGCGCGTGTCGGTTTATTTGCACCACTCAGCGTGGTGGTTGTACTTTCGCGAGAGTGATCGGCCGGTACGTCGGCGGGTGGCCGAGACTCGCGAGGCGGCGGAGCGGATCGCAGCCGAGGTGAATGCTCAGTTGTTGGCGGCGACGGCGACGATGTTCGCCTTCACGCCGATGACCATCGGTGCCTTGCGTGAAGAGTTCCTGCGATATCACGAACAGGTCCGCCGGTCGTCGGTGGCGACGATTCGGCGATACCGAACCGCGACCCAGCATTTGATGGACTACGTTGCGACGCTGAAGAGCGAAGTCCAGGTCCACCAACTCGCGGTCGCGGGGTTCGTCGGATTTTTGCGGACGCGTGAAGTCACTCCTAACGGCAATGCCAATTCCAAACGGCGGCGACTGCGAGACAAGGGAGTCCAGTCAGGGCCAGCGCCCATTAAGTCGTTGAATTGAACAGGACTTCGGAGAGGAAGGAGACACACCATCCTGCTTGTCGGCGTTTCATGGCGAGGCTGGTTTTGGTGTTGGGGTGTTGTTTGAGCAGTCCCAAGGCGAAGCCAGGCGAGGTTCTCGCAGAGGTGGCGATCGCGGGTGCGGCTCTCGTCTTCGCGGAAGGTCATGTCGAGGGTCCAATGGCAAGTGTTCTCGATCCCCCAATGACCGCGAGCGGCTTTCGCGAACAG
>CAMAWN010000327.1 GCA_945861865.1 Candidatus Kuenenia stuttgartensis | reverse complement strand
ATGATCGACGCCGGCAGCGTGCCGCGGTTGCCGAAGACTCGCGAGATCACCGAGCCGCTGTACGGCTTCATGCTGTCGGCGTTGAAGTCGTGGCCGGTCATCATCCACCGCTGGCCGTTCTCGTGAGACGCTCCGGTCTTGTGATGCAGGCTGCGAATCAACGCGACCTTGTCCATCAGGCGGGCCATCAGCGGGAAGTGCTCGCAGATTTGAATGCCGGGGACGTTGGTGTCGATCGGCTTGAACTTCCCCCGAATCTCGGCCGGAGCTTCCGGCTTCATGTCCCAGGTATCGTGCTGACCCGGCGAACCGACCAAAAAAATGGTGATGCAGTTGCGAATTTTCTGCTGCGACTGATCGACAGCCCCGCTGGCTTCCAGCGACATCCAGCTTGGAAGTGACAAGCCGACGAGTCCCGCTGAGCCAGATTGCAAGAAGCTCCGCCGAGTGGGTCCATGCCCCGAGCACATTGGGACTCGCTCATTACCGACGTGAAGCATCGTGATCTCCTTATTAGCGGTCAGATTTGATTAGTCGCCGAATTCGTTTGCCATACTCTCGCAACTGTGATGCGTCATAGCCCCGTGGATTTCCCAAGTTGGTGCTTAATCCCACGACTGGCAGATTGAACCGTTCAGAACGGCCGACGAAGTATTCGCTGGTCCCAAGCGACTGCCATCGAATCCTTGCCACCGAGCAATCAATATATGAACCAAAATGCTCACAATTCGTGCGGCCGAAAAGGACAAGAATGGTCGGGGAAAGAAATTCTACCAACCGACTAACAAGACGTTGCGCCCAGCCATTTTCAAACAAGGCCACATTGACCATCGACTTAATGCGCCCGAAGTCAGCGAGCGTTGTAAACGGAAACAAGTCGATGTGGATCGCCTGTTGCGGAATCGCGCTGCCATCGTAATACGACGCACCAAAACCGCGCAGAAACCCTTCAACCTTGTAGCTGTTGTCGCGATCGTGCCCGAACCAAGTCGTGTAAGGTTTGCGGCTGAAGTAGGAGTTGTAGCTGTCGATGATTTGTCGCTGAAGTTTCTTGGATTTCAGCGTATCCGCCAGTGTTTCGCCTCCACCAAGAACATGGAAACGATTGTCCGGCGGCTCCCGATACGACAGCGCCGATTGATCGCTGGAACGACGAACCTTTTCGATTGCCTGTGCGGACGAATCTGAAAGAAACTCCTGTCGGGATGGGTTGGCACCGAGAGTTAAAACTTTCGGTTTCAACGAGGAAGCGTTACCGAACCACAGCACGGGCGGGCAGCGGCTAGGAAGCTGCATCGCCCATTTGGGGTCAGCGTGCAACTCCAGCAACTTGCGAGTTGCGTCAAGGAGAATCAAATGTGCTGACTGCATTGCAACCATCAACATCTCGGTGGCGATTGGTGCCGAACAATTCAAGCTACACGACCCGGACCTCTGCTCTTCAGACCGTGTAACTGACCTTATTGGAGACCTCGCCGAGCTTGCTCTTCGTAGAATTTCCGGCGGGGTCTTTGGCGTAGCCTTCGTACTTCCGATTTCACCGCCCCACCGACCTTGCGTCGGTGGCTCGCGGGCTTCTGCACTACTGGAATTGCATCGAACGCGAGTAGTGCAAAGTCCCGCGAGCCACCGGGGCAAGCCCGGAGGAGTCAATGTTTCACAGCCTTCTTCGATGAACCTTGCCAAATGGCGTGCCCGGAGGCGGCTTGTCGCTTCCAAGCGTCTTCCAGAATGGCCTCGATGTCGCCGCCAAACTTTTCGGCGATCTGCTGACGTGTCCGATGAATCTCGTCGAGGATCGGGTCACGAATCACTGTTTTCGAACTCATCATCCACCATCTCTTCCGGCGTGCAAATGATTGGGATCGAGTATCCCAAGTCTGTCAAAACTTCGTGAATCCGAGGCAAAAGTCTCGCGTTGGCAATGTGCGTGCAATTCCACGTCAGCAAGTAGTCTATCCCGTGATGAGCCACCATCGCGATATGCAACGCATCGACGAGAGCCTTCGACGGCAAAATCGCTCGCGACATGATTTCACCAGCAATGACGCCGATTCGAGCGTCTCGCGGGAGCAGCGGAATGCCATCCAACGATTGCAACCGCTCTGCCGCCAACACCGGATCACCTGCCGCTGCTTCATCGAGAACGAACTGCGATGTGACCAATTCATAATTGCCTCGTTCGTCGTTCCACCATTGATGCGTCAAAAGCTGCCGAGCCGCCATCACCACCTGCGAACTGGGACGTTGCCGCAGATAGCTGACGATCGAAGTTTCGATGTACACGGTCGGCATGAATTTGAATCTCTGAGTCAAAACGGAGTATCTGACATTAATGGAGACCTCTGGTGTGAGCGCTCAACTGTGAATCGCCGAGGGCGAACCAGAGCAACGTGTGAGTGTCGAGCAACAACTTCATCACATGTACTCCACGAAGTCCTGCAGGTGTTCGTCATCCTCGGTCACGATCGTCAGCATTCCCTTGCAGGCACCAAACTGAGGCCGCAGCTTTGTTTTGGTGGTCGATCGCAACTCCGCCACAGGGCGATCGCCCTGCAAAATGACCACTTGATCGTTGGAGGTCAGTCGGGCAATCAGTTCCGGCAATTGCGCCTGAGCCTCTCCCACAGTCACGGTCAGGGACATGGTGTTCCTCCTTCAAAATCTGATTGGAGACCTCGACGAGCACCGACTCAAGTCGGCCTTTTAACTCGAAATCACCCCAGAGCCGACACTCGATTTGGCCGCGATGGCACCCATCTTGGTCCCTTGGCTCGAAGATTTTCTGTCTGCTGGCGTCCGGCCTGGCAGACGAATGACTCGGCGGCCCGATGTCGCTTGACGGCGGCGTGTCTCGGCACCGATGCGGAACACGTCGTTATCGAACTGAGCCGCCAAGCGATGACGAATCTCGCGGATTTCCTCAGTGATCGGATTCGGAACCATCATCAGTCGTCTTCCAAACTGTGTATTTCCGGGGGCACACGTCTCACTGCGCCGATTCAAACAGTTCCGTCACGTTGATCTGAAACTTGGGGAGTAATGGCGAGGTGGCGACGGTTCCCGGCCTAAATTCGCCATGAATGCGATAAGCCTGGCCATCGAGTGACAGCACGATGACGGTTTGCTCGTCGGGATCGACGATCCAATACTCCGCAACGCTGGCCTGAGCGTAGTCGTTCCGTTTGGCGACCAAGTCACGCTCGCGATTCGTTGCGCCAGGACTCAGGATTTCAATGACGAGATCGGCTCCATTGGGCGGCTTGTCGCCCTCCACTTGTCGATCGTGACGGACATAGAACACATCCGGCTCGCGCAGGCGACCCGCCCAGAGCCGAACCGGGCAGGGAGCGCAGAGCACTTCGCCGAGAGACTCTGCTGCGACCACGTCTTCCAATCGCCGAGCCAAATACCGCAATAGCCGTTGGTGCGAGGGAGTGGGCATCGGCAAGAACTCCAAACAGCCATCGACTAACTCAGCAGGGAAATTCGAGGTTTCAAATTCCAAGAAGTCCGCTTCGCTCCAGTCACCCTGTCGCGGATAACAATAGGCAACTTCCCAAACCGGCTCGCCTCGTTGTGAACGAGGTGGTCGCTCTAAGAGATTCGAGCTCTCTGCAATCGCACCACGTCCAATCATGAGCCTTCTCCCCGACAAATTTCGCGACTGCACTATCCTACGGTGTAACTCACCTTATTCGAGACCTCGACGAGCTTGCTCTTCGTGAAATTTCCGGCGGGGTCTTTGGCGTAGCCTTCGTACTTGAACATTTGCAGGACGACTTCGTACTGGCCGGGAGTCGTGTCGGCGTGTTCGTAGCTGTTGTTCGCGCGAGCCGGCACGGTGGC
>CAMAWN010000326.1 GCA_945861865.1 Candidatus Kuenenia stuttgartensis | reverse complement strand
TGAAATTTGAACGCCTGACCCCGGATCTGTCTCGTAATGACCGACGTCCGTACCTACGAACTGCGACAGCTTCGACCGCGACTGCGGGAGGAAGTGTCGTTTACCTGGCAGTCGTATGGCGGGGCCGAGTGCTATGTCCTCGAAGACGCCAGCCGCGGTGCGTACTTTCGGATTGGGTTGCCGGAGTACACGTTTCTGTCGCTGCTCGACGGACGGACGACGGTGGGTGACGCGATCACGCAATCTGTGGCCGTGCTCGGCCGCGATGCGCTCGATGAACAACAGGCCGGAGTCATCTGTCATTGGCTGGTGGAATCCAAACTGCTCGCGGCGGACGGACCGCGCGACCAGAATGGCCGAGCCGATGAAGGCGAGGCCGCGAAGCTCGCACGACGGCTGAACCCGCTAAGCATTCGACTGCCACTCGGTTGTCCGCAGCCCATGCTGGAAGTGTTGGATTCCCTCGCCGGAGGATTGTTCAGCCTGGGCGGGTTGTTGATGTGGTTAGCGGTCATGGCCTGTGCGGCGTGGCAACTCGCACCGCACACCGAGCAACTCTGGCGCGAATCGGCAGTCATTCTCGCGCCGCACAATTGGCTGTGGATCGCGCTGTGGGGACTGGGACTGAAAGTCATTCACGAAGCGTCGCACGGATTGGCGTGCGTGCGGTTCGGTGGACGCGTGCGCGAGGCGGGGATTGTCTTCGTCTTGCTCGCACCGATTCCGTATGTCGATCTGACTTCGACGTGGCGGTTGCCGAAATCGCGACGCATCGTCGCGTCGGCGGCGGGGATGTTCGCCGAACTGCTAATCGCGGCGATCGCGGCCATGCTCTGGGCGAACACACACGACGAACTGCTGCGTCAGCATCTGCTGCAACTGATGCTGACGGCCAGCGTCGTGACTCTGTTGTTCAACGCGAATCCGCTGATGCGGTTCGATGGTTATTACATTCTGGCCGACTGGTTGGAATTGCCGAATCTCGCGGTTCACGGGCAGCAATGGTTGACCCACTTGGCCAAGCGCTGGTTGCTGGGAGTGAAATCGACATCCCCCAGTTGGCCAGAGGGACGGACCTGGCTGGTGGCGGCCTATGGCGTGACGTCGGCGATCTGGCGGATGGTGGTGAGCATTTCGCTGATCGTCGCCGCCGCCGTCTGGTTCGAGGGGGCGGGCATCGCGCTGGCAGCGGGAGCGGTCCTCGCGTGGTTCGTGCAACCGCTGTGGCGCGGGTTGCGGTATGTGCTGGTCGGCTCTGCGTTCGAGCGGCCACGACGAATGCGTTTCGTGGCCATCGCCACATGTGTCGCCGCGAGTTTGACGTGGCTGCTGACGTCGGTGACGGCTTGGCATTCGATCGCGCTTCCCGGCGTGATTGAATCGGTCGATGCCGCGACGGTGCGAGCCGAGTCTCCCGGCTTCGTTAAAGAAGTCCTGGTCGAATCCGGACAAACCGTGCGCGCGGGCGATCTGCTGATTCGATTGAGCAATCATGAGCTCGAATCGCAGCGCCGACAGTTGGTCATTGAGATTGAACGCTCGGAACTACGGGGCCGCACGTTTCAACAGGCGGAAGAACTCGCCGCCCGCAATGCCGAAGACGACAATCGCGCCGGACTGCGAACCAAACTGGAGGAACTCGATCACTTGAGCGAGCTGTTGCTGATCCGCGCTCCGCTGGACGGCGTGGTGGCTGCCTCCGATTTGCCGTCGCTGGTTGGCAGCTACGTCTCTGCCGGACGGGAACTGTTGGTGATCGGCGATGCTGCGGAAAAGGAAGTCCGCGTCCTGATCTCTCCAGAACAATTCGAGGCCGCAACGCTGAGCCTGGATCACGTCGTCCACGTCCGTTTGACCGATGATGGCTTCACAGCGGCCGGCACGCTGCACAAGCTCGAACCGCGAGCGACGGTCCAGGCACCGCATCCCGCGCTGTGCGCCGGCGCGGGTGGTCCGATCGCGACCAAAGTTTCGGTCGGTCAACCCGCACAGCGCGGTCGTGATTCACAAGAACTGCTCGAACCGCACGTCATCGGCTACGTGTCATTGGATCGCGCGACGAGCCGATTGCTCGGCCCCGGCCAACTGGCGACCGTATCCATCGCCGAGTCCCCTCGACCGCTCGGCCACTGGCTGCTGGAACGGAGCGAGCGCTGGCTGACGGCCCAGCGTGAGCATCGGACAGGGAATCGCGACGAACGCCTGCTCGCGAAACGTCCGGCTCCGTTTCGCGATCTCGATGTTGTGGAACGACCTGTCTTCCAACGCCAAGCGGCACGGCAGAGGGGTCAGGTGTTCTGATTTCTGTTTTGGCCACTCAATCCACCCGCGACACCATTTGCCGGTCAAACTTGCAATCGAAGTGTGACCTCCATTCCTGAGGCCAAAACAGAAATCAGAACACCTGACCCCGGCTCGCACACAAGCGGACTTCCCTCGCGGACGCGCTTGAGATATTTACGCGACCGACAAATTGAAGTCGGACTCTGTTCGTGAGGGAGCCATGATGAAACGGCGTTGGCTGGGAAGCCTGTGTCTGAGCTTGGTGATCGGTGATCTGTCGTTGTTCGCGGCTGACAAAGTCGAGCTCGCGGAACCGGAATCAGACGTACGCATCAAGTTGGTGCGGAGTCATGTGCAGGTCAGCGGTCAGCTCAAGACGGCGGCTGGTGGCGGCAAGACGATCCCGCTGAAACTGACCGCCGACGCGCAGTATCGCTTCTTCGAGCGGCGTCTGAGTGGGACCGGCCGCGATGCGGAAACCTTGCGAGCGGTTCGACTGTATCGCTTCGCCAGCAATGACACCGAGGTCGCTTCCGCCGACGCTCCGGAGGGAGCCGCGCCGAAGAAATCCACGCTCAAACTGCCGGAGACGCGACATTTGATCGTCGCTCAGGGACGCCGCGAAGGAGCATTCCTCTACAGCTCGACGGCGACGCTGACCTATGACCAACTCGACTTGCTGCGCACTCCGGGGGATAGCTTGCCGCTCTTGAGTTTGCTGCCGCGTGAAGAAGTCGCGGCCGGCGAATCTTGGAAGCCCGAAAGCTGGGCCGTGCAGATGCTGTGCGGCATCGAGGCGATGACCAAGGGCGAGATCACCTGCAAGCTCGAAGAGGCCGACGCCGCCACTGCTCGCGTGACATTCACCGGCGGTGCGGATGGTGCGACACTCGGTGCAACGACGACGGTGCAACTGGCCGGCGAATTCACGTTTGATCGGGCCGCGAAAATGATCACGCGCGCTCGCGTCCAACAAACGGAAGGCCGCTCTATCGGTGCTGTCATGCCCGGAATGGAAGTGACCGCGAATGTCACGCTGGAACGGTCGCTCGCGGACGGAGCGTCCGAGACGAACTTGCTCAACGACAAAGCGGTCGCCGACATCCCGCTGGAACCGGCGACGGAGATGCAGTTCCTGCGCTTCGAATCGTGGGGGCTGCGGTTCTATCACGATCGCAGTTGGTATCAGTTCCACCAAACCAACGCCGTCGCCGTCTTCCGCATGATGGAACAAGGCGGCCTGATCGCGCAGGTGAATGTCTCGCCGATCCCGGCCGCCGCGACCGGCAGCCATACCTCCGAAGAACAGTTTCAAACGGACATCCGACAGACACTCGGCAAGCGTTTGAAAGGGATCACGAAGACCGAACAGCTTCAGCCGCGCAACGCCAACGACCGCCGCTTTCTGTTTCGCGTAATCGTGGAAGGAGAGGCGGACGGCGTTCCGATGACGTGGTTCTATCACCTCTGCGCCGCACCGACCGGCCAGCAAGTTTCGTTCGTCTTCGCCGTCGAAACGAAGAACTTGGAGAAGTTCAACAACCGCGACTTGGGACTGGTCCGCTTGTTGG
>CAMAWN010000325.1 GCA_945861865.1 Candidatus Kuenenia stuttgartensis | reverse complement strand
ATCATGAAGCCGGAGATGACTCGGTGGAAGATGATGCCGTTGTAGAAGCCGATCTTCGTCAAGCCGATCAAGTTGTTGGCGTGGCCCGGTGCGACGTCGGGATACACGTCGAGCAGAATTTTCCCCATCGTCGTCTCGAACTCGACTTGGTAGGTGTTCTTGGTGAAGTCGACATCCTTCAGCGCCGCGTCCACGTCAGCTCGGCGATTGGTTCCAAAACTGGCCACGAGAGTTGCCTTTCGATTGAGAGTGCTCCGTTTTCGCCACCGCTCACAACGCTCGGCGAGAAGGGCGAGGATCGTAGAAACGGCGTCGCACTTCTGCCAGCAGTGAAGTAGACCGGACGTAGGCTTTCGGTCTACTTGGCTTCTCGCATTAACTCCAACCGCGAACGCAATCCGTTGAGTTCAAACGTCAGGCCGAAGCTCGCTTTCGTGAATGGGAACAGCGGAGCTTCGAACTTGTCTGGCAGCTTGGGTTCGCCGGGGTGGCCGAAGACGGTGGATTCCATCGTCCGCCATTGTGCGTTCCAGACGTACTTGCCGCCGCCGGGGCAGACGAGTTCGGCGTTCCAGAAGCGGCGATGGACTTCGACCGGATCGCGCCCCGGAAAACGACATTTCCATTCATTGAGGATTGGCAGATTGCTCCACGAATTGGTCTGAGCGGCTTGTCGAGGATCGACGACTTCCGAGTACCACAGGAAGAACATCGGCAGGACTTGATCGAAACTCACTGCGGCGCTCTCGCCCAGCCAGCCGGGGCTTGAAACAACGGTGACTGGCGGGTTGTCGGCTGGCTTCGCTTCGGCGGTTGCGGCTCCGGCTGGTTTTGTCTCGTCGGCCTTCGCGTCGCGAGCGAGTTGCCGATCGATGGCTCGCTTCAGGACCTCTTCGTTCGGAGTCAGGATGAGGCCATCACCGATCGTCGAGTAATACAGTGCCACATTGTCGAGCTCTTCGATTTCGGCGGCTCCGCGACGTGCGGACGAGACTTTGACATACGCCTGCTCGCGATGCGCCAGCGTGTCCCACTTCGTGAGGTTCGGTCCCGATTGTTGAATGAACGCACGCAGGGCGGTCAGGAACAACTCCAGCTTCAGCGGCTGTTTCACCTCGATGCGAATTCCGACCGGTAGACGAAAGCCCTCGCGTTGGAGTTTGAGTGCGCGCTCGTGCGCGTCCAGTTTCAGCAGTTCATCCCAATAGGGATCGCGGTCAGCGAAGAACGAAATCGATTTCCCCAGCCAGCCGAGAAGGTCGAGCGGTTTGTCGGCTGCGGCGCGAGTCACTGGATGGTGATTGCCGAACATGATTGTGAAGGCACCGTTGGCCCACTGGACCGGCCAGGACTCACGGTTCAAGGCGATGACGAAGTGAGCGATCGTGTCGTGCGGTTCTCCCGAATCGGGTTTCAGTTTCACTCCCATCGCCAGTTGCAGCATCAGATTGTATTCGCTGCGAACAATCAGCGGCATGATCGACAGATCGGCCATGAGTCGCTTCTCATCGGTGCCGATCCGCAGTGCGATCGGATCGAACGCGACCGTCCAGTTGTTTTGATAGCCGTCTCGCCAGCGCTGGTAGGCGTCTCGCTCAGCCATCGTGACGGAATCGAACGTCAGTTCGGAAATCGGAGTCAGAAAATCGGGACGTCCCAGTGACGGCGATGACACGCCTTCGGAGGTCAACTGCAAGTCGGCCTGCTGCGAGGTCGGCAGGTCCGTTGGGATTGTTGCAACCGTCAATTCCTTGGTGGTCACGAGCGTGTCCAAATGCGTCGCCTGCATCTGCGTCAGCACGACCGCGTCGCGAGTCCGTCGCGATGACGCGATCCGCCAGCGCGGGCCGCACCAGCGGCGAATCGTCGCGTCGCTGATGAACAGCAACGCGGACTCGGACGCATCGCCGAGTTGATACCGCTGCCGAAAGAACGCGTACTCCGGCAATGCCGCGACCGCCACGGCCTTGCCGGCTCGCACCGCCCCGAGCCGTTGCAACTGCGCGAGGGAATTGGTCACGACGACCGCGTGATTGAACTCGGCGATGAAGCTGCAAACGCGGCGATCCGGCGATCGCTGGCCCACGTATTTGATGCCGTCGGTCGTCCCTTCGATGGGCCTCGAGTCGGGCCGCTTGGACGAGTCGAGGCGCATCTTTGCCAGCAACAATCCGGCCAGTACGTTGGGCTGCTTGGCCTCGAACAACACGGCCACATCGGTACCGCTCGCGAAATACGGATCGCTGCCGGTGATCGCCACGCTCGACACGAATTGCGGGCCGAGCAGTCGTCCCAGCGTGCTCAACGACAGACCGAGTTGCTGCTCGTAGCGATCGACCAGATGCGTGTCCTGCGACGAAAACTCGGTGTGCCGCAGGATCGCGGTCCCTTGCCGCTTGGCTTCGTCCGCCACTTTCATCGCCGCCGCGAACGTCGGGAAGAAGACGACGTGCTGATCCGCCGGAATCGAACTCGCCAGCGCATCGAGTTTCGGCTTCGCGTCCTTGATCAGCGGCTGCCAGTCGATCTCTTTGACGGTGATCCCCGTGATCGAATCCAGCGACACCGGTTTCGCCTGATCGGAGTTCCCGCGCGGGAACAGCAATTCACGATCAAGCTGCAGGTTCTCGCTGACGGCTCGACCGCCGGAGAACAAGTCGTAGGTCCGGTCAAAGTCATTTTGGTTGCGGCCACCGTTCCATTGCCGCGAGACCTGCCGAATTCGCGCGCCTTCGCCCGGCGACAAAGTCCCCAGCGCTTTGTTCGCGAGCCAAACTTGATGGCGATACCAGGCCGCACCGACGCGGCTCTGTTGCAGTCGTCGTTCGTAGTGCTCGATCTTGGCGATTTGAAACTCTCGCGCGGCGTTGGGATTGGCCGAGTCCGCCGCGAGTCGAAATTTCAGTGCGACCAGTCCGCTGCCGTCAGGCTTGGGCAAAACTAACCGTCCCGAAACATCCTTCCGTACCGGAGTGCGAATCACGACATGCACCACCGCGAGTCGATCCGGCATCGCCCAATCCCACACAGATCGTTGAAGATCGGTCTGTTGCAGGTACGCCTCGCCCGGCTCATCAAGCTGCACGTCCGGCAGCGTTTGCATGACTCGCTGTCGCAGCTGCCACTCCGGCTGGTGCCCCTGAAAATCAGGCAACTCGCCGTCGCTGAATTTCATTTCGAGCAATCGCACTCGAAAAAAGGCGTCCTCTGCAAACGCCGCTGAGCACAACGTCGAAAGTCCAACCAAAACACACAGCAGCCGGCGGCACAACATGGCAAGCACTCCGTACTCGGAGACGTGGTTTCAGAACCGGTCAGGCGATTTCGCCCGACTGTACCGATTAACGAGCCGCTCAGCTTCACGGGCAATTCGATTTCCAATCCACTCCGGCCGAAAGCCGATGGCTGTCGTTACCGACTCCAAAAAGAGATAACGGCAATCGGCCAGCGGAATTCGGCAGGAGTAGTCACCGACAGAATAATCTGAGACCTTCGCTCGTCGTCTTCTCCCCGTGCTCTCTCAATCACGGGCTGGTTTTTCCAATTGATTCTTGCCGATGTGAAGGGATGCTCGTTACGCTCACAGCCAGTTTCGCCCACCTAACCTCCTGCCAGACTCGAGACTTGAGTTTTCACAGCCCGTGGCCTGTTACTCGAGTCGGGCGGACGGCATTGATGGCTTCTGCAAACTTTCCTCACTGAATTTCGTATGCCTTCCCCATTCCTAATACTACTGCGCACTATTCATTGTCATGCGGAGCGACAACGTGGGAGCTGGTCGAGTGAAATGTGGGCCGCTTCGAGTTCTTTGAGACGTTGTTTCACATGGCTGGTTCGAGCTTGGTGAATCCGATGTTGCCAGTGAGTGATGG
>CAMAWN010000324.1 GCA_945861865.1 Candidatus Kuenenia stuttgartensis | reverse complement strand
TTGCAGGAAGACATCGACATCGGACTCAGCCGCAGCACCGACGGCGGACAAAGCTGGGAGCCGGTGCGGGTCATCATGGACATGGGCGAGTACGGCGGGCTGCCGCAGGAGCTGAATGGTTGCAGCGATCCGGGGCTCATCGTCGATCGACAGACAGGTGAGATTTTCTGTTTCGCCGTCTGGATGAACGGCAAGCCGGGCAAGCATCAGTGGAACGACGACGGCTCCGAACCCGGCTTCGAAATCGGCAAGAGTGCTCAGCTCCTGATGGTCCGGTCGCAGGACGACGGCCTCACATGGTCGAAGCCGGAGAACCTGACTCGCAAGCTCAAACAGGAGGCGTGGTGGTTGCTCGCGCCGTCACCGCAGCAAGGGATCAACCTGCCGGATGGAACGTTGGTCATGCCGGTCCAAGGCCGCGATGGCCGAACGGCAACAGCGACGTTCTCAACCATCATGATCAGTCGCGATCACGGGATGACCTGGACCGTCGGAAAACCCGCTTACAGTGGCGGCAACGAGTGCCAAGCGGCGCAACTCGGCGACGGCTCGATCATGCTCAACATGCGCAACGACCGCGAACGTTTCCGCGCCGTGTTCGTTACAAAGGATCTGGGCCAAACCTGGCAGCCGCACGCGACCAACCGCAACACGCTGATCGAACCAAACTGCAACGGCAGCCTGCTGCGAGTCGACTACGAAGCGGCCGGCGAGAAGAAACACGTCCTGCTGTTCGCCAACCCGCACTCACAGAATGGCCGGACTCATCAAACAGTGCAGGTCAGCTTCGACGACGGACTGACTTGGCCGGACTCGCATCATTGGTTGTTGGATGAAGGCCGAGGTGCCGGTTATCCGAGCCTCACCCGCATTGATCGCGATCATGTCGGAATCGTGTATGAAGGGAGCCAATCGCATCTCGTGTTCGAGAAGCTGCCGCTTGTCGATCTACTGGAGCCGACTCGCCGTCACGCCTCGCGCGATGTCTGGCAGCGCGAAGTGTCGCTGGAAGGAGCTCAGTTATTGGAACGTCGCCGTCAGTCCCCCCCGTTCGGCGCCAGCAGTTTTGATCTCAGCGGCCTGCGCGCGGGCATGGGTTCAAGACAAGAGCCGACCGTTCCAGGAGTCAAGCTGGCCAAGGTCAAAGTGGGCGACATCCCTTGCGAATGGGTCCTGACTCCCGATGCCGATCCCGCTGTGCGACTGCTGTATTTGCACGGTGGCGGATGGGTCTCCGGATCGGGCGGCAATTATCTGCCGCTGGCTGCGGAGATCTCCCGCGCGGCGAAATGTGTCGTTTTGCTGCCGGACTATCGACTGGCTCCCGAACATCCCTTTCCCGCAGGACTGGACGACTGCGTCGCGGCACACGACTGGCTCGTCGTCAACGGTCCCACTGGTCCCGGAGCTGCCAAAGCCACGTTCGTCGCGGGTGACTCAGCAGGAGGAAATCTGACACTGGCAACTCTGCTGGCGCTCAAAGAACGTCAGCGCTCGTTGCCAGCCGGAGCGATCGCGATCTCGCCCGGCACAGACTTCACTCTCTCCAGCCAATCGCTGACGTCGGTTTACGACCCGATCATTAGCTCGCGAACGATGCCCGAATTTCGGAGTCGCTACTTGGCTAAATCGGACCCGCACGAGCCACTCGCCTCACCAGTGTTCGGTGACTTCCGAGGTCTGCCGCCGATCCTGATTCAAACCGGCGAACACGAAATGCTCCGCGACGACAGCATCCGAGTCGCCAAGAAAGCCCGTGCCGATGGCACACCAGTCACCCTCGAAATCTGGCCCGGCATGGTGCATGTCTTCCAAATCCGCGGCCTGCCTGAATCCCGCGAAGCCATCCGCCGCATCGGCGCTTTCATGAACAGCAAGACCGCAACGAAGTAAGCGAACTGCTCATACCACAGGATCAACAGAGTCCACGTCAGATGACAATTTGACCCTTCGGATCACAAACTTAATGCGGGCTTCGCCCGCAGCCCAAACCGGCCATTCCGCGGTCTGGACTATTCGTTTCTCGCGCTCTCGAAGCGGAGCACAACCAGCGAGTTCGGCTTGAGCCGGTAGGTCAGCGTGCCGGTTTGCGCGAGTTGGAGTGTCTGCGGATCAGCGAGCTTCACGGTGTCAGGCCGTTCGATTGTGTTTTCCGCGAGATAACTGTCCGCTCGCACTTCGTGGACTTCGATTGCGGACTTTCTTGGCCAGTCCTGAATGTCGATGCGGGTCTCGACGGACTGGTGCGCGTCCTTGTTCAGCAGCGCGACGTAGAGTCGGTCGCCGCTCACAGACGCGCAATGGGTCACGCGATCGAACGAATATTTCGGATCGAAGTACAAACCGGTCTTGGGGGCGTCGATCGAGTTGTTGCCTTGCAGGCGACTTTCGACAAGAAACTCCCCGCGTTGCTCGCTGAGGAGCTTGAACGTCCAGTAGATCGGCATGCGGTAACCGTATCCTTCGTCGGTGCTCTTTCCCTTGTAGGCCAAGCCCTGATCGCGCGTTGTTTGAATCGAGAACAACGCTTGAGCGTCATTGGAAAAGGTGTGCCAGAATGCTGCGTGGAGGTTCTCCGAGGGGACGCTTTTCTGCATCATGTAGAGCAGTTGATCGGACATGAACACGGCCGAGGCCATCGTCCGCATCAGCGATCCGCGATAACTGTTGTCGTGTTGTCGGAAAATACCACCGGTCCAGTCGGCGGACCATTCGCCGACGATCAGCTTGGGAGGCGGCTGTTGTTTGCACTTCGCTTTGATCAGCCCGTTGATGACTTCGTGACATTCGCGGAACTTCGTTCCCCAGCAGTAAAGGTGTTTCCATTCGTCGTCAGTGCCCAGGAAATCGTACTTCCCGTTCCAGCCATTGGCTGGGTAGAAGTGCCAGTCGAAGTAGTCGACGTCGACGTTTAAGTTTTCGAGAAATGCCACGGCAAAATCGTGGCTGGTCGTCAAGTTGATGTCCGGGGCGCCGGGCTTGAGTTTCATCTCGGAACGCGGACGTTGCATGTTGATCAGTGGCACGAGCACCTTCGCCCCCGGTGACATCTTGCGGACCAGCGGCACGAAACGCTCCAGAGCTTTCGCATATTCCTTCGCGCCCGCGACGTTTTCGTGGAAGCCTTGCGGGTAGCTGTGGACCTCGTTGCCAAGCTGCCAGTAGGTGATCTTGTACGGTTGAAGCCGGCCGTTGGCTTTGCGTTTCTCCGCCCAATTGACGCCGTCGCCGTCGATGTCTCCATCGCCCACCAGGTACTCCAGGTAGCCCTGCACGGACGCTTGGGTTTCGCCGACGAAATTGATCTGCATCAAGGGCTCGATCTTGAAGCGTTCGCAAAGTTGGAGAAACGTATCGAGGTCGTAGACTTCGGTGGGCTGACGATCCGGATTTTGTCCGATGTGATCCTGCCAAAAGAAATTGGCCCACGAGCCGCGGTGTTCGTCGCGGTTGAAGACGAACCCGCCTGGATAACGTGCGATGCGCAGCCCGGATTCCCCGATGTCGCGGAGCACTTTTTCCGGATACTTGGGCGCACGCAGCGGATTGGTTTTGTGGTCGATCCCGGCGCCGAAGATGTACGGACTGATGCGTCCCTGCTGTACGCGCGGCATGACCTGCAGATCGACGCTCAGCTCGTCAGCAACCGCCGACCTGCCCGGCCCGATCGCGCCGACGACCATCAGCACCCAGGTGGCGATTTGCAGTTTCGCCCTAGCCGCTTTCCGAACGGCGCGACAATTCCACGAAACGCAGCAGCGAATATCCATGACCGTGTCCTGAATGCAAAGCAGCGAATCGTCGTCGCCGCGTGGTGTGGTTTGGTTGAGTCAGGCATCGCATAATACCACTCCTGGAACGTGCCGCGTAATCTGGAATAGTCAATCGCGCACGAGACGTCCGAAAGCGTCACCGTGATCCGTCAGCCCTCAAGAAGGAATCACCAACCATGCGATGTGG
>CAMAWN010000323.1 GCA_945861865.1 Candidatus Kuenenia stuttgartensis | reverse complement strand
GAGAAACTGCCGTCGTCCTGGAACGTGACGGTGGCGACGGTGCCGGTATCGAGCTGCGCGGTCAACGTCTTGACGCCCGCGAGATTATCGACCACTCGGCCGCTGACCGTGAAATTCGTGGCGGTGGTTTCATTCGTCAGCGTCGTGGTGGCCGCGATCTTCGGAGCTTGAGTATCGTTGCTGGCGTTGAACGAATTGAGAGCGAAATTAGCGAGTGCCCGGCCAGCGACTTTGGCATCTTGATTGGCGAACTCGAAGTGAATGCCGCCGTAGATGCGGCTGCGTCCGGCTTCGGCCAACGCTTGATCGAAGCTGGTGTACGAACGGGTGACGCCCGCCAAAGTTGCGGAGGTCGTGCTGAAACTGACCGAAGTTCCAAAGACCGAGTTCAAGATCGTCGCGGCGGCACTGCTGAAGGTGCTATGGCCGGAGACATATTCCGGGAACGGCGGCGTGATAATGAACGGAGTCCAATTCGGATCAGCTTCCACCAACGGATTGTCGTCGGAGGTGACCTCTTGAATGGCGGTGATCGGCCGCCAGGCGTTGTAGGCGAACTTAGCATCCCAAGCGACGATGGCGGCATCCGCCAGCGTGAGGTTCAAGAGCGCGAACAGTCTCGCATCGGTGGAGAGGCTATTCCCCTTTTGCTGAGCAATTTGCTCGGCGATCTGATTCCAGTGGCCAGGCGGCGTGTACGAGCCGGGACCATCCGCCCAGAATCTCGCAATCTGGGTTTGATCCGCGGTGCGTGTGGTGCTGTCGACCTCGCCCAGACTTTTGACGTCGTTGAAGGAGTCGGCCCATTGCTGGCTGCTTAATTCAGGTGGTCCTGCCGGCCGGAATTGATCGCCGGAGTTCATCAAGAACGGCAGCAAGTCGGGCCATTCCGGATGCAAAGCCACCGCGTACAGCGGTGCTGTTTCCTGCCAGACGCCTGGGCCGGTGCCCGGCACATACTCCACATAGTCCCGCGAGCCGTCGTTGGCTCGCAATTGGATGATCGCGTCGGCCGCTCGTTGACCGATGTCGACGCCGTCCGTTTCGGACTGGCCATCCGGGACGTCCGCCAAGGAACTCGTCAGGGTGGAAGTGAAGAAGCTCGCTTGTCCGGGATAGAGGTACTTGAGGATCGTGGCGGCAGCTTGAGAAACCGCGGCGGCGGGAGATGCTCCGGCTGCAGCGGACAATTGAGAGTAATAGCCCGGAGTGCCATCAATCGCGCTGATGGCGTTGAACACTGCCGCTTGGATCATCGCCAAACCGCGAGACGCGTACAGCGGGTCCGAGGCATCCAGGCGAATGGCTTCCAAGGCCGTGCGATTCCAGGCCACGACGGCATTCGGCGGCGCGTTGACAATAGTCACGAGCTGGATCGTCTGCTCGGAGTTCGCGGAGTTTCCGGCGGCATCCGTGGCTTGCACGATCAAACTATTATTGCCTTCGTTCAGCGGCACGTCGGTGAATTGGTAAACACCTTTGTTTGAGGAGACGGTGGTCGCTCCGGTTTGGACCAGCAGCAGACTCACATTCGGATCCGTGACTCCGATGAGCGTCACGCGCGTGTTGCTGGTGGTCTGGTCTCCCAGCGTGTCCGTGTCCGAGGTCGAGGACAGATCGAATTCCGGCGCTAGCGGCACGGTCGTGTCCACAATCAACGGGAACGAATAATCCAAGACATTGCCAACCGTATCGGTGGCACGGAATCGAAATTGGTGTGTGCCGTCCGTCGCATGGTCGGCCGGAAGAGCGAGGGTGGTCGCGAAACTGAAGTTGCCTCCCGGATCCAATGCCAGCGCAGTGGACGTGCCAGCGTCCACAGAGACGGTGACGTCATGCACTTCGGACAGAGCTTCCGTGATTGTGCCTTGGATTGTCAGGTTGTGGTTCGTCGCAGCTCCGAAAGCCGGCGAGGTCACGTTGATCACCGGACTGGTCGCGTCGAGTGTGAACGAGAAGTTCGTGACTGCGGAAACATTGCTATCGGCATCAGTGGCCTGAAAGTGGACGGTGTGTAAACCATCGTCGCTTCCCGTGGTTGAGAACGCGGTCACCAAACTGAACGTGTTGTGGGTGGCGTCGAACGGCACGGCCGAATAAGAGCCATCGTCAATCGCCGCTCGCAAACTGGCGATCGCGTCCACCGTATCCGTCAGAGATCCCGCGATGGTGATGTTGTGGTTGTAGAACACTCCCTGAGCGGGGCTTGCGAAACTGATCACCGGCGCGCTCGATATAACTTTGGCTCGCAAATCAAAAGGCAAATCAGACGTCACGAGGTTCCCCACGACATCCACGGCCTTGAGATGAACGGTGTGCAAACCATCGACCGTGCCATCCTCCGCCAACGTCGTCGTGAATTGGAAGGCACCATCGGCAGGATTGATGATCACTCGTGTGAAAGTGCCGTCATCCACGGCGGCCTGAAAGAGTGCCACGCTGCTGCTTTGGTCGGTGACGAAGCCAGTCACGGTCACATTGGTATTGGTCACGACACCGGAGTTCGGTGCGGTGATGCTGATCGTGGGTGCCTGAGTATCCAACGTGAAGGCGAAGTTGGTCGTTCCCGTGTTACTCGCACGGTCAGTGGCTCGAAATGCAATCGTATGCGGACCATCCTTGGTCCCATTCGTGGCCAAGCCCGTGGCGTAGGTGAAGTTGCCCGAAGCATCAAACTCGACCGTTGTCGATCCGCCGCCATCCAGCGACGCTTGAAGAGTAAAGGCCCCCGAAAAATTGTCCGTGATTCGGCCAGTGACGACGTTGGAAGTGGTCGCGATCCCCGCCGTCGGGGTCAGCACCGTCAATGCGGGAGGCGTCAAGTCAAAGCCAATCAGTGGATCGTTATCGAGAATCGTGTAGGTGGTCGAAGCGATCTTGCCGAGCGTGGCGTTGACGGGATTGGCTAACGCAATTTGAATCGTCTCGGAGGATTCGATGAGGAGGTCGTCCACCACGGTCAGCGGCAGGGTCAGTTGTGTCGTGCCCGCAGCGAACGTGAGTGGACCGCTCGTGAAGGCGTAGTCCACGCCGCTGCCGCTGGCGGTCCCTGTGAACACCGCGTCAACGGTCACGGCTTGGCCGGACGCGGCCGACAGCACGGCCACGATCAGTGGCTGAGTCACGGATTCAATGCCGCTGGCCGTGGCCAGTTTGAAGGCCACGGTTGGCTTCGCATCGTCGTCGGTGATCGTGTAGGTGAACGACGTGTTGCTTCCCAACGCCGCTCCATTGGGACTGCTCAAACTCACCACGATGGTCTCGTTGGCTTCATTGAGTTTGTCGTTGACGATCTTCAGCGGGATGGTGCCCGTGGTCTTACCCGCCGGGATGGTCAGCGTTCCGCTGGCCAATGTGAAATCGGTGCCGCTGCTGGCGCTGCCGCCGCTCACCGCGTACTGCACCGTCACCGCCTGGCCCGATGCCGCCGACAAGGACACCGGCAGACTGAAAGACGCCGTCGCTTCGGAACCGGCCGCGCTGGTGGGTTGGAAGCCGACACTCGGCAACGCATCGTCGTCGGTGATCGTGTAGATCGCCGTCGACGTCCCCAAGCTGGCTTTCACCGGATTCGACAACGCCACTTGAATCGTCTCATTCCCTTCGCTCAACGTGTCGTTGACCACCGTAAACGGGATCGACGCTTGAGTCTGACCCGGCGCGAACGTCAACGTCCCCTTGCTCAATGAATAATCCGTCCCACTCGTCGCCGTCCCGCCTGTCACCGCATAGCCCACCGTCACCGTTTGCGTGCTGGCCGCGTTCAGTGAGACGAGGAAGTTGCCTGCTGTCGTCGATTCGGAACCGCTAGCGTTGGCCAACGACACCGACAGCGTGGGATCGTTATCGAGAATCGTGTAGGTGGTCGAAGCGATCTTGCCGAGCGTGGCGTTGACGGGATTGGCTAACGCAATTTGAATCGTCTCGGAGGATTCGATGAGGAGGTCGTCCACCACGGTCAGCGGCAGGGTCAGTT
>CAMAWN010000322.1 GCA_945861865.1 Candidatus Kuenenia stuttgartensis | reverse complement strand
GCCAGTTGTCTTCGATCGTCAAGCCGGAGATCGTGGCCGCAGCCTTCCAGGCGTCGCCGATGGATTTGAGGCGTTCCAGGCGGGCCTGCCGAGCCGAGCGTTGCAGTTCCAGGACCATCAGCGGCGGAAGGTTTCGTCGTTGATCTTCGGTGGCGATGGTTTGAGCTTGTTCGGCCTTGCTCACGACGGCTTGGTACTTTTACGCACGCTTGCGAGCGGAGGCGAATTCGCGCAGTGCGGTGGCGACGCGATCCGTCAGGTCGTTTTCGATGCGGCCGACTTCCTGCATCGCGGCGCAGAGTTCCGCTTCAGCCGCGCGGATGTTGCCTTGGTTCTTATTCCACAGCGGGATCGACGCGCTCACGCCCAGCGTGTAGTCATCGGAACGGTTCTGGTTCTGCCGGACGTAGCCGCCGTTGACGCTGAGGTTCGGAATCGGCTCGGCCTTCGCGCGTTGGACGACGAACTTCGCCTTCTCGACGCCCCACTGAGCGATCTGGATTTCTGGATGGACGCTGAGCACATACATCGGCGTGCCTTCGGCGTCGTAGTCCGGAAACGAATAATCCGCGAGGCGGCCCGCGACTTTGGTGATCGCCAGCCGATGGATACCCAGCAGCGCGGCCAGCCGTTTGTACGCCGCCGCTTTCTCCGCTTGAGCCGATTCCACGTCCGCTTCGTAACGAGCGAGTTCCGCTTCGACCGGCAACACGTCGATGTCCGCCAATTGTTTGGCGTCGTCACGCAGGCTGCGGACGGTCTTCGTCACGTCACGGCCATAGCCGCGAATCTCGCACAGCAAACGGACTCGTTCTTGCAAGGCCAGCACGTCGAAATAGGCCGCACGGATTTCGGACAGCATCGCGTAACGCTCGGCCATCACGCCCCAACTGGCTTGCTCGACTTCACGCTCGGCGGCGGCGCGGCTGAGCTTCAGCTTGCGGCCCATCACGAGTTCTTGCGTCACCAACGGCAGCGTGTTGACGCCCGAACGGCCAGTCTTGTCACCCAATTCATCCCACGTCAGCGCGACCAACGGATTGGGATACAGTCCAGCTTGATACGCTCGGCCCCGCGCGGACTCGACGCCGAACGAGACTTTCGCGAGTCGCGGATTCTGCTCCAGGCCGAGCGCCACCAAAGCGTCGAGCGTCATGCCGGGAGTGGCCGCATCCTCCGGATCGTCACAAGGATCGACCGTCTCAGTCCGTCGCGGCTTGCCTGGAACGACAACGTCTTCTTCGTAGGGAGCCGACTTCTGCGCCGTGGTGGCGGACGCGGGAGTCACTGACGGTTTCGGCGTGGTAGCTGCGTGGGCGGCGTGCCTCACCGCAGAAGGTTGTGCGGCGGTCTCGCTGACCATGCGACTTGGTGCCGCAGAAGCCACCGTGACCTTGGGTTTGGAACTGCGCCATAGCTTCGGCCAATCGGCTCGCACGCTAGGCGCATCCGCGAAAATCGCCAATCCAAGAGTGAGCACAAACGCAGCGAGTCGCCTCGCGAGACAATGAGTTCCCATGATCGCCCCTCCCTGGGCAGCCGCGCAAGGCGGCTCATCTTTTTTTCGGACAGCCAGGCGGTGAGCTTGCGAAAAGTCTTCGCAAGCGTCACTGCCAAGCACAGCCACTCTAAATTGACACTTGCATTGAGATCAGGTCGTGGCGCATCGCTCGCCCTCGTCTCTCGACTAAGTCCCTGACTTCTTCTCGCCGCTGGCCGGAGCTTCCTCTTCGATGGCTGGCGGCTCTTTGCCTTCCTTCGCGCGATACACGGCCGCGAACTTCTCCTGCAACTTCGGGTCGCAGATGAAGCACTGCGATTGAGCGCGTTCGTGCTTGTCGCACCAGTCACCCTTGGCCTTGAACGCGGCGGCGACTTTCGAGTTGCACATGCTGCATTCGCCTTCAGGGACGCCGTGCTCGCCACACCACCAGCCGCTGTGGTCGTGTTCTTTCTTGCCGTCCTTGCCGTGATCGTGGCCGTCGCCTTCCTTGTGGTCGGCGTGGTCATCGTGCTTGTCGGTCTGAGCGACTTGTTTCGGCGCGGGGGCCGATTCGCCGCAGCCGTTGGCCGCGAACATCAACGCCGCGAGCAAGCCGCAAGCCGTCCAAAGTTTTCGTGTCGTCATCTCAAGGTCTCCTTCGTGAAACAGGGGGTTGGGAAACAGGGGTGAGGGGCGAGGGATGAGTGGCGAGAAATCAAAGGCGGCGCGACAGCCATGCGACTGCCTGTCGCTCGCCCCTCGCCCACTCATCCCTCGCCCCTCTTCAAACATGGGTGAGTTCCTTCTCTTCGGAATGCTCACTGGCACTGACTCCGACCAAGGGCGAATCGCCCTCTTCGTGTTCGACCAGCAGGCCCAGCATCGGGGCCGTTACCGACTCGGACATGTGGCAGTATCGAATCAGGAACCATTGGATCGCGTGAGCGATGGCATCGAAAAACAGGTACAGCACGCGGAGCACCAGCAGTGACATGGCCATCGCACCGATGACTCCGCCGATGACGACCGTCGCCAGCGGGCGTTGCACTTCGGCACCTTGGCCGGTCGAGAGTGCCATCGGCAGGAAGCCGAAGCTGGCGACGAGCGTGGTCATCAACACGGGCCGCAACCGTGTGATCGCCGCTTGACGCACGGCGTCGTGAATCTTCATGCCGGTGCGGCGGAGTTGTCGGACATAGCTGACGAGGATCATGTCATCCAGCACGGCGACGCCGGAGAGTGCGATGAAGCCAATCGCCGCCGAGATTGAGAATGGCATGTCGCGCAACCACAGTGCGATGATGCCGCCCACCCAGCCGAACGGCACGCCCGTGAACACGCGCAGCGAGTCGATGATATTGTGGTAGGTGAAGAACAGCAGCGTGAAGATCATCGCAATGGCGACCGGGATGACGATCAACAGCCGATTGCGGGCACGTTCGTAGTTCTCGAACTGGCCACCCCATTCCAGAAAGTAGCGGCCGGGGGGCAGTTTGACTTTCTCGTTGACCTTCTGCTGAGCCTCGGCCACGAACGTCCCCATGTCCCGGCCGCGAATGTTGGTCGTGATCGTGATGCGTCGCTGACCCGATTCGCGTGTGATCGTCGATGGCCCTTCGACCATGCGGATGTCGGCCAGCCGCGACAGCGGAATGCGTTCGCCGGTCGGTGTCGCCACTTGAATCGTGCCGAGCGCCTCCGGGCTGCCCCGCAAACGATCCGGCAAGCGAGCCACTAGCGGGAACCGCAATTGCCCCTCGACGACTTGCCCGACTTCCAAGCTGCCGACCGACTGAATCAAGTCGAGCACCGTTTGCGCGGCAATGCCGTAGCGGGCGATTTCGTCTTGCTTGATCTGGATCTGCAAGACCGGCTGGCCGGTGACTTGTTCGACGGAGACATCCGCGTTGCCGGTAATCGTCTTCAACACCGCTTCAATCTCGGCCGCCTTCGCGACCAACACGGTGAAGTCGTCGCCGAACAGCTTGATCCCCAAATCGGCTCGCACGCCGGAAATCATTTCGTTCATGCGCAGCTCAATCGGCTGCGAGAACGCGACACGCTGGCCGGGGATCGGGCGGACTTCTTTTTCGATCAGGCCCAGCAATTCCTCCTGCGTCTTGGCTCGCGTCCATTGCGAGCGAGGATGCAGCGTGACGTACATGTCGGTCAGTTCGATCCCCATCGGATCGGTCGCGACTTCGGCTGTCCCGACGCGGCTCCAGACGTGCCGCACTTCGTTCGGGAATTTGTCGAGAATGATCCGCTCCATCACCGAGTTCATGTGGTTCGATTCGCTGAGGTCGGTCCCCGCCAGCCGCACGACGTTGACCGTCATCGAGCCTTCCGACAGTCGCGGGATGAACTCGCTGCCGAGATTCGGAGCGATCATGCCGAACGCGAACACAAGCACGCAGGCTGCGAACGACACGACCGCGAAGCGGTGATCCATGCAGATTCTCAAGACCGGGTTGTGAATCATGTGAGCCAGCCGCATCAGCCACGGTTCTTTTTCCGAC
>CAMAWN010000321.1 GCA_945861865.1 Candidatus Kuenenia stuttgartensis | reverse complement strand
CGCCACACGCACGCTGGACTGCTTGGGCACGATGCTCGTCCTCCAACACGAACGCGATTTGATCGCCCAACATCCTGTCGAGCGGACTCCTCAAATCGCCATGCCGCAACTATCGCAGCTTGCCCAGTATCGCGCAATCGCCCTGGGGCGACACGCCGTCACCGATCGAGAAGTATTCTGGACCGACAAGTCGTCGTGCCCTACAAGCATCTGTGTCCGTGGAAAGGAAAAGCCCGGAGGGAGAATCTCCTTCCGGGCTCGACTCCGATCCTGATTCCGGCAGAAAGGCGGAATCGTTAGGAAATGGAAGTCGGGATGACAGGATTTGAACCTGCGACTTCCTGGTCCCAAACCAGGCGCTCTAGCCAAGCTGAGCTACATCCCGCAGTGTGCGAACGTGGAAAGTGCGGCGGAGTTTAGGTGGGTTGTGAGAGACCGTCAACGAGCGGTTTCACGTGGAACGATCCTGCTCAGGCAGCGCGACGCAGCACGCGCAGCACACGCTCGAAGTCATCGTTCGAGCCGAAGGTGATCAGGATCTGACCGGACTCTTTGCCACGCAGTTTAATCTCGACCGGGACGCCCAGCAGATCGCGAAGTTGGCCTTGCAAAGACATGACGTGCTGAGTGGCGGTGGGCTTCGGCTTGTGATGCGGATCGAAGGCAACGGTCTCGGTGCTGGATTTTGATTCGGCGAGCAGGTCTCGCACGGCGGCTTCTGTCGCGCGGACGGACAGGGATTCCGATTCGATCCGCTGGCAAAGTGCGATTTGCTTCTTGGCCGGCAATGACAGGAGTGCTCGCGCGTGGCCGCCGCTGATCTTGTCCGCGCGGAGCGCTTGCTTGACCGGTTCTGCAAGGTCGAGCAATCGGAGCAGGTTCGACACCGTCGAACGGTCGAGGCTGAGTTGTTTCGACAACTCTTCGATCGTGCGGCCGAACTGCTGGAGATAGTTTGCGAACGCCTGCGCCTTTTCCAGGACGTTCAAGTCTTTTCGCTTGAGGTTTTCTTCCAGCGCGACTTCGCAGACTTGCTGTTCTTCGAGTTCGAGGATTCGGCAGGGGACGGTCGCCAGTCCCGCTTGCTTGGCGGCCATCAATCGCCGCTCGCCGGCGATGAGTTGCCAGCCGCCGTTGGGCAAGGCTCGGACCAGCAGTGGCTGAAGTACGCCGTGCTGTTGGATGCTGTCGCTGAGTTCGCGGAGGGAGGACGCTTCAAACTCGGTGCGCGGCTGATACGGGTTTCGCTCGATGGCGTTGACCGGCATCTGTCGCAGTTCGCCTTGGGGAACCGTTGGCTCGCTGCTACCCGTTGAGACGGGCATGTCGGTCGCCGCGACATTGTCGCCGAGCAACACATTCAATCCGCGTCCCAATCGTCGCCGAATCTGCACTCGTTCATCCATGCCGTCCATGGCCGGTTCCTCTCGTTCGAACTTCCCAAACCAAAGCGGACGGGATTGTTACCCGGCTTCGGGCCAACGAGGCAAGACGTGTTCCACGTGGAACGATGGCCGGTCACTCCGGAACGCGGACGCGATAGAGCCGAACTTTCAACGGCTCGCGTTGAGCACGCAACTGCGTCGCGCTGACGTCATCCAGTCGGACGAAGTCGCTTGCGTCATACGGGTAGCTGGCGATCAACTCAAACTGATCAGCTCGTTGGGCGAACTCGTCCGCGAACGCTTGGCTCCGCTGAGCGTGCGGCCCGGTCACCAAAAACGTCGGCAGCTTCCTGGTCGCCTCGATGTCCACGAAGTTGAGATTTCCGGCCGGCTGCACGGCTACGCGGTCGGCCGGCAGGTGGAAGAAGAGGCCCGGCTCGGCGTAGACGTAGATGACTGCGGCTGGCCCACCAATCGCTGGCTGAGCGAATCGGTTCGGCAACTTGTTGACGTCTTCGACCAAGGTTCGAGCCACCTGCGCGAGTTCACCGCGTGTCGCCAAACCAGGAAGAATCAACTTTGGTGGGTGCTTTGGCCACGGCGAGAGCAACGGTCCAACGGCGGTCAGCGCCAAAGTCACTGTGATGGCGAAGGCACCTGTGTGCCGCAAACAAGGAGTGGTACGGCCACCAATTGGTAATCCGACGAACCAGCGTCCCGACAAGAGGTGCATCGCCAACAGCAGCGGAAGTGTGAGCCGTGGGTAAGGTCGATACAGCGGCGTTGCCACGATCAATCCGACAAGCCACGCGGCCAAGAGAAATTCCGTCAGCCCAAAGCGATAGCAGTTCCATCGGAAGTTGTTCGCAGGGGAGGGCCGGATCGTTCGCAAGGATGCCCAGGTTCCGACCGCGAGCTGTAACAAAGCCGCTAAGCCCAGAGCGACGTTGATGCCGGCCATGATGCCGATGGCTCCAAAGCCACTCAGGCAGATTGCCGCAACGCCAAAATGCTGTGGCGCGACCGGAGACAGCACCTTCCCGGAGCGAGATTCGTCGCCGCTCAAAGCCAAGAAGGCTCCCGAAGTCAGCACCGCGACAGAGCCGCAGAACAAACTCGCGATGGCCCCATGCGCATTTCTCCAAGCATCGATCTGCCGAAATGCACCATCGATCCAGCCAGCGAATCCAACGACATATTGGCGATGATTCGTGGACACCTCCGAATATCCGTGCGGCAACGAAAGCAAGTACGGTCCCCAAACCAACAACGCGGTCACAGCGGCGATGGCCCACAGAGCCAAACGCCGGAGGAAGTGACGTTCGTCACGTCGCGCGAACAACGACCAGGCCATGAGGCCGCTGAAGCTGATCGCGAGCGGAAGCCAGCCGTTGTACTTGGTCCACCAAGCGAGGCCGGTGGTGAGGCCGGCGGCGATGGCAGTCGGCCACGAGAGGTCGCGAAAGGATCGCTCGAACAGATAGACGGCGAGCAGCAGCCAAAAGCAGAGCGGCACGTCGGTCAGCGCGCTGCGACTGAAGGCGATGTGGAAGTCGCTGAGGCTCAGCAGTGTCGCGGCGGCGATGCCGGCGAGCGGTCCAAACCATTGGCGGCCGCCCCACCAGATCAGCGGAATCGTCAGCGTGCCGAACAGCAGCGACGGCAGCATTGGGGCAATGCCTTTGTCACCGAAGAGAATGATCGACCACTCGATCAGTGCAGGGACGAGCGACGGGGCGTAGAGATGACGGTCGGGGTAGCGGTCGCCTTGCTCGGGGAACAAGAGGTTCGAGGCGTAGACCCCCTCGTCAAAGTGCTCGATGGCCATGGCCGAGGGGAACGCGAAGCGGACGGCGGCTCCGAGGAGTGTGATCGCGACGACAGCCCAGAGTTCGTAGCGCGAGACGGGTTGTTCGCGCTGATCGCTGGCTGGGAGGTCGGCTTGATTCACGGACGGACGCTTTCGAGCAATGACGGTTGAACTTGGACGGCAAGTAGGCTGGCAGCGTGCGGTCAGTCGGTCAACCACCAGTCTGCATAGGACAGATAAGCCAGAGGGGATGAATACGTCCGATGAGTCGCATCCGTCCTATCCGTGTGGCGTGTTTCTGGCGACCAAATTTCAGGCATCATTCGCGCGAGCCGTACAGTCACCGCAGATTTGCGGTCTTTTGCAACTTGCCGAGGTTCTGATTGCGTGGCATGTATTGATACCGACAGTTTTACGCAGCTTGCCATGTTTGCGGGTGGATTGACTCGGTCGTGTGGCATGGCGTCCAGCGGACATACGGTTCGCAGCGATTCGCTGATCGAAGAAGTCAAAGGACTTAAAGGACATCGCCTTGGTATGCCGAAAATGATGTCCAGACAGTTGGCGACGGAACGATTCACTGAACTGCATGAAGCGATTGTCATGCGGTTCCTGAAACAAACGCCGACACTAGGGGGGCTAGTTGCTTGGGACTTTGTGCCCGCGTGAAAACGCGAGCCTCATAGTCCCGTCGCGACCGGCCGTAGGCGATTACGGTTTGGTGGCGCGAGCTGCTTACCCCTCTGGATGTCGTAAGGGAGTTTTCAGCAGGATCGGAACGGAGTCAGAATCAGATTCTGCGTTCAGTCGTACTGGCGGTGGCGGAGCCATCTCCACTGG
>CAMAWN010000320.1 GCA_945861865.1 Candidatus Kuenenia stuttgartensis | reverse complement strand
CCTGCAACAAAGCCGCAAAACTGGGTACAAGTTCCATCGTGAGCCTCCTTGCTCGATGCCTGAGAGTGATGTCCCAAGCATTGTCGTGGAGGCTCACGCTATTTCCGCAGATCAGTTATCAACACGCTGAAAACTGCAAAAGTCGAAGTCAGTAAGTGTGGCCAAACCCCCTGCGAGTGCGAAAATCCGATCAAGCGAAAATCAGGATCAAGTTCGCCGACGGCAAGGAACGGACCATCCAGCACATGATGGCGACGACGTTCTGGCACCCGGACGGAACGCCCATGTCGGCTCAGCAATTCATGGAAAGCCTGTACGGCAAGTTTCCCGACTGCTTTCGGAACGAAGCCGAACTGCGGGCGATTTGGAGTTCACCAGGCACGCGGGCCAAACTGCTGGATGGGCTGGCCGAAAAGGGTTTAGGCATCGACCAGATGACCGAGATTCAACGCATCATCGACGCTGAGAAGAGCGACTTGTTCGACGTGCTGGGATATGTCGCGTTCGCATTGACTCCCCTGATCCGCGAAGAGCAAGTCGCAAGAGCGAAGCTCGAAATCAGCACCCACTTCGACGGCAAGCAACAGACGTTTCTCGCTTTTGTGCTGGCTCGAAATGTGAAGGAAGGCATGGGCGAACTCCATCAGGAGAAGCTCAGCCCCCTTCTGAAATTGAAATACAACAACGCGATCGCCGATCTTGGTCAGCCCGAACGGATCAAAGACACGTCCTCCGACTTCCCGAAGTCCCTCTATCCGCAGACAGCGTTGTGAACTTCGGTGGCTTTGCTTCCGCTCGCTGACAGAACGTCGCAATGCAGCAACCGTGAATTGAACGACGCTGGTTGCGGCCGTACTATCCGATTGCTCGACAACGAATGTCGGTGCCGCTTCCTCTGGTTCCTTTCGACGGCGACAACGTGACTTCAGAATCTCTGCAATCAGATCCTCTGCAATCGGATCAATGTGCCGAAAAACTGCGTGCTCTCGGCGACCCGATCCGGATCAAGATCATCGACTCTCTCCGAGTCTGCCCGATGAACGTGGGTGAATTGGCCGACTGTTTGGAATTGGAAGTCGTCACCGTCTCGCACCACTTGGGCGTTCTCCGCCACGCGGGCCTTGTAGAACGCGAGAAGCAAGGCCGCTTTGTCGTCTACAGCCTCCACGAAGAAGTCTTCAAGCGAACGAAGTCCGCACGGATCACCGAACACATTGACCTCGGCTGCTGCCGGCTGGAGATCCCTCGCTAAATGTCGAGGATCAGTTCCGTCTGCCAACCGCTCTGGGTGTGTTGGACGCTCAAGCCGTGATAGGTGATCGCTTTGACTTCGTGAACCAACCGATGCCGCAACTCGTCACAGGTCTCGCCACGAATGGTCGCTTCCAGGCCCCGATCGCTCAGCCGCACGTTGAAATCACAGCACAACAGCCGGTTCGTCTCAAATCGGAACAGCAGCTCGTTCAGCCAATCGAAGAGCAGGTAATCGATTTCCGTGCCGGCGAGTTGGATCGTCTCGGTCAGTGTCGGCCGCACGTCACCAACATTCTCGACCAGCAGCGACGTCAGACCGCGAGCGGCATCGACGAATAATTCTTCGAGTGTCTCGGCAAAGACTCGCAAGCCGATGTCAGCCGTGTGATCGAAGGTCTCGAACATCGTTCCCTCGTGGGGCAGGTTTTGAACTTGCCCGGCCAGGTCGTGCAGGCTGAAAACCTGCCCCACGGTCACACGACTCGCCGGTATTCCGCATCCAATCCGCTGACCAGAAACTGCACAACGCTCGGAGCCAGATGATTGAAGTACTCCCACGAGTGCCCGCCGTGCGACGTCGTGAAGTCACGCTCGAAGGGGACGCCGGACGAATTCAATTTGCTGACGAGTTTCTCGACGCCGGGCAGCGCATCTCGGTCGGTCGGATCGCACGCCAAGAACTGGTGCCGAGGCCAATTCAAGCCTTGCACCTGCAACGTCGCCGTCTGTTGTCGAGCGGCTTCGGCATCGGCGAACATCTCATCGAGCGGCAGGCCTTGTCCTAGCCATTCCTGAAGGTCGATCACCGGCGAGATCGCGGCGACGATCGGAAACTCGTTCGGATGCCGATACGCCAATTGCAAGACTCCTTGCCCACCCATGCTCGCGCCGAACGTCGCCAGCGCGGGAGGTTTCACCTGCCAGGTCGATTCGATCCACGGCAGGACATTCGTCCGAATGTGTCCGATCGGCGACAGCTCGGCGTCGAACTCCGGACAAACGACCGGCAACCACCACGAGCGTTGGCCGTGAGGACAGATGGCTCGCAGTCCGTGACGCTCGAACTCCGCCGTGTAAGCCGCGTTGTTCGCGAGCGTCTGCAAGCCGTGTCCATGCAAGAAGAGAACGGCTCGCGCGGGATCGCTCGGCCGTGACGGTTCAAAGATGTCAGCCGCTTTGCCGGCGATGTTGAGGGTTTGCCAACCAGACACGAATTCCGTCTTTCGGAAAGAGTTGAGACGACGGCCATCAGCTTTCAGCCAACAGCCATCCGCCGGTCATGACAGTACGTCCTTGATGACATGCCCATGCACGTCGGTCAGACGTCGTTCGATGCCGTTGTGGTAGAAGCTCAGCCGTTCGTGGTTCAGGCCGAGCAGATGCAGGATCGTGGCATGCAGATCGTAGATTGTGGCCACGTTCTCGATCGCTTGATGGCCAAACTCGTCGGTCGCTCCGTAAGAGAACGGAGCCTTCACGCCGGCACCGGCCAGCCAGACGGTGAAGCCTTTCGGGTTGTGATCGCGGCCGTTGGCTCCCTTTTGGAATGTCGGCATTCGGCCGAATTCCGTGACCCAGGCGACCAGCGTGTCTTCGAGCAGGCCGCGTTGCTTGAGATCGCGCAGCAGCGCGGCACACGGTTGATCGAGGATCGGCGCGTGAACGGAATACTGTTGCTGAAGAGTCTTGTGTCCATCCCAATTGCCGACCCCTTCGCCCATCGCGTACGAGCCGTTGAAGAGTTGCACGAACCGCACGTCCCGCTCGATCAGCCGCCGAGCCAGCAAGCAATTCCGAGCGAAGCCCGCTTTGTTCTTGTTCTCGTCCTGAGTGCCATACGCCTCGTGCGTCGATTTCGATTCGGCTTCGAGGTTGGCGACCGTCGCCGCGCTGAGTTGCATCTTCGCGGCCAGTTCGTAGCTGGCGATTCGCGCGAGCAGTTCCGAGTCCCCCGGATTTCGTTCGAGATATTTTTCGTTGAGCCGTCGCAGAAAATCGCGAGTCGCCACGTCGGTCGCTTCCGAAATCTCCGGTGGGCGGCGCAGATTCGGGATCGGCTTGTCGGCCGTGAACGGCGTCCCCTGAAACGCGGCGGGCAGAAACTTCGAGTTCCAATGACTCGCCCCGATCTGCGGCACGCCGCGCGGATCGGGGATTGCCACGAACGCCGGCAGGTCCGAGCACTCGCTGCCCAGCGCGTAGCTGGCCCAGCAGCCGACCCCCGGAAATCCGTCGAGGATGAAGCCGGTGCTCATCTGATTTTCAGCCGGCCCGTGCGTGTTCGATTTTGCCGTCATCGAATGAATGAAGCACATCTCGTCGGCCAGTCCCGCGAGGTTAGGCAGCAAGTCGCTCACCATCTTGCCCGACTCACCGCGCGGTCGAAATCGCCAGAGTGGCTGAATCAGATTGCCGTTCTCACCCTGAAACGTGATGAGCTTGTCGGTTCCCGGCATCGGAGTGTCGTGCCGTTTGATCAACTCCGACTTGTAATCGAACGTGTCGACGTGACTGACCGCGCCGGAGCAGAAAATCATCAGGACGCGATTTGCCTTCGCCGCGAAATGCGCGGGCCGAGCGGCATACGGCGTGGCCGGATTGATCTTCGGACGGATCGGAGTTTTGTCTTCCGCCGTCAATCCGTGCTGCGCGAGCAACGTCGCCAGCGCAAGCCCAGTCAGACCGCTGGCCGAGTCGTTCAAGAATCGACGCCGATCGAGCAAACGCAAGCCAATCGGTGAAATTGGTGGAACCGTCATGACCACAAAATAACCCGAAGCGTCGGCGAGGGC
>CAMAWN010000319.1 GCA_945861865.1 Candidatus Kuenenia stuttgartensis | reverse complement strand
CCACCTGCTCCCGAACCGCTGGCATCAACAACCCTGATTTCACTTGTGGCACATCATCCATGATCGACTCCAGAAAGAGGTTCCGAACATTTCTAACCTCATTCTGACAGCTCCTTATTCATCGCGCCAGCCAAAATTGGCACACCCCTTGCGGCCTGGCAGAACGATGGGGGCAGAATGAGACGAGGAGGATGACCGAATCAGAATTCTTGTCTTCATCGTCCTGCCCCCATTGTTCTGCCACTTCCCAGCAGAGTCGTGAACTCGATGTCGTGGTGATTCAGGTTGATCATCGGCGTCAACTCAGCGACAAGCGGCCTTGGCGGAAGTCGATCTCAAGTTTGTAATCGCGCAGGAAATCCAGCCCCAAGAGGCCGTCAATCCCCGCAGTTGGTGGGAGAGTGTGGGCGAGAACGGGCAGGTCAACTCGTTCTTGGCTCAAGGCGACGACTCGTTGCAGTTTCACCAGCGGCGCAAACTCGACCCCGCTGCCGGTCGTGACTTTGACCTTCTCGGCATCGTGATTTGGGGCACAGCCAATAACGATCAAGTGCTCTGTGTTGATCATTGTGCGAGTCGCTCCGGTATCGAGCGCCGGTCGCAGGACAGCGCTTCCCTGCGAACCGAAAACTTCCACCGAGACGAAGATCAGGCCGTGACTCGCTCGAAACGATTCGCTCACAGCACCACCGCCGTGTTCTCGGGCATTTCGCCGGTGAAGAGCGTCGCATACCGAGCCGGTTTGACGGCGAGGAGATGGCGATAGACTTCATCTCGGTCCTTGCTGTGGCAAATCACTTTGCCTCTCAGGACTTGAAGGTGCTCGTCAGTCTCTGGGTCGGCGATGAGTATCCATTCGTCATCGAATTGAGCTTCCATTTCTTGGACCGTCATCTCGTGTTCCATGATCTTGGGCCTCGTGAAGTAGAGCGTTGGGTTTGATGACAAGTTACGTCCCGCAGCTTGACCTACAGGACCGAGATGTGATCCGTATCGAGGACAAACATCAGTAATAGTCCTCGGCGGGATGAAAGGACTTCCGGTATTCGCGTCCCAAGCGAACCATCTCATCGAATCCGGGAAACTCGGACATGGAACCTTCCATGACTTCAAGCCAGTCAGGCCGCGTGCCATTCGACTGGGCGGCGACTCTGGCAAGTTCGACCTTCACCTCGGCCAATTCACGTTCGAGGACATTCAAGCGATCTTCAACGACGGGCGGTGACATGCGGCGGGACTCCTCAAAGGCAAAACCATTTTGGTCTGCATCGTTCGGTGAATCAACGTCTCATTCCGGCTGTGGTTTGTCAATCGGCTGGAAGGCCCCGCTTGCGGCCTGGCAGAACGCTGGGGGCAGAATGAGACGAGGATGATGACCGAATCAGAATTCTTGTCTTCATCGTTCTGCCCCCATTGTTCTGCCACTTCCCAGCAGAGTCGTGAACTCGATGTCGTGGTGATTCAGGTTGATCCACTGGATGCAGGCCCGTAGCCGAACTTGCATCTGCTGGCTTACGAGTTCAGCACAGGCGTGGCGGGCCGTGAAGCCGCCGCTTTGTCCGTGTCGGGTGGAACCGCATTGTTCGCCTCGGATTGCTGATCATCTTCGGCATAGGAAACGATCTGGCGACCGCTGCGCTTCTCTTGTTCTTTCAAATCACGAAAGATGGCCTGCAAATCGTAGTTAAAGCGGGCCGCGTAGGCATCGCGGGCGCGCCGGACTTCATCGACGATCGGGTCTGACCACGTCATGGCTTCACCTCCATCATTTCTTCTGGGGTGCAAATAATCGGTGCCTTGAATCCTCTGCTGGCACAGACGTCCTCGATCTTAGTCCGCATGGTGGCGTTTGCCATGTGCCGGCAATTCACGTCAGCAGATACGGGACACGGTGAATCGCCGCAATCGCGATATGCAGCGCGTCATTCTCCGCTTTCGTCGGCAAGGCTCCGACTTTGACAAGTTCTTCTGCCAGCGTTAATGCCGATTCGGTGATCTCCAGCACGGTCATCGACGCGAGTTCGGTGAGACGTTCTTGTGCTGCCTGCGGATCTCCGTCTCCCGCTTCCTGAAGCACCAGTTGGGAAACACAGAGTTCATAGCTCTCGCGCTGCCCGTCCCACCAATCGTGGGTGGATTGTTGATGGCCGGTAACAATCACGTCACGGCTGGGCCGAGCGGTCAAGTAACTGACGAACGTGGTTTCGATATACACTCGCGTTCTCATCGGCATTCATGCTCGTGTTGAGAATGTGACGACTGGCGCACCGCTGAGTTCTTGCTCGCGGCGCAGACCCGAACGATGTTGGTCTGGGAATCATTCGATGCCGAGTTGTTTTTTGACGTCCGCCAGCGGAATGCCTTTGCCTCTGACACCTTTTCGGCGAACCGCCAGAGACTTCAGCAGCTTCTTGTTGCTTCCCGTTCGTTCGACTTCGTCTGCAAAATCGTTGCTCATTCCAACGTCGAAGCCTTCCCAGTCGTTGACGGCAGTCAGAGCAAATCGTTGTCCATCCGCCGATTCCAGGACAACGGCCCCTCGTCGCGCCTTCTCGAGCAGGTCGTTGAGGGTTTTCGCTCGTGCCGAGACCGCGATTGTTTTCATAGTTGCCTCTTCGCTCCGCGAATGAACAGGAGATTGCCCACCTTAATCCCAACGGCCTCAATCCGGACAATTAAGTCGGCCGTGGCTACGTTACTTATTCTGAAACAGGCTGTTCTGCACCACTTCGTGCAGCAGCGATCGGAAGCCGTAATTCTTATCCCGCACGCGGGCCACGATGGCTTCGATTTCCGGACGATCGGCTTTGGTCGGTGCTGCGCCCGTGGCGTAGGTCAACAGCTTCGTGGTCAGAGATCGGGCGAGTTGGTCCTTGTCTCGCAGCAGCAACTGGCGGAACTCGTCGATGTTTTGGAACGGCTGGCCGTCCTCGGTCACGTTGGAGGGATCAACCGGCTTGCCTTTGTGGTACGGCATCCGGCGGCCGTCGACTTTGACTTCGCCACCATTTCCGGTGACTCGATACCAGTCGCGCCAGCCGCCGATGCAATCAAAACTCTCCAGCGCGAAACCCGGTGGGTCGATCTTCGAGTGACAACTGGCGCAGGCGGGGTCCGTGCGATGCTTGGCCAGTTGTTCGCGGATCGTCGTCGCGCCGCGAATGTCCGGATCGATCGCTGAAACACCTTCGGGTGGTGGAGGCGGCGGCGTTCCCAAGATGCGATCGAGCACCCATGCCCCGCGCATGACCGGCGAGGTCGTGGTGCCGTTGGCCGTCACCTTCATGACGCTGGCCATCGTCAACACACCGCCGCGATGGCTGTCTGGCGGCAGCGGCGTCTTGTGAAACTCCCAGCCCACCACGCCGGGGATGCCGTAGTGCTTGCCCAAGCGTCCGTTGAGCATCGTGAACTCGGAGGCCACGAAGCTGGTCAGGCTCAGGTCGTGCTGGAGGACTTCGTCGAAGAACAGTTCCGTCTCGCGGATCATCGACACTTTCAGCAGGTGATCGAATTCGGGGTACACGAGGTGACTCGGTTCGGTTGCGTCAATTTCGCGCAGCCCTAGCCACTGGCCGACGAAGCTTTCGGTGAAGGTCGCGGCCTTGGGGTTTGTGAGCAATCGTTCGACTTGCTGGCGGAGCACATCCGGCTGACTCAGCTTCTGCTGTTCGGCGAGCTTGGAGAGCTCGTCATCGGGCATCGTGTTCCAGAGAAAATACGACAACCGGCAGGCCAATGAAAAATCGTCGAGCTTGCCCGGTCGCTCGCGGAGGAACAGGAACTCGGGCGAGATCAGCACGCCTTTCAATGCGGCCCGCACTGCCAACTCGAACGTGTAACCGCCATCCAGCTTGGCTTGCACGATGGCTACGAACGGCGCGACGTCGTCAGCGGTCACGTTCCGGCGAAACGCTCGACGCGTGAACTTCGTCAGGATGCGTTCGGCATCGACGAGCGGTTCGTCCGAGACGACCTCGACACGATCGGAGAAGTTGTAAATCGGAAACTTCTTTTGCGCCATCTCGCCGAAGAGGCGGCGATGACTTTCTGGAGGCCAAGTCTCGTTGAGCGGGCCTTCGACCTCGACGTACTGGACCGCGAGGCCGGGTCCGTTCCAGTATTCGCCGCCGGTTTGCTTCACGGTGTTCGCCCCGGCCAATCCGTAGGGGAGCATCGTGATGGTGGTCCGCGGTTCCAT
>CAMAWN010000318.1 GCA_945861865.1 Candidatus Kuenenia stuttgartensis | reverse complement strand
CGGGCTGTCAGTGGCAGCCACCCACCCAGGTGCCCCGAAGTGAATTCGCTGGTGCCTGGTTCCCCCGAGCGGTCCTCTTTTGAGACCGCTTACGGCGACTCGGCTGAAGAGTCACCTTCGATTTCTTCGACGAGTTCCCCAAGACCCGGTTTCGCAAGGAGCCGGGTCTTGCTTTTTTCTGGGAGGCACGTTTGTCTTCCGCCGCCAAGATCGGCGAGCCTCTGACGAATTCAAATGGGAGTCACATTTCACAATGGAATACCTTTCTGTGTTGTCTCGCATCGCGCACGTCGCGACGGCGATCGTGTTGGTTGGCGGTACCGTGTTCATGCGGTTCGTTCTGATGCCGGCCGCGAAGGAGCTTCCCGAAACAGAGCACGATCAGTTGCGACAGCGATTGATGGCACGATGGAAACGAGTTGTGCACGGCGGGATCGCGCTGCTGCTACTGAGTGGTCTCTTCAACTACATGCAGCAGATTCCCAAACATAAAGGTGACGGTCTTTACCACGCCTTGCTCGGTACGAAGATGCTGCTGGCGTTGGTCGTGTTCTTCATCGCCTCGGCTCTGGTAGGGCGCTCGGCTGCGTTTGAGAAGATGCGACAGAACCGAGCGAAATGGATGGGGGTGATTGTCTTGCTTTCGGCGTTGATCGTCGGGATTTCCGGTTTCGTGAAAGTCCGTGGTCCCAAACCGAAACTTGCGGTTCCGACAGAATCTCGGCAGGTGCAAAATCTTCCCGCGGTAACGAGTAGTTAGGAACGATTTTCCCCCAATCTCCGTCGAAGCCACGTAGGTTTTTCCAACGGGCCGCGAAGGAGGCCACATCATGACGCGCTACAAAAATCCGGCGATGAAACAATTGGCCGACCAGCAGGTGCGTTACGCCCCGCAGCCGGTTCGCCTCGAACAAATTCAGCGGGCGGAAGAACTCATCGACGAGCTTCAGGCGAGCGGCACGTATTGGTACGAGGATCTGTGCCAGAAGCTGACCAACTACCGACCGAATCGTTATCCAAACCTGACGCTCAATGGCGTCGAGGCGGCACACGATCTGCGTCGATTCGTCGAAGACTTGTCGGACAGTGCCAATCTGACGTTCGACATGGTCAGCGAGCCTGTGCTGTCGTTGGAAGACGTGAGCCAGCGCTATCACGTTTCGGCCAAGACCGTCACGCGCTGGCGGCAGCGAGGATTGGTGGCACGTCGATTTCGAGTCGGTTCGCGCAAGCAGATCGGCTTTTTGGAATCGTCGGTGCGCCGGTTCGTTCTGCGTCACCGTGACGAGGTCGCTCGTGGCAGCCGGTTTAGTCAACTGACGGATGATGAAAAGCTCCGCATCCTGAACTGGGCGCGGCGGCTGGCGAAATGGGGAGCAAATCCAACTCAGGTCGTGCATCGCGTCGCTCGAAAGTTTGAGCGTGCTCCAGAAACGATCCGTTACACCCTCAGGCAATACGACAAGCAGAACCCGGAGAATGCCGTGTTCCCGAATGCCAGCGATCCACTGAGCGACGAAGAGAAGCGAGAGTTGTATCGCCTCTCGCGGCTCAACGTGTCGGTCGACAAATTGGTCACGAAGTTTCGCCGCACGCGGTCCAGTGTCTACCGGCTCATCTCCGAGATGCGTGCGAAGAGCCTCGTTGATCAGCCAATCGAGTTCATGGATCACGACTCGTTCCGGCTGCCAAACGCTGACGAGGTCATTCTCGGTGCGCCGCCGACGCGCGATGAGCCTGACGAGCATCACGCTCAACCGGCCGGATTGCCGGCTTATCTGGAAAGCCTGTATCAACTGCCGCTGCTGACTCGCGAGGAAGAGGGCTATTACTTCCGCAAGATGAACTATCTGAAGTTCAAGGCGGAAACACTGCGGAAGACACTCAACCCGCAGCGGCCGAAGGCGGCCGTCATGCGTGAAGTCGAACGGCTTTTGGAAGAGTCACTGACCGTCAAGAACTTCCTGATTCGCAGCAATTTGCGGTTGGTGGTCTCGATCGCAAAGAAGCACATGCGACCCAACGCAAACTTCTTCGAGATGGTCAGTGACGGCAACATGTCACTGCTGCGAGCCATCGAGAAGTTCGACTTCAGCCGAGGCAACAAGTTCTCGACCTACGCCTCGTGGGCGATCATGAAAAACTTCGCGCGGTCAATTCCGGCCGAGCACACGTTGCACGATCGCTTCAAGACCGGCGCGGACGATGTCTTCCAGTTGTCTTCGGACAATCGCGGCGACCAGTTCCAAGCGGAGCGTGAGAATCAGACGCAGCACGACATCCTGATGCGAATCCTCGAACGACTTGATCCGCGCGAGCGAGAAATCTTACTGCTCCGATTCGGACTTCGCTCCGGCGACGAGCCGAAGACGTTGGAAGAGGTCGGTCATCGCTTCGGCGTGACCAAGGAGCGTGCTCGCCAATTGGAGGCTCGTGGTTTGAAAAAGCTTCGCCAGATCGCCGCCCATGAGAAGCTCGACATCCCAGGCATCTAGCCCGGCTTGCCTTCGTCGCCGAGTTTGTCAGACGCCAGCGATTCTCCCTCGCTGACTGGTCGGCTCGGCGACCCTTGGCTCGTGGCACGCAAGCTGATCTTGAGGCGATCTGTCGCCAGTCGATACGGTCCCACCCGGCTTTTGGAAGAGCCGCTTTTCGTCGGTGAGTTTCGCCGAGCGAGCGTGCGAATTCGTGGGCCAAGGATGTGTCATGAAGGGTGCTCGTCAATGGGCCATCGCGGGGCTGCTGTGCGTGTGCGGAGTCTTCGGCTGCGCACAACTGCCGGCTCGTGGCTTGTTCGCTCGGCGAATCAATCCGACGCCTGATGAAGTACGCGTCGAAGACTTTTCTGACACCACGGGCGAAGACGCTACTGGGATCGTGGCGGATTCGGACCGAAATCAAGGCGATTTCTCCGAGTGGCATCAAAATCTCAAGAGCGACCCCGTTGCCGCAGTGAATTCCGATCGACCTGCGTCTGCACGGTTGCCGCATGACAAGAACTCGCCAGCAGCCAAGCCGTTTGATATGTCGAGTCGCAATCCTCCGAGCGCGGCTCTTTCGACGGTTGAAGCGCCTCCGCCAAATCGTCGGACGTCGTCTCCACCGGCCGCATCCGTCGTGTCACCGAACGCTCGTGAGATTGCACCGAACTCAATTCCCCAACACAGCGACACGTTCGCTGATCATGGCTCGGTCGTGTTGGCCCACCGTGAATCGACGGCTCTCGATTACTCCTCCGAGATCGAATTGACCGCGGCACAGGCACGAGCCAACACCAGTGCAGCCAGTCGTCCAAATCCCTGGGACCGCTTCCGAGGATTGACGAACAAGTCCGATTCCAGTGGCTCGGTGATTGAGCAGCCACTCAATTCCGAGCGGCCCACGCATCAGCGATACGAAAGTCAACGCGACCCTTCCCCAACCGTCCAGGCGCGTGTGGACGGGAACATTTTGAACAACTCGGTGAATACCGCCAACAGTCCAGAACCTTGGCCGCGCGCCCCTGGAGCAATCGGGTTCAATTCCTCGACGACGAACGGAGTTGTCTCGTCAGGGAATTGGAACTCCGCTCCCAATGCACCCACAGCTTCTGTTCCACCCAACTTGCAGTGGATGAATGCCGGACAACCGGTCCCCGACAAGTTCCCGCCCGCGACGTCGAATCTGCAATCACTGGTACCCACAGGCAACGTACCGCTCAACTTTGGTTCGCAAGAAGGCGCACCGTTGACGATTGCTCCGTTTGCTTCGTCGCCGGAACTGGAGCGGCTCATCACTCAGACCACTGTCGAAGCGGCAGCGGTGAATCCGGGCGACAACGAAGTCAGCCGCCAACTCTATCTGCGAAAACAAGTCCAATTGAGGTTGTTACATCTGATCTCAGGTCAGACGGATCGCGCCTTGCAACCGATCCTTGGCATCGACCCAGTCGATCAGGAATTCTGGCAGCAGATGTTGTGGGGTCTGGCGAACTACTTCGACACGCAAGGGATGCCCGACAGCTCGGAGCGTGCGACACAGACGATCACGCAACTGCGGACTGCCGCCGCGCGGCTGCAAGAGAAAGCTCGGCTCGAACTGCACAACGTGGCCTTCTGCCACAAGATTTCGGGGTTCGGCAACTACCAACGATTTAAGCGGGACGAGTTCACTCCTGGCCAACAGGTGTTGCTGTACGCCGAGGTCGCGGACTTCAAAAGTGAACCAACCTCCGACGGCCAATTCCGCACGCTGATGAAGTCCACCTTGGAAGTGCTCGAAGGCGGTCCCAC
>CAMAWN010000317.1 GCA_945861865.1 Candidatus Kuenenia stuttgartensis | reverse complement strand
AAACGCTCCGGTGCCCGCTGGAATCTCCGCAACGCCGAATCCGTCTCCGCCCTGACCAACCTCCGCGATAGCAATCAATGGCAACTCTATTGGTCAACTTGCGACACCACTAAAACTTAACACCGCCAAAATCTCTGGGCACACCCCTCCCAGGCTGCTTGTGCGAGGTTCATGTGGGCGGCGTAGAGATTGCGGCGGACCTCGGCGGCCTTTAACTCCGCGCGATGCTTGGCATCGAGAGACATCGCCGAGTGAGCGAGAGATTTATCCGCTTCCAGTTTGTCTCTGGCGGCGCTTTCCATCGCGATGCGAGCCTGGTCATCCGCCCGTTGCTTTTCACTCACCGCCAATGCTTCGTTGCGGCGGGCTTCACGGGCTTGCTTGTCGGCCTGCATGGCAAAGGACCACGAGACCAGCGTGCCAATCACGAGCGATGCTGCAATACCCGCCGTGAGCGCAGCGATCGCCGGATGACGTCGGCACCAGCGCGGTTCAACATTCCGCGCATCTGATTCTCGTCGCGGATCGGCCACCGCTTTCATCCGGTCCTGGTCGGCAAAGAATGCTCGCAGTTCGTCCGCGAGGTCGGTGTTTTCCGCGAGCAATCGTTGACGGTCGATCTCCTGGCGGGATCGCTCGATTTCGAGATACGTGGCCAGGATGTGATCCAGCCGTGCGTTCCGAGAAGCATCATTTACCAATGAGTCTGTCATGATTTAGTCCTCGTCAACAAGTTGCCTTTGCAAAAATCCGTAGAGCAGACGGCAACACCTCCGCAGACATCGGGGTGTGTCCCTTCATCTCGCCGTCGAGATCCAGCGGGTCGTGGCTGTGGGAAGCAATCGCGAATGAGCGCACCTGGTGATACTCAACGAATTCCAAATCCAGGTGTGAACCATCGAAGACCTTGCTGAACAGCTTCAACATCTGCCAGCGCGTGGCGCGGCGAACCACCACGACGTCGAGTTTGCCGTCTCCGATTTCCGCGTGAGGTGCCAGCTTCATCCCCGATCCCGTGAACTTCGGGTTGCAAGCCATGACGAACAGAAGCTCGTCGTCGATGGCTTGGCCATCCAGACTGAGCGTTGCCCGCCGTCGTTTGGCTCGCAGGATTTGCCAGAGAGCCGCTGCTCCATACCGTGGCGGGCCAAGCCACCGGAGTCGTTCGGCAGTGGCATTGATGTCCGACACTGCACCCCAGCCGACAACGTCAACACAGAAAACAACCTCGTCGCTCAAAGTGACGCGCACCACATCAAGAGGCTGGGTCACTCCCACCACGATCCGCCGCGCGGCTTCCAGCGGATCGTCGCATTGCAGATGTTGCGCGAGCGTATTTCCGGTTCCAGCAGGGATGATTCCCAGCGGGACCGCGATCGGCTCGCCCCGTTGCATCAAGCCATCGGCGACTTCGTGGACCGTGCCGTCACCACCGATCGCGCAGAGACCATCAATGCCGGTCAGATTCAGCGTCCGAGCGATTTCTCGCGCGTGCCCGTGATGCTCAGTCACACGCACTTCCCATTCGATCCCGGCCGCTGCGAAGGTCGGCGTGACCTGCTCCAGAACCGCCAACCCGCGCTGCGTTCCGCCGCGAGGATTCACCACCACAAGAAGTCGTTGAACAGCCATCTCAGTTCCACCATTGGAATAGGCTAGCGATTTGTCATCTCTTCAGTTTTGGGTTCGATCGCGACTCGAAATCTCAGTCGTGGAACGACTGAGCTACGTAGGCGGGGCGTTCCACGCCTCGCATTCCAACCCTCACAACACGGTTCGACGACGCACTAGCAGACATTGGCTACGACGAAACTTCGTTGAGCGCTGACTCGCCCAATGCCAAGCGCCTCTTTCAACTCGAAATCTTTCTTCAGCAGGTTTGTTTCCCCTTCAAGTTGCAGAGCCATTGCCGCGCCGATGCGATCGCCAAAGGCAGCCGGCGACGCCGGGAATGGGAAGTCGCTGCCATGCAGCAACCGACTGCGAACAAGCTCTACTTCTTCAGGCAGAGGACTAAACTTGAGCAGACGACCAAAGTCCCGGACCCTTCGGGCGGTTCCAAGTACTGCGGTGTCACCCCACAGTTTCGGATATCGTTTCAGCAAAGACACGAAATCCGGGAGTTGATCGGGGGTGTCCGTGATCCAGCCGGTTCCCGCGTGACAAGCAACGACGGTGCAGCCTTGGTCAAGAGCCAACTCCAACCGACTCGGTGCGGCGAGGTGTTTGTCGATCACCGGAGCGCTGTGCTCGTGACCGGTGTGAACCAGGACCACCATGTTGAGCTCGCAGCAGCAGCGGAAGAACTGAATATGTTTGCGGTCGGCAATATTCACTCCTTGCGTCGGCGGATGAATTTTCAACAGCCGTGCTCCCTTCGCATGACAGCGAGCGAGTTCGTTCAACGCATCGGCTCGTTCGGGATTGATGGACGGGCAAGCGATCATCGTTTCACAGTGCCGAGCCACCACCGCGAAGACGTAATCGTTCGGCACATAAAACGACGTGCGAGCCCAGTCCGGTCGGCCGTTGCCATCATAAACCGCATCTTGTCCCAAGATCGCCACCTTGCTGAGGCCAGACCCCCGCACATGTTCGGTCAACACTTCCTCGTATCGTTCGTCGATCGTCTTGCCCGGCTCCACTAGCCGCAGCAGGTCCACCAGGTCACGGAACACCGAACTCTCTCTGACCGGCTTTGCAATTCGGCAACCGGTTCCACCCTCTCCGACTCCAAACAGATGGACGTGAATGTCCAGAGTTGGCGGTGGCTCGCAGGCGGAGGCAGTGTTGGCCTCGACCAATTGATTCGCGAGCCAAGGTGTGCCCAAGACACCAGCCAAAAAGGATCGACGATTCAAAACGGTTGTCATGTTCAGCTCCATAAAAAAAAGGCGTAAGCATTCACTTACACATCGTGCAAAAAAAGAGAACGATCAAACCATGTCCCTCACGAGGGCCTGGGCCACCGATGCAAACATCTGGTTGCGTTGACGGGGGCCGAGCAGATTCAGCTCGACAATGACGTTGGAAATCGTGGCCAGGCCAATCAATCCCCAAGCGGCATCGTTGACCGTGAGACGATCGCGATCACTCTCCCGGCCGGTCGCGATTTGCTGGGACACCAATTTGTGAAACTGACGGTACATGCGGATCAACGCGGTCCGCATCTCGTTGTCATCGGTCTCCGCGAGCGCGGTGAAGATCACGCGGTAAAAGCCGAATTCGCCTTGATGCTCTGCCTCATAGGCAATCAACCGTTCAACGCGCGATTCGGGACTGGGAAGGTCAATCAGGATCTGTTCCCACTTATCGGCGCGGGATTGAAAGATGTCGTCAATCGCCGCCAGGAACATCGCCTTCTTGTCCGGCCAGAGCCGGTACAGGATGTTCTCTCGGACTTCGCATCGCTGCGCCAGCTCTGCGGTGGTCGTCCGCCGATACCCCAGCTCGCTAAACGTCTGGCAGACGATGGGCAACAGCTTCTTGCGCTGCTCGTCAATTTGGCTGGGACGGGGCATCACGACACCTTGGCTGATAAAGTAAGCGGTAGCTTACAAAATATCGCAGCAAGGACAGTCAGTCAATCGTGAAGTCGAACGTCGTTCGCATTAAATCCCCTGTCTCGATCGGTTCGATCTTTGCCTCACTGAAGATGATTTGGCGCGATATCATGCTGGCGTGTCCGACGTACTGCACTTCACGTTGGCATCGCGGCAGCGGAGTCGTCACTCGCTTGAGGGAACCTCATGTCCAACAACCCGTCGCATCGGATTGGCTGTCGCCATGACGATCATCCACAATTCGGACGGCGAGAGCTGTTGCAGGTCGGGGGTCTGAGCCTCATCGGCATGGGGATTGGCGATCTATCGCGACTGGAAGCCGAAGCCGCGGCGGCGAATGCTCGTCCGGGGACGGCGAAGTCGGTTGTGTTCATTTTTCAATCCGGTGGTCCATCACCCTACGAGACGTGGAGTCCAAAACCGGAAGCGCCGGACACCATCCGCGGCGAGTACGGCGTCGCCCAAACACATGTGGCCGGCGAGGTCTTTTGCGAGTACCTGCCGAAGCTCGCGGCGCGGAGCCAGATGTTTTCGGTCGTCCGAACCATGCACCATGTGGCCGAACGGCAGTTTCGCAACGAGCACAACAGTTGCTCGTACTTGATTCACACCGGAACGACCGAACTTCCCGTCGGCGACACGAACGCTTCGATTGCTCAGCCGCGAGCGGGACGGATCAGTTGGCCCTCGATGGGATCGATGCTGGCCTACGCCG
>CAMAWN010000316.1 GCA_945861865.1 Candidatus Kuenenia stuttgartensis | reverse complement strand
GGCGGCAACCGCACCGACACCGGCGCTCAGCACCAGTCAATCCTCACGTCAGTCCTCCTCACCTGCGAGCAACTCCTCCGAGATCCCCTCGACTTCCTCGCACAAACACGACGAACCGCTCAACCAATCCCTTTGTTCGCTCCGACGCGGTAAACAATCACCCTGCAACAAAGCCGCAAAACTGGGTACAAGTTCCATCGTGAGCCTCCTTGCTCGATGCCTGAGAGTGATGTCCCAAGCATTGTCGTGGAGGCTCACGCTATTTCCGCAGATCAGTTATCAACACGCTAAAAACTGCAAAAGTCGAACTGAGCCACAGTTCAAAAGCCCGACGGCGATGGCCGCCGGGCTTTTTTTGCGCCCTCACGGCAGACGGCCATTCTTCAGCAGGTGCCGCAGTTGGCGCTCGGATTCTTCGGTGGCGGGGTAAACCAGCGGCGGATCGCGCGGCAATTTCGAGGGGGTGATCTGCCAGCCCTTGCCCGTCAACGTGACGGGAATGAGTAGTTGCTGACGCGAGGTGGGCTTCGTCTCTCGTAGGTTGATCAGCGTGAGTTGCTCGTCGCGAACAGAGTTCTTCCAAGATTTGTTCACGCCGACTCGGCCGACCTCGACATCTTCGACCACAGCGGTCAGCACGTCGGTCGCTTCCAAGATCTGATCACGATTGAGCGTGACCGGATTCGCGGTCAAGAACGACAGCATTCCCAGCCCGATCACCCAGAGGCCGACCAAACTGGCCGCCAGCGCGAACCATTGCCGGACCTGCGGCATCGGGTGACGAGCGGTCATGTCCGGCGAGTCCGTTCGCACTACGAGAACCTCTGTGTTGAATACGCGGCTCGCGTGCTGAGCTCAGCGTCGGAATGCGACGGACGTGTCGATTTCGTAGCCGCCGTCAAAGACCTCTTTGAAGTCGTAGACGCCACTGAAGTCACTGATCTGATCGCGATCCGTTTTTCGCATGTCGCCGCGATCCACCAGTTCCCAAACGATGCGGCCAAAGTCCTCGGTCGTCACGATTCCCCAATGCCGAAACACGGGGATCGTCATCATGCCGAATTCCTTCACGGCGAGCTCGCGGATTCCTTCCAGCAATTGCCGCGGCGAGACATGCGCGTCATTGGACGACTTCACGTACTTCTTCTGAGCCAAAAGCAGGGCATGATCCACGAACTCACGCGCGGCGGGGTGATACTTCGGCTGGGCCAGTGGGGCCTGTTTCGTGCGGCTCATGACTTTTTCCTGGCAGAAGAAAACTTCGGTCTCGTCCCGAGGTGCATGGCACTATAGCCGGGAAAGGCAACCGGTCGAAACCCTGAGTTTTGAACGGTGGAGGTTGTGTTGCAACGTGATGAGATCGGCTTTGACGCCACAACCTGAAATGAAAAAGCCCGGCCTCTCGTCGAAGCCGGGCAATGCGGAGGCTGCGGATCGAATTCGCGATCGACCGATCACACCGCCTTCGTGATCCCCGGAGTCGGAATTTGATACTCGAAATTCGCGTTCGGCTTGGTTGGCGGATCGGAGTCCCAGGAGAGATTCTTCGGCATCGTATCGACGTTTGAATTGAGTGCCTCCTCCCAAGTCACTTCTTTGCCGGAGTACACCACCATGCGTCCAAGGACGGCGGTCAGCGAACTGTTCGCGCCGTTCTCCCCTTCGTTGTACGGCGTGTTGTTACGAATGGCTCGGAACAGGTCATCGTGCTCGACTTGGTACGGGTCGGAACGTTTGATCGATTTGTCGCGGCGGAAGCTCCACTTCTCGCTGCCAGCCGTGATCGAGTTCCCGCTGACGTCGCTGTTGCCCTTCGTTCCGTGAGCGTACTCGCTGACGCTGTTCCAGACGTTCGGCTGGTGGCGGCATTGGCTGAACAACCACGAGCCGTCCGCGTATTGGTACTCGACGGCGAAGTGGTCGTAGATTTCTCCGTAGCGCTTATCGACTCGCACCTGCCGGCCACCCATGCCGCGAGCCATCACCGGATGCCCCTGCTTGACCCAGTTGGCCACGTCGAGATTATGAATGTGCTGCTCGCAAATGTGATCGCCGCAGAGCCACAAATAGTAGTACCAGTTCTTCATTTGGTACTCCATCTCCGACTTGGCCTGCTCGTGAGAGATGCGTGGTTCCCACACGCCGGGATTGTTCCAGTAGCAACGCATGGCGATGACGTCGCCGATGGCTCCGTCGTGAATCCGCTTGAGCGTTTCGAGATAGCCGTCCTGGTGATGCCGTTGCAGACCGACGCCAACCTTCAGGTTCTTCTCCTTCGCGACCTTCACCGCTTCGAGCACCTTGCGGACGCCCGGTCCATCGACGGCGACCGGCTTTTCCATGAACACGTTTTTGCCTTTCGACACGGCGTACTCGAAGTGCGTCGGCCGGAAGCCCGGCGGCGTGGCGAGTATCACCAGATCGACGCCGCTATCGATCACCTGCTTGTAGGCGTCGAAGCCCACGAACTTGTGACTGTCATCGACGGCCACGCGATCACCATGCTTGTTCAGACCACGCAAACTGTTGTTGAGCGAATCCGCGAAGGCATCGCCCATCGCGGTCAACTTGACGTTGCCAACGGTACTGAGTGCTTGGTCCGCCGCGCCGGTGCCGCGACCGCCGCAACCGACGAGTCCCACCTTGATGACGTCATCGCCTGCCGCGTACAAGCCGGACGACAAACTAAGTTGCGCGATCGTCGCCGCTGACAGAGCCGCCGTCGTCGAGGTTTGCAAAAAGCCGCGCCGCGATTGAGTGGGATCGCTCATGAGGTGTCTCCAAGTTGAATGAGTGTTGAACGTGACAGATTCGGTGCGAGTTCTAAACGCCGAGCGTCGTTGCGGAAAGCGTGCGACCGTAGGTCAGGCTTTTCAGACTGCCCCGATTGCTCATCACGATTTTAACCGTGCATCGAATCAGCCTGGAAAGGCTGACCTACAACTCGCCGATGCCGGTTTCGATCTGCTCTGCCGTGAACCGCAGCACTTCGACACCGGCTCGGTCAAGTTCCGACAACGGCTGAAATCGGCGTTGAATGACGACCACTTTCACACGACAGCCGTTGTCGAGTGCTGCTTGCACCAGTCGCTGGCGTGGCTCGTCCCAATCCAGAAAGATGCAAACGATCGCCGAGATCTGCGGAAATTCGGTCGATAGCGCGGCAGTCATCTGATCGAACGGATTGACGCGGCACGTCGGCACGTCCGCGAGGATTTCCAGCACCGCCTCAATCGGCGTCGTGCTGCGGCCGGTGCGGAAGACGTGTAATTCGGGGCCTGCGGCGAAGACATCCAACAGGTACTCGCCGCGTGAGAAAACGTCCGCGATCGACGCGGTCAGGCTCACCGCCGCTTCGAGTCCCCGTTCGCTGCGCCGCCGCAGCCACTCGTGAGACAACCAATTCAACGATAGCCAATCTCTTGGGACGAACGTGTCCAACACCAAGCCCAGCCGATGAAAATACTCTTCCTGATACTCGCGCACGACCGGTTTTGCGAGCCGCGCCCACGATCGAAAATCAATGTGCCGCGGTGAGTCGCCCGGCAGGTACTCGCGGTTGCCGATGTATTCGGGCGACTCGCCGATGTGCGATGTGAACGTGATCCCGCCCGGCTGATAACGATTCCCGACATCCAGGTTGATCCGCTGCAACGGCTCGAACCGCGGCAGCACCAGGATCGGCCGAGACTCCTTGCGCCCGAGTTGATTCCGAAACAGATTGAACGGAAACGTCGAGAACGCGCGAACGCTCGGCAGCAAATATCGACCGCGCCGCCGTGGGATGATTTGGATCGGCAGCTTGGCGGTATCCCCAGCCGCCAGCGTCGGCACCATGCGTTCTTCGCGAACCGAGTCCCACGAAGTCGGCAACTTGAAGATCGCCAGCGACACATCGAGCAACGTCCAGCGGCCGTCGTTCGTGACGGCGAACTCGCCGCGTACCGTTTGTCCCGTCGTCACACGATCGGGCCATTCGCCGCTGATCGAAACGCTCAGCCAACGCAGCACCGAGCCGACTCCCGACGCGACCAGCACCAGCACACCCAGCGTGACGGGAATCTGATAGATCGGCATTTCTTCCGTGATCGCTCCCGCCAGAGCCGAGACGGACAACGCCGCCATCACGACCTTGCCCGCCGGTGTGAACGGGTACGTCCAGATGTAATCCGGTTCCCAATAAATAACCGCGCGCCGCTTACGGCACGGGATTTGCGCAGACTCAAGCCATGAATTGATCACCGTCAACATGGCAGGAGGCTGGGCATGACTGTTGTGGAGCATCATTCCGTGGACGAGTTGCAGGAGTTGT
>CAMAWN010000315.1 GCA_945861865.1 Candidatus Kuenenia stuttgartensis | reverse complement strand
CGTCCGAGTTCGAACCACACGGGCATTTTCAACATGGCCTATGCCGATGGCCGGGTGCTAGCAGTCGGCATTAATATCAATTCGCGGATTTATTGCAGTCAGATAACTCCCAACGGTCAGCGACTCGGCCAATCCGCCAGCGACGACCTCGGTGCCCAATAGCCGTTTGCCAAAGACAACGTCGGTCTCCGATGACAAAAACGCTTCGCCCAACTTGGTCGAGGCGTTTTTCTTTTGGCACCGACTTTGGAAGAATGGCGGCTGGTGATACCTCGCGCGGCCTTGGATGCGTCGTTTAACCCGGAGCCAGCGGCGACGGCGTGGACCCTGGGAGTGCCGCCGTCGCCGTTGGCTCCGGGATATACCTCACGCGGGAAGCATTGGCACATTGATACAAGCCCGACGCGCCAGCGAGTGAATCAGTCACGCGCCGATCCACTCGCTGGCGCGTCGGGCTTGTATTTGTGTCATTCCCGACCGCGCGCGGTATCAACGAAACCTCTCATTGATGACCGCGTGAGGTTTAGACAATCCATCCGACCCAGCGAGCGGTCTAGTAAAGTCGTCCCGCGAGCGACAAAAGTCGTTTTATGAGCGATCTAAGTTGACTGTATTGCGATCTACGTTGCCTGGCTTACGATCTACGTTGCCTGGCTTGCGATCTACGTTGCCTGGCGAGCGATCTACGTTGACTGGCGAGCGATTTAAGTTGATTGACAAGCGACCAAAGTTGCCTAGCGAGTGTCCGAAGTAGCTTTGTTCGCTTGCCAGTCATGTTTGGTCTGGTAGCATTTAACTTTGTTTTGCCACAACTCAACTTTGTCACAAGGATTCAAGCTATGCCGATCTCGGACATTGGGTCGTATGTCACGGTGGGAGAGGAATTCAAATCGCATTGGACGGACGTGAATGCGGACCGTGTGGCGGGGGGCGGGACGGTTTTGCTGCTGGCCGATGGGTATTCGCTGGTGACTTTGACGGCCGATGTGGCCAGCGTCGCGACCGCGATCACGGGCCAGGAGGACTTGGACAACGCGATCTCGCTGGCCACGACGAATCGGGACAATCGCAAGGTGACGCTGCGGGACCGCCTGATGGAGTTCCGCGACGCCGTGCAGTATCGGCTGAAGGGGTCGGGCTATGTGCGAGCCCTGCCGGATACTCCGGCTCTGGACGCCAGCGAGCAGAAGATCCTCAAGGCGCTGGACGACATGGCCAGCGTCTGGTTGCGGATCAACGCCGACATGACGGTGCCGAACTTTACTCCGCCGCTGCTGTTGCGGGGGACTTTCGCGGTGGCAACCTTCCAGAGCGAATTGGCTTTGTTGCGGGTGAATTACAAGGCGGTGACCGACGCGGAGAACGACGCTCGGATCGGCCGCGGCCAGCGGGATGTCCGCTTGGACCCGCTCCGCGACCGGTTCGTGCAGTACCGGCAGGCCATCGGCGTGGAATACGGACCACTGCATCCCTTGACCACGACCTTGCCCGAGTTGACTCCGCAGCCCGGCAGCACGCCCGCCGCGGTGCCGCTGAGCGGGGGCTGGAACGCCGCGACCGGACAGGCCGAATTCAGTTGGCCCCCCTCGACCGAGCCGACTCTCGTCCAGTTCCAACTGCGGGTGTCCGACGGTGCCACCTACGACGCCGCGACGGCGACCGTCGTCGGCAACGCGCCCCCCGGAACGCTGAGCTTGAACTCGACCGCCGGTCTGACGGCTACGGGGGACGTGGCGAGTTTCAAGCTGTTCACCATTCTCAGCACGGGCAACGCCGCCGGCAGCAACACGATCACCATCACGCGGCCGTGACGCCACCCGGCTCGCCAAGTCTCTCAAAACACCCCGCGTGTGGTCTCGCGACCGCGACGCAGCCAACCAACGCGCGGCTCGAAGAACTGCAACGGCTGGTTGCGAAGCCCAGGGCGTATCGGTTTGTCGTCCAACCCGCGAAATGAACGCGAGATTCAGAGGCAGTTCGCGAAGTGGCTCTTCGTCGTAGCCTGACTCTCCGAGGCTGTGAAGATTTAACGTGGGATAGGCTTCCAGCCTGTCACTTTCGGCTGAAAACACGACAGGCTGGAAGCCTACCCCACGAAAAGTTCACAGCCTCTCCGAGTCGGGCATTTTCTCACTAAGAACCTGTCCCAGAACAACGTCGCGTTTTGTAGGAGTTGTTCCTGGACAGGTTCTAAGCCCCGACTCAGAGAGTCAGGCTACGGACCTCAACCGTGGGTCAGAATCTCGCGGACGACATGGCAATCGCGTTTGGCGGTTAGGGTTTGTTCCTGGCCGTTGTGCAGGTAGCTGAGCTTGGCATGGTCCAGGCCGAACTGGTGCAGCAGCGTCGCTTGAAAATCGTTGGCGGTGACGATGTCTTTGACCGCGCGATGACCGAACTCGTCGGTCTCGCCGAAGGTCATGCCGGGTTTGATGCCTCCGCCGGCCAGCCAGGTAGAAAAACCTTGGCCGTTGTGGTCTCGGCCGCAGGTGGCGGGTTCCCCTTCGGTGACGGGCAGGCGGCCGATCTCGCCGCCCCAATGCACGATCGTCGTGTCGAGCAGGCCGCGGCGTTTGAGATCGGTGACCAGCGCGGCGGCGGGTTGATCGGTCCTCTTGCAGATCGCGGGCAGCGCGGTGCGGATGCCGGTGTGGGTGTCCCACGGTTGGCCCGCCATGAACAACTGCACGAAGCGCACGCCGCGTTCGATCAACCGCCGCGCGATCAGGCAGCGTGCGCCGTACTCGCGTGTCACTTCTTGATCGAGGCCGTAGAGTTTCTGCGTCTCTTCGGTCTCCTGCGACAGGTCGAGAGCTTCTTTGGCTTCCGTTTGCATGCGCGCGGCCAGCTCATACGACTGGATGCGGGCTTCGAGGTCCGCCTCGCCCGGATGCAATTCGAGATGCCGGCGATTCAGCGTCCGTAGCAAGTCGAGATTCTGCGCTTGCAACGCTCCCTTGAGATGCGGCGGCGGGTCGAGGTTGAGGATGCGCGGCTCTTGAGCACGCAGCACCGTCCCTTGAAACAGCGGCGGCATGAACCCGTTCGACCAATTCAGCACGCCGTCCACCGGATGACCTCCAGGATCGCTCAGCACCATGTACGCCGGCAGACTCTGGCTTTCGCTTCCAAGCGCATAGGTCAACCACGCTCCGAGTGTCGGCCGACCGGTCACTGCCGGAATACCCGCCTGCCAATATCGAATCGAAACCTCGTGCCCGTTGTGCCCGGAGTGCATTGAGCGAATCACGCACAAGTCATCGACGACCTGCGCCGTGTGAGGCAGCAACTCCGAAACCTCAGTGCCGCAGTCGCCATGTTTCGCGAACTGCCACGGCGAACCGAGCAGCTTCTTGCTGGCTCGATTCACAAAGCTGTAAATGACCTCGCCGGAGTAATCGGTGCCGCTGTACTTGGTCAGCTCCGGTTTTGGATCCAGCAGGTCCATGTGCGCCGGACCTCCGTGCATAAACAGCGAAATCATGGCTCGTGCCTGAGGCTGCCCCGCCGGCCGTTTCGGCAGCAAATCGAACGACTGTGGTTTGAGCTTCACCGTCGGCGGAATCGCCAACAGTTTCTCCTGCTGGAGCAACCACGCCAGCGCGACCGAGCCAATTCCCAGCGTGCTGTTCACGAGGAGTTCGCGGCGAGTCGGTCGAAGACTCAGGGCGTTATCGGACATCGTTGATTCCTCAATCCACGTACAAGAACTCGTTGGAACTCAGGATCGCTTGGCAGAGGTCAGTCAGGGCCTGCAATTCAGGATCGGCATTGGCGGGCGATGCGGACAAGGTGGCGAACTGCTGGCGGAAGAATCCGCACACGGCGGCGAATTCGGTGGGCGTGATCGGCCGGTGATACGCGATTTGCCAAGCGATCGCGATTTGATTGACCAGCGGCGGAGGCGTTGGACCGGGGAAGCTTTTATCGGCGGACCACGAGACTTCTTTGCCGTCGGCCGCTTTGAGTTTGATCGTGATCGACCAGGCGAACGAATCGGACGTGACTGACTCGCGGCAATCGGTGATGAAGTCGAGCGTGTCGCCTGGTTGCACTTCGATCGCCGCCACGTTCGCCTCAACGGTTTTGTGCTCGGCGATCCATTCGGCCGCGAGGCCGCTGCGGCTGGAAACGACTCGGCTGCGGACGCCGTCACCGTTCTCGCTGGGATGATGCAGGCTGCCGGTGATGGAAACCGTGCCGGCCAGCGGCGCGGTCCAGCGGCGGGTGGGAGCGTGCTGTTGATCGTTGCCGGTGTGACCTCCGGCCGCATTCAGAAACGAAAAACCAATGGTTGGATCGGGAACGATCGGGCCTCCCTGCC
>CAMAWN010000314.1 GCA_945861865.1 Candidatus Kuenenia stuttgartensis | reverse complement strand
TTCGCTGACATGCTCGGCACGCTCCGTCGGCTCAGCGTCCGACAACAGGTTTTGACCTTGGCCCTCGCAGGACCAGGGTCTCGAAAAATCCAACAACTCCTAGAAAACGCGGTGGCCTTGGCCACCTAAAGTGCAAAAGTCGAACTTAGTACCGCAGCGACGTTTGGAAATAGAGCTGTGTGGCGTCGTTTGCTCCGAGTGGGCCGTTGACAGGACCGCTGAAGTGCGAGCCATACCAGAACCAACTGTAGCCGAACTGCACGTCGAAGTTCGGGCGGTGAGCGTACGTCGCGATCAGATCAAGTTCGTGCCCGACGTCTGTGCCTGTTCCCGCCGCGCCAACCGGCGAACCGGCGACGTTGTAGACCTTGTCGGAATTGCTCGCGAGCGTGAACCAGTGCATCGCCGCCAAGCCCGTCAGTTTGGCGTGAGGCTTGATCGTCGTTTGCAGCGCGACGTCATTGAGATTCTGTCCTGAAAGATTGTCAATGATTCCCCAATAGGCGTGATTCAAGGGGACCAAGACGTCGTAGGTCGTGTTCTTGCCGTCGGTGGGATCGGAGTCGCCCGAGCCCCAGTAGTAGATGAATGACAATTGTGGGGTCCACGCCACTTGCGAAAACGTCGTGCCCAGTTTGGTCGTGAAGAAACCGGCTTGCACATCCAGGCCATTGTCCTGGCCGAATTGGTACGCCCCTTCCGTGTCCGAGGCGAAGACGATCCAAGGTTGATCGCACTCATCTTTGATCGGCTTCGTCATCGTCCAGCGCAGGCCAAGCGTGTGCCGATTGCCGTCCGCCCAGCCGAGAACTTGCTGAGCGGAATCCGTTTGCAGCCAGACGTAATACGGCTCGATCGTGTGGTCCTTGATTCCTTTGTAGACCGGGTAGACGCCGCTGTACCAACGGGAGTAGTCGGCCGTGTCGTGATGCGTCCCAAAGTCGTTGACGGCAGCCGGGCTGATTCCCGTCGTGGCTGCTGGACGTCCGCCGTTTGGTCCTGTTGGATTGGCGGTGTTGACTGGACGGACGGCGAACAGGTCGATGTCCCAGGTGTCGCCTTTGCTGAACAGCTTGAAGCCCTCGAAATTTCGGCGGGTGTTGCCCCAATCGAGCGGCGAGATCAATTGCTGACCGGGACTGACGGCGCTCGGCGTTCCGTAGAGCAGCTCTTGGCGGCCGGCTCGAAAATAGACGGGCTTATCGTCTCGTTCCGCGATTTTTAGATCGAAGAACGCGTTCTGAATGTCCCAGCGGTTCTTGTCGATGCCGGTGACAGCGAGTTCGTTGTTGTCGATCGAAGCGTCGATGCCCTCGACGTAGACTCGGAAGTCGTTGCCCCACTTCAGATCGACGTACTGACGCCAGCGAACCAAGTCATAAGTGCTTCGTCCCGGCCCACCCGGACGCAGACGATTGTTTTCGTCCATGTAGCGGTGCCGAATCTCGCCGCCGTAGGAGAGCGTGAGGCCGCTCGGCTCACCGTCGTCGCCGAAGAGCGGCATGTTCTTCAACTCTTCGCCAAAGAAGTGCGGAGCGTTCGGCGCGGTTTTGTACGAGAAGTCGTTGTCGAAGTAGAGCGGCTTCCACGGCAGGACCGAAGGAGCCAGCTTTGCGGCGGGAACCGGATTGCAAATCGGGCAATCGGGACGTCCGCACGGCCCCGACTGCGGAGCATTCCGATGCTCGCGAAACGCCACCGTCAGCGGAGCCTCTTGCGCGGGAGCGTCTTTGACATTCTGAAGCACTGACGTCTCGGAAGCGGCGGTCTCGGCCGGTTGAACCGGTGGCACGAGAGCCTCTTGAGCACGAACAATCTGCGGGACCAACCATGCCACGGTGGACAAGGCCACCACGGACAAACAACGAAATCGCCAACTCATTCGGAGCATGATCTCGAACACCATTGGGGCTTGGGGAGAAAAGAGCAAACGCTCTGATCTGCTCTCTCGTGTCGGAAAGGACGGTGATGCCGATTCAGCACCGTCCGCCTTCAAACCCCAGTCGAATGTCTGCGGCTTGTCCGCGCAAGCAAGGTTTCGCCAACCGCTAAAATCGGTCTGTGGTTTTCGCCGGTAGTGGGTGCGTCTCGCATCCAACCGACGTGTGACGCGTTGGCCACAAAGCGGTTCAAGCGCGCGAGTACGGGCCGGTGGCCGAGCCCTTGTACTGACGGAATCCCGTTTGGATGGTCTGTCGTATGACATCGGCTGCTTTCAACACGTCGTCGCGGCAGACGTCGAGGTGCGTGCAGGCGCGAAGTCGCTGCGCGCCAGAGGCTCCGACTTTCACGCCTCGCTCCAGCAAAGCGGCCGCGAGTTGCGCAGCGTTGCCGAGCTTCGGATCGACCTCGAAAAAGACGAGATTCGTTTCGACGTCGTCGACCTGAATCGACAGGCCGTCGATCTTGGCGATCTCGCGAGCGAGCGTCTTCGCGTTGTCGTGGTCAATCGCAAGCCGCTCGACGTTGTTTTCCATCGCGTAGACCGCCGCCGCCGCGACGATCCCGGCTTGACGCAATGCACCACCGAACAGCTTGCGGGCGCGACGTGCCTTGCGAATGTCGTCGGTGCTGCCGACCAGAGCCGAACCCATCGGGCAGCCGAGTCCTTTCGAGAAGCAGATCGAGATCGTGTCGAAGTGCTGCCCGATCTCCGCTGCCGAACAGCCTTTCGCGACGCAGGCGTTGAAGAGCCGTGCTCCGTCGAGATGCGTTTTCAATCCGTTGTCGTGCGCCCAGCCACAAACGCGCGCGAGTTGATCGAGCGGCCAGGCTCGACCGCCGCCGACGTTGGTCGTGTTCTCCAAACACAGCAACCGCGTGACGCAGAGATGCTGGTTGTCCGCTCGCACTTTGCCTTCCAGGTCCGCGACGTCCAACATGCCCAGCCTGCCGGGGATCGTCCGGCATGTGACTCCGCTAAGCACGGCGGGGCCACCCGCCTCGAAGCAGGCGATGTGGCCACCCGCCTCGATCAGCAGCTCGTCGCCGGGAAGGCAGTGCGTCTTCACACCCATTTGATTGGACTGTGTTCCCGAACAGGCGAAGACGGCGGCCTCTTTGCCCAGTGTCTTGGCCATCAACGCTTCGAGCTGGTTCACCGTGGGATCCTCGCCGGACATGTCGTCGCCGACTTCCGCGCGAGCGATCGCCTCACGCATTGCGGCCGTGGGCTTCGTCACCGTGTCGCTGTAAAGATTAATGAGCACGTCGGGCATCAGAATGACTCCAGAGATTGAACTTGGCATACGCATGTCGTGGTAAAACGAGGGCAAGCGTAGTGCCCTGCGGCGGCCAGCATCAAGCAGTTGTCCGAGATTGACGACCCAGCCTCGCCGACGACCCGTGCGCGGGCTTTCATTTCCTTGGGCCGGTTTCTAACTTCGCCCCTCCCCACAAACTCGTGGCGAAAACCCAACTTGGACAGGTGCAGGACGATGAAGATTTACTTGAATGGCCAGCTTGTCGGCAAAGAGCAAGCGGTGGTCAGCGTGTTCGATCACGGACTCTTGTACGGCGACGGTGTGTTTGAAGGCATTCGGGTCTACGGCGGGAAAGTCTTCCTGCTGAAGGATCACATCGAGCGGCTATACGAGAGCGCGAAGGCGATCCGTCTGGAGATTCCGATTTCGCCTGCAGCTATGATCCAAGCGACGAATGACACGGTCGCGGCCAACGGCATCGGTGACGGGTACGTCCGGTTGGTCGTCACTCGCGGAGCAGGATCGCTCGGCTTGGATATTCGCCGCACGAGCCATCCGCAAATCATCATCATCGCCGACACGATCACGCTCTATCCGGCTGAGATTTACGAGAACGGCATGAACCTGATCACGGCCAGCACGATCCGCAATCATCCGGCTGCGCTGCCGGCGCGGATCAAGTCGTTGAATTACCTCAACAACATCCTCGCCAAGATCGAGGGGACCGACGCCGGCACCGTTGAAGCGCTGATGCTCAACCACAAGGGGGAGGTCGCGGAATGCACCGGCGACAACATCTTCATCCTCAAAAACGGCGTGCTGAAAACTCCGTCGCCGGACGCGGGCATCCTGGAAGGGATCACGCGAAATGCCGTGTTGCAACTCGCTCGTGAGGCGGGCATCCTGACTCAAGAGACGACGTTGATTCGCCACGATTTGTACGTCGCCGACGAGATGTTTCTGACCGGCACCGCTGCTGAAGTCGTACCAGTCGTGAGCCTCGACGGCCGCAAAATCGGCGACGGCAAGCCCGGCCCGATCACGCGCCGGCTGTTGGAATTATTCCACGAGTTCACGCGGCGAGCGGATGCGTGACGTCGTGGAGCAGGTTTTCAACCTGCCCGGCGGTTGACGCACAT
>CAMAWN010000313.1 GCA_945861865.1 Candidatus Kuenenia stuttgartensis | reverse complement strand
CGTCGGAACAAGCCGCGAGCAACAGACTGTCCCAATGCGACAAGCTGAACTGCTCGAAGAGTTCCAAGGCATAGTCAAACACGACCGCACGGGGTGTCCGGATGGGGAAGATGCTGCGAAAGGTCTGGATGTAATTTGTCGCTGTCTCTTTGGAGATCTTCCGCTTGGTCGTCCAAAACCGGAGCTGCGCGGTGGCTTCACACAGCACCTGCCACGGCAGGATTGTGCGCTGAGAAGAGGTCCGCAATTCGCGCAGCAGGTCTTGAGCGATCACACGCTTGGCGGGTTCCGAAGCATCCAGTGAATACAGCAGGATGTTGGTATCAACGGCGTTCATTGAGTTGTGATCGGCTTAAGCGATCCCCCCGAACCGCGACAGTCGTCGTTTCCCAAAGCCGCTCCAATTGCTCCCATGCCTGCGAGCGATTCAGTCGAGCAGGCGGGCTGGTTTTCTTGCCGGACTTCTTGGATTTCGTGGGAGTCTTCCGCATCTCGAGCCTCGTCGTTCTCAAACTCATCCTTCGATGGAACAGTTCACGAGTCGATTGTGCCACAACCGGAGGAAGTTCGTCGAGCGGAAAGTTTCTCGCGCGAATTACTCGAACGCGAACAGCTTCTTGAACGCTTCGTTGATGTGCTCTGCAACGACCATATCGACCATGCCAGGACCGTCATCGTCTCTCGCGCTGTTGCCGTTTCGAGCCGAGCCACCCTGACCACCGAGCGCTGTGTCGTTTCCGTCGTCGCCGTTGATCATGTCGATACCAAAGCCGCCGATCAGCAAATCATTCCCGGTGCCGCCTCGCAGCATGTCATCCCCTTCGCCACCGCTGATGGTGTCGTTCCCCGCGCCGCCCACGAGCACATCGTCGCCGTCTTGACCGGAGATCGCATCGTTCTTGCTGCCACCGAGAAGCTGATCTTGCCCGTCGCCGCCGATCAGCGTGACGCTGCCCAGCGTGAAGGCACTGGCATCGAACATGTTGCCGCCGGCTCCGCCAGTCAGCGAGGCGTTTTCCACACCGGTCAACCGATCCGTCCCCAATTCACCCGTCAGTGAGGTGTTCGTCAGCGTGAGATTCAAGTCCCCCGACTGGATCAGCAAGTCGGTGCCTGCACCGCCATTGAGGCTGTCGTCACCGACTCCACCGGACAGCGTATCGTTGCCGGCATCGCCGTTGATCGTCTGAGTGACTGGAATGGTCAGAACAATGTCGCTTCCGATGAGCGAGTCATTTCCCGCGCCCCCTTTGATCACGACTTTCGTCAGCTTCGAGTAAAGAACAGGGGACAGCCCCGTGAGGTTGACCTCGTCGTTCCGTGAACCGCCGGTGAAGGTGAGCGTCTCGATCTTGTCCGTCTGTTGGTAGAAGGGATAACCGATGCCATTGACGGACACGATCAGCACTCCGTTGACGACGGTCGCTCGCAGTTTAGCGCTACCAGGGGCGGTGTAAGTGACGTTCTTCGTCTCCGCCGTAATGATCGCATAACCGCCAGACGGCGTGACGAAGATTGCCACGGAGGCCGTCGGTAACGGTAGGACAGCGGCCCCACCCGTATTGCCAAGATCGTTGATCGTGATCGACAGCGAATCGTTACCAAAGAAGAGGGCGTTCGGCGTGTAGGTCAGGCCCGCCGCATTGGCCAACGTCGCATTGATGGCGGCCAACGGAGCCGTGATCGTCGTGGTTTGGATGCCGCCGACGGTTGTTTGGAAAACTTGGCTGGTCGTCACTCCGCTCGTGACATTTCCAAGCACCGTCAGTTTGCCACCGGGCGCGCTGAGCGTCACCGTCACATTGCTCGTCCCGGCATCCACGTCCGCGAACGACAGTCCTGTAATGAACTTCGCGGTTCCTTGCGGAGTTGTCTGCGTGGCTGGAGTTGCAATCGTCGGAGCATCATTCACCGCCGTGACCGTGATGACGAACGACTTGGAGGCACTCGTGTTGACGTTCGGAGAAGTGTTGCTTCCGCTATCTGTCAGCGTGACTGTGAACGTCGCGGTTCCATTCGCATTGGCCGCAGCTTGATAGATCAGCGTGCCTGTGTTCGGGTCAATGCTCGGTGCAGTCAAGAAAGTCAGACCACCGGTTGTAGGGCCTGCCGTCACGGTGAAATTAGAAATTGTTTGGCTGGAAGTTTCGTCGACCGTCGGTCCGACGCTAATGCCAGACGCAAAGCCGGCGACCACCTGAAGTCCTGGTGAGTCCTCGCTGACTGAGAGCGGATTACCGGCCAACATGAAACTCGGCGCATCGTTGACGGCCGTAACCGCGATGGAGACGCCCGCGCCGGCTAACATTGCTACGCCACTTCCCGTGTTGCCGTTGTCGTTGATTGATATGCCCAGCCCGTCGGAGCCGTTGTAGTTCAAGGCTGGCTTGTAGGTCAGGCCGGACGCATTGAGCAGCGTCGCATTGATCGCTGCCAGTGGAGCCATGATCGTGACCGACGCTGATCCGTTCGCCGTGATTTGCGCCGAATTCAACCCGTTCGTGACGTTCTCACTGAGCGTCAGCCTACCTTCAAGAACTACTAAAACTACGGTTACGTTGCCCGATCCGGCATCCACGTCAGCGAACGACAGACCGCTGATGACCAAGGGAATGTCTTCCGACGCCGTCTGTGCGGCCGGAGCGGAAATTGTTGGAGCGTCGTTCACCGCCGTGACCGTGATGACGAACGTCTCCGCGTCACTGGTATCGCTACCGCTGTTCGCTGTGCCGCCGTTGTCGGTGGCAGTCACGCTGAATGTGGCTGTGCCGCTGGAACTCGCTGCGGCTTTATATGTCAGCTTTCGTGTCACGGGGTCGATGCTGGGAGCAGTCAAAAACGTCAAACTGCCCGTCGGCGAAACTTGAGTGACCGTGTACTCAGTGATGATTTGCGTGGACTCATTGGCGTCACCAAAGCTCGTCACCGTTACGAATGCGGCCGCCGTCGTCGTCAAGCCTGCATCCTCGGCGACCGTCAATTCCGCCGCCGCCAAGTTAAGCGAGATGCTCGGTGCGTCGTTGATCGCAGTTACTGTGATTGCAACGCTCGCGCTCGCGGATTTGTTGCCGCCGGTTCCCGTATTGCCGTTGTCGTTGATGCTTATCGTCAGCGTGTCACCGCCGTTGATGTTTAGGTCGGGCGTGTAGGTCAGCCCAGAGGTATTGGCCAAAGTCGTATTCAAAGCCGCCAGCGGCGCGCTGATTGTTACCATCAAGGTGCCGTTTCCGATGATTTGTGACGACAGCAATCCATTTGCGATATTTCCAGGCAACGTGAGTTTGCCCCGGCCCACGCTCAGCGTGACTGTCACGTTGCTCGATCCAGAGTCTGGGTCGGCGAACGACAGCCCACTGATAACTTTCGCAGAGTCTTCAGTCGTTGTAAGAACTGCTGGCGCTGCGATTGCCGGCGCGTCATTATCCACATTCGTGACAGTGACACTGACTGTCGCGGTCTCGGTAACGCCACCAGAAGTTACCGTGTATGTGAAATTGTCCGACCCAATGAAGTTTGGTTTGGGTGTGTACGTCACGTTTCCGCCAGAAGTAAACGTGACCGCCCCATTCGCACCTTGTGTGACGCTGGTGAGCACCGCCATGCCTTCAAAGGTATCGATACTAGCACCATTTGTGCCCGTGATGACATTTGCTGTGACTGCCGTGTCTTCGTTCGTAGTCAGTGAATCAGCCACGATGTCAGCCACGGGAGTTATCGTCAGCGCGGCGGTGGCGTTTTTGATGTCGGTGAGATTGTTGATGATGATCGCCAAGGTGTCGCTGCCATTGAAATCAAACCTCGGCAGGTACGTGAGTCCGGTTGCATTTGCCAGCGTCGTATTCACGGTGACGACGTTCGCGGTGATAGAGACGAGCGAAGTGCCGTTGCCGGTGATCTCGGCAGCGATCACGCCGCCGCTCACAGTGTCGTTCACCGTGAGCGTGCCGTTGGTTACGCTCAGAGTCACCGTGACAGAATCAATGGACGACGTGAACAGCAGCCCGCTGACGCCTTTCGCGGTATCTTCCAAAGTCGTCTGCACACCGGGAGCGACAATCGTTGCTGCCAACAAGGCTCGCGACTCCAGCCGCTCCAGCGCGGAGCACCACGGTGAGATCAACCGTGCTTGGCGGCGGCGGGATTGTTTCGAGCGGAATTTCACGAAGGACTTCATGGGGGAGCTCCCAACGGCTCGGCGGTCAGAGCCGTGGTGTGGAATTGGACTGAGGCGTTTCGTAGCCGCGCTTCGCCAGAACGCGGGGTGTTGCGATCTCTCGAAGCCCGCGTTCTGGCGAAACGCGGCTACGGTTTTTGGGAAACGTGGCGGCGGGCGGCGAGTTCTGCCG
>CAMAWN010000312.1 GCA_945861865.1 Candidatus Kuenenia stuttgartensis | reverse complement strand
CTGAATAGTTTGTGCGAGTCCTCGCCAATTTATGGATTCTTCGGGCCAAGGAGAGTTTTGCTCATGTTCTTCCCATCCTTCCGCCGCCAACCGCGCCGCAGACACCGTTCCACGCAGCAAATCGAACAATTGGAACCGCGCGAATTGCTGGTCGCGCAATTGACGACCGCTGAAGTGACCAAGCTGCTGGATCGCGCCTCAATGGCGACATCCACCAACGACGCCATCATCGCCGTTGTGGATCGCGGTGGGCACATCCTGGGAGTTCGCACGGAACAGGGAGTGCTCGACGGGATCGATGCCGACACCCTCAATGGCGGCAACGCGAACGACCTGATCGATACCGCTGCGGAAATCAATACGCTGGTCTACGCGATCGACGGCGCAGTGGCCAAAGCTCGTACAGCCGCCTTCTTTGCCAACGGGACTGCGGACACTCGAATTGTTCCTGATGGAGCAGATCCAGCCGGGCTCGCTCCGTCGGTGGGCCCCTTGACGTCACGCACCGTTCGCAACATCAGCCAGTCCACGATCACACAACGCGAAGTGCAATCTAATCCCAGCATCAGCGATCCCGACTCCACGCTCCGTGGTCCGGGATTCGTCGCACCGATTGGTGTGGGGCAACATTTCCCGCCGGGAGTTCCACACACGCCGCAGGTGGACTTGTTCGCGATCGAACACACGAACCGCGACAGCATCGTGCATCCCGGCTTGGATAGCATTAAAGGGACCGCCGACGACATCGCGCTCCAGCAACGATTCAACATCGATCCCGCATTCGTGCCCGATGGAAAAACCATCGATGCCCCGGAAAGCTATGGCTTCACATCAGGACTGGCCCCCAACGCTCAAGCCCGCGGCATCGCGACCCTACCCGGGGGATTGCCACTCTATCGCATCTTCGACCAAAACCCGGCCAGCCCCACTTTCCAGCAGCTCGTGGGGCTCGATGTCGTGGGTGGCATCGGTGTGTTCTTCCCCGGCACGACTGATCCGGACGGAGTCGGGCCAGGCCACATTGGCGACGCCACTTTTGAGCAAGACTATCCGAACGCCCAAACCGAATTAGCGCGGACAAATGCTCCCAAAGTCTTGGAGTCCGAATACGCGGCGCTGTTTGCCATCGGCGGCGGAATGTTTGGCGGACTCAACTTGGCGACGGACCGCTTCTTCGGAGGCGACTTCCCGATTCCGTTTGGACGAATCGACCTGGTTGGGATCACGCTCCAGATCATTGGGCCCACTCCTGGTGTCTCAGGCGTGCGCACGATCGAGGCCATTGGCAACACGATTCCGAAGGGGGATGTGAAACTCGCCGTGGGATTGAACGGGCTGGCCACATCCACAACCCTTATTGTCAACAACGCGAGTGGGTTGCCTGCGACCCCGTTCCGGGTTCTCATCGACAATGAAATCCTGTTGGTGACAGCCGTCAACGTCATGACAAATACGCTGACAGTCATGCGAGGTCAGAACGGTACTACCCGCGCAGCGCACGCTGCGGGAAAAGCGGTCATCGAGGGCACCGTCCAACTTGCGGCCGCTGTCAATAACAGTCAGACCACGATCATGGTCACCGACGCGACCGTGTTGCCGGCGGGAGTGGGCTATTTCGTTCGCATCGACGCCGAGATCCTGAGAGTCACGAATGTTGCCAATAACCCCAATGGAACTGCGACGCTCACGGTCGACCGCGCACAGCAGGGAAGTCTGATCAAGGCTCACGCGAAGGGGAAAGAACTCGTTGCAGGCAGCGGCGCCAACCGGTCGGTCAAGATCACCTCCAGTGTTGCGGCCACCTTAAGTGACTCGGCAGCAATCCTCGAAGTGCCCGACGCTTCAGTGTTCACGCAGGCGACGCTCCCCTTCTCGATCACCATTGATACCGAAGTGATCTCGGTCACCGGCATCGATACCGTCACGAATACGTTGGCCATTACTCGTGCGCCGGGGGCTGTGGCTCATGCCATCGGAGCCACGATCCGAACCGTGACGAACTTCACCGCCGTGAACGGGAGAGAGATCGGGGAAGGCTTTTTGGTCACGCCACATGACTCCACATTATTGACGACGGTGACCTCCAGTGTGGCAGTCACCGAGTTGACCGCAGGGGCGATGACTCTCCAGGTGCCGAACGCTGCGGTGTTTCCAGCGGCCCCGTTCTTTATTCGCATTGAGAACGAAGTCATCGCGGTCACCAATATCTCTGGAAACACTTTGGACATCGTCCGTGCGCAACGTGGCACGATGGCCGCGTCTCATGCGATCGGGACAACGATCTTTACGACGGAACTCACTGGGGCTCAGGTTCTGCAAATCATCCAGCAAGGCATCGTTGTGGCCGCCGATACCGAAACGCAGTTGGGCCTCACCAGCGACGGACGTCGGGTGCGAGCCGCCATTCGGTTGGAAGTCTCAGGGGTCAACCCCGCGACAATAAGAGGCAATGATCAGCGGCAACTGAATCGAGTGGGCACGAATCCCGGTGCCTCCGCGATCATGGTACTGGCGGTCGCGGATGCCGATGGCAACGTCTTGGGTCTGTACCGCATGCACGACTCGACGATCTTCTCGATCGATGTGGCCGTGGCCAAAGCACGCAACACGGTGTACTACGCTGGCCCGACTCTTCAAGACGTCGACCGAGTCGATGACAACCGCGACGGCATCCCTGATCCCAACGTCCCGCTGGGCACCGCGTTCACGAATCGCACGTTCCGCTTCTTGGCCGAGCCGCGCTTCCCACAAGGGGTCGATGGCAGCCGGCCCGGTGCTTTCTCGATCCTCAATGAAACGGTATTGGTCGGCGTAGATCGGATCCCAGTGACCCAAACACAGTTTCTCACGTCGAGAAGTCCGCAGACCGCCGTGCGTGCGGCCGACAATAATCCGTCGCTCGGCGCAGTCGCCGCATCTGCCTTCCAGACGGTGCTCGGCTTTGATGCCTTCAATCCCGGCCGAAACTTCCGCGATCCGAACAACATTGCAAATCAAAACGGCATCGTCTTCTTCCCCGGCAGCACTCCGGTCTATGCCGGTGTCGGCGCGTCGAACGCAGGCGCGTTGAACGCAGGCGCGTTGAACGGGGGCTTCGGGATCAGCGGTGACGGCGTCGATCAAGACGACGTCGTCACGTTCTACGGAGCACAAGGCTTCCTGCCCCCCGACGCGAACGTGATTGCCGACGAAGTCAGAGTCCGCAACACACGTTTGCCCTACCAGAAGTTCAACCGCAATCCGTTTGGGTAGCCCACGGAGCCGCCCTTCCGGGCGGAATACTCAACCTCGTTTGAAACACATGCCTCGCCGTGCAACGGCGAACGAATCAGGAGACGCCATGATGGCTACACCTCACCGAAACGGATTCCGAATTGGACTGCTGCTCGCGACCGCTGTTTTTGCAGCGTTCATCGCGCCGCTCAGCGCGAGCGATCCGCAATGCCCAAGCTGCGAGTCCAATGACCGTCATGCTTGCGCGGGCTGGCCGCAGTGCGTGTCGCCTTGGGCTCGCCCGTCGTATGGCTGCCATGAATGGGGCGGCTACGTCGGCGGAGGTGCTCCCGTTCATGGCGACTGCCGTTGCTCACACGAAGGCACCTGGGGCTGGGACTATCACGGCCGACTCTTCACCAAACGAGTCTGGCTCGGCTGGCACCACGGCCGCCGCGACCAAGGGGGCTACGGTGCCTACAAGTCAGACGGGCCACGCATTCTGCCTGAATAAGCGTTCGGCCGTCGCTTGCCGCCGACACGCGCCCTGACCAGAATCGCCGTCCGTCTCGTTGATCGGGCTTCAGATTTCTGTCAGGAAGGTGACTTCATGCCGTCGTGCGTTTTGGCTTATTCGGGTGGTCTCGACACGTCTGTGATTCTCTGTTGGCTGCAAGAGCAAGGCTACGACTGCCACGCGGTGTACGTGGACCTCGGCCAGCCATGCGAGGATCGCGAGGCGATCATGCAGAAGGCGAAGAATTGCGGGGCGAAGTCGTCGCGCATCGTCGATGTGCAGGAAGAGCTGTGCCGTGACTTCGCGTTTCCGATCATGCAGTTTCAGGCGAAGTACGAGGGCTGGTACTTGCTGGGAACTTCGATCGCTCGGCCGCTGATCGCGAAGGAGTGCGTCAAAATCTGCCGCGAGGTCGGGGCCGAGGCATTCGCTCACGGAGCCACCGGCAAGGGGAACGATCAGTGCCGCTTCCAGCTCGCGGCCGAGGCGCTCAACCCGGCGGTGCAGATCATCGCGCCGTGGCGGATCGAAAAGTACCGAGCCGCGTTCCCCGGCCGGACGGCGATGATCGACTACTGCGCCGCGAAGAACATCCCGGTGAAGGCATCTGTCTCGAAGCCGTACTCGTCCGACGAGAACTGTCTGCACATCAGCTATGAAGCGGGCCAACTCGAAGCGCTGACGACCAACGGCCT
>CAMAWN010000311.1 GCA_945861865.1 Candidatus Kuenenia stuttgartensis | reverse complement strand
CCAACCGATCCAGAATCCGCCCGCCGACATCGGGCGACAACGTCGAGCTTCCATGCTCTCTCATCGTCACAGCCTCCTTGATACTTGGTGATGGACCAATCACAAGTTATCACGAGGCTGTGACTTTCAACTAACCGAACGGTATTGCGTGTAACCGGGGCTAGCGCCGCGCGGCTAATTTCTGTGGCACGGATGACTCGCCTGGCGGAGAACCGTTTAGGCCAATGCGGGTTCCAGCGACTCTTCCGCGAAGTCTTCGGCGACCTGCAAACACGCGCGGCGACCGGCAGTCGTCAATTGATACAGCATCCCGCCCGTGCGACCGGCAATCTCCACTTGCAGCAGTCCGTGAGCGATCAGCTTGCCATGCACGCGAGCCATCTGGTCGGCCGGCACACCATCCACTTCTCGAACGCGAGGCCGAAAACCGCGAGCTAAGAATTCGGCGGTCTCGGCATCGGCAGTCGTCGCGACATCAACGCCTTCGCCGTAGGCCAGCAGCACTTGCCGCCATTCGGGATGAGCATCCAACACTACGAAATCCAGGTCGAGCATGACGCTGGATATCGGCTGGCACGACCCCGATGGCCAGTCCAGCGCGATCCACCGACACGACTGCAACGACCGCTGCGACATGCTTGGGCCGCACGACGGACACAGCCCGCAAAGTTCGCCAGCAGTTTCGTAACCCGACTCTCCGAGTCGGGAGGTCTTCGGCCAGAGACCCGACTCGGAGAGTCGGGCTACGTGAATCACATATTCGTCTTCGAGTCCGCCACCGCCCCCAAGACCGCGTTCACGGCCGCATGCAAAGCCGCGTCGTGGCGATGATCCTTCGAGTAAACCCGAAAGATCGAGAAGCTGGTCGGCAACGCCTGAAACAACTCGTCGTCGTGCAATTCACGCGGCGTTCCGCCGACCGAGTCGAGCAGGAAATTCTGACCGCCCGCGGGAAGCCGGCCGCTCGGTCGGTGATAATGCCGAGCCACGTCGATCTTTAGTTCCATTTCCCTCAAGTCCGCCGGCAAGATCGCGCGAATGCGTTTCTCGACCAAGTCCGGCTCGGAGAAGATCGAAGTCCGTTCCGCCTGACCGGCGTGAAAATTGAAGGTCCGTTCGACGGCCATCTTCCAGGTCACGTTCCGAGTCAGCAGCGCGTCCCACTGCTCGCCGAGCGATTTCAACTCCGGGTCGGAACTCCGCGACCAGCGCTGCACATCGACCAGGAACGTCGATTCGGTCAAGCGTCGGTATTCGTCCAAATGTTCCAGCGGATTCATCGGCTGCCCGTCCGGGCCGCCGAACAACCGCAGCATCGTCGGACCGAACATCTCTTCCAAAGCCAGATCAATCGCGCGCACGGTCCGATGAAAATAGATCGTCCGAAACAGATTCGCCCGCGTCTCAATGAAGTTGACCAGCGTCGGCAGCCCGCGTGCGTGAATCGTCAGCCCCTCGGAAGAAAAAAAGCTGTAGTGCAGAATCCGCGACAGGTCGAACGCTTTCGTGTTGTACCCCGACATGTAGGCGTCGCGGAGCACGAAGTCCATGTTGTCGACGGTGTAGATGCCGCTGAAGAGCGACCTCAATCGCCGCAACCACACGGGATGTCCCTGCTCGAGTTCCGGCTTACCCGTCGGACGACGGATCAGCCACGCGACTTGGCTGGGATCAAGTTCCTCCAGCGGTCCCAACTTGCCGTTCGGATTCCGGCGTACTCGGCGAATCAAGTCTCCCAATTCTTGTTGAATCACTGCCGAGCCGATGTCCTCGTGCGTGACACCAAACTGGCCGAGGTAGTGGTCATCGAAGAAATGTCCGAACGGCCCATGCCCGACATCGTGCAGCAGCGCAGCCAACCGAACAAGACTTTCGACACAAGCTCGCGAAGGCACATTCGCGCACGAGGCCACCAGCGACTCATACCAACGCTCGATGCACACCGAAGCGAGGTGCATCGCTCCCAGGATGTGCTGAAACCGCATGTGCTCCGCCGACGGAAACACCCACCACGCCGTCTGCAATTGATGAATCTGCCGCATCCGTTGTACCCACGGATGATCGATCAGTTCTTGCTCCGAGACTTCTCCAGCCGGAATCCCATCCTTGGAAACGAACGGGATGTAACCGTGAATCGGATCGTGCGACAAACTCTCGCTATTGAAATCACGCGGCATGAAACAAACCTTCCAACGGGGATCAAATTCCATGAACGGAGACTGTCCACCGCTGCCCGTCATTTTGCAATTTGCATTTCTCATTTTGCAATTTGCAATGCGTTTCCCCTGTCTGCGGAGCCACCTTGACCCACTTTTCAGCCACAACTAGATTCCGCCCCTCATTCAGGCGTCGTAGCCAAGTGGCTAAGGCAACGGATTGCAAATCCGTCACGCGTGGGTTCAACTCCCACCGACGCCTCTGAGTGTCAGGCTCGCGAATAGCCTCATTTTCCGCAGGGAAATGAGGCTTTTTCGTTTCCAGGCTCGTCATCGTCTGAGTGGTCAACAAGACAGATGATTTCGGTTGAAAACGGGTGATTTCGGCAGGGCGTGTGCAACTTTTTGTGCAACTGAAATCGGTGGCATCATCCGTGGTCCCGGTCGCTCGGCTTTCGTTCGCATTGTTTGGAGCAATGTTCGGGAGTGCCGATAGGCCGACGGTCATGTCGATCAGTCCCAAATGAGCGTAACGATCCATCGTCAATGTGATGGTCGAATGCCGCGCGAGTTGTTGAGCCACCTTCGGATGAACTCCGGCAGCCACGAGGTTGCTGATGAACGTGTGACGGAGCGCATGGAAGTCGGCAAAGCCGGCGTCGGTCTCGTAGGCAATCTCGGCGGCGTCCAGGTCGATGCGCAACATCTCGGCGGCTTTGCCCGGCCACGTTCCGGGAAACAAACGCTCTCGCTTCGCGTCTGCCGCACGATTCAACGACAGGATGGCTCGTTGGTCGTCTTGAAGCCGCTCGCGTTCTGTGAACCACTGGCGCAATCGAGCCGCGAGGTCCAGGTGGATCGGCAGAACATCCTCGCGACGATGTTTGCTGTAGGCGGCGGCAATCGTGATGGTTGGTGGATCGGCCTTGAGGTCGAACGATGCCGGCGCGAGTGACGCGAGTTCGTCGGCTCGCAATCCCGTCATCGCGGCGATGCGATACAGCATCGCCCGTGTTGAGCCATCCGCCCCCCGGAATGATTTGTCACTCCGCTCGGCCGCTTGGATGGTCCGCGAAAGTTCGTCGGGAGTGAGTGCCCGGCGTTCGTGGCGAACATCGACTTGAGCGTTGAGCCGCGACAGATGAGCGAACGGGTTCTCCGGCGAGCGTCGATCCTTCACGAACCAACTCCCGAACGACTTCAACGCAACCAAATGGTGATTGCTGCTCGCGATGCTCAAGCCGGCGACGATGTTGTCGGCCTTCTCCGATCGTAGGACTCGGCGGACTCCGGCCAGCGTCCACGATTCACCGCCTCGCGTCTGATGCCCTTTGGCGTTGAACGTGTTGGCAATCGCTTGCAGCGACTTCCCCGCGTCGCGGAGTTCGCGCATCTTCGGCAGCAAGTCTTGTTCGATGTCCGTTGTTGGTTTTCGCTGCTCGGCCAGCCAATTGGCGACCCTCCCCGCGTTGAGGTCGGCCAGCCGCTTGAATCCGCAGCCGTCGAACGCCGCCAACACTCGATTGACCGTCAACGCGACATGCTCGACCGTGTTGGCTTTCGATTCCAGAAAGCCCCGGAAGTCTTCAACGTGCTCGGCCAACGGTCGCTCGCGATGAACTTCAAACGGGTCGATGTCGCCTCGCGCGATGCGTTTGGCTCGTTGCTTCATCTCCGCCAACATCGACTCGGCGGCATCCGCGTCATCGCACAGCGGAACGCCATGAGATCTTCCGTTCGCATCGGGAACGCGGCCCCAAAATGTTTTCGACTTCTCACGAACGCGCTTCGCCCCCGGCGTCCCTTTGCGGACTTGCCGGCCTTGGGCGTTGAGGTAGCGAATGATCGTCGGGCGATAGGTGCCGGCCATGTTGAGCCGCTTTCGTTTAGAGGTCGCGTTGCAGAACGCGGCGGACTTGCATCGGTCCCCACTGCTTGCCGCGTCGGGTTTCGTAGCCTTGGGCGTTGAGTTCGTCGGCGATGGCTTGCAGCGGCTTGCCGGCCTCGCGGAGTTCTCGCACCAGCGGAGCGAGGTCGCGATAGGCGTCGTCGGTGTCTTTGACGCGAACTTCGGCAGCGACTCCCACCGCTTTCCGAATGGCCGCTTGGCGAAGATGTTCGCGTCCCTTCCAGTGACCCGGCCGAGCCGAGCCGAGTTTCGTTCCACGAGCTTTCGCAGCGGCCAACGCAACTTTCGTTCGTTCGCTGATGCGTCGGGCTTCATCTTCGGCCACGGCCGCGAGAATGTGGATCGTCAGCCGGTTGGCGTGTGGTTG
>CAMAWN010000310.1 GCA_945861865.1 Candidatus Kuenenia stuttgartensis | reverse complement strand
CAATGATGATGCTCTCGTCGCGTTGTCTCGACAGGACAAGCATCACAGAACTCCTTCTCAGTTCGCCGGTGGCTTTCCGCCGGCCACAATCCGCTCGTGTGGTTTGCCTCGATCAAACACAAAAGCGAATCGAGTGGTCGAAGTCGCTTCTGACTGGCTCGCTCGGCAGGTTGGTCTCATTCCGTTCGCCAGTGCGAATCGGTCCTGTCGGCGCAATCGTTGTGAGTGTCGTGCAAGGGTAATCGTCACCCGAACTCAAACGCCGAAGCCCTGATTCCCAAAAACGGCAAGCACTTCCAAACGGCCGTGGGACTGTTCCGTCTATGCCGGGGGTTTCTGATTTGCCGGCATCCCAGATGCCGCTTAAGCTCTTCGATCCCCGCCCGCGACCGAGCGATTCTACGCAGCGGACAGGATTTCGTCTCAAGTTTTCACTCTCCTGTCTCAAAGGATTCGCCATGAAGCGTCTGCTTACGATTGCCGCCACGTTGGCCTTCAGTCTGTTTTCCGCAAATTCTCAGGCCGCCGAGAAACTGAAACTGCTGATCGTGGACGGTCAGAACAATCACAATTGGAAGGCGACCACCCCGATCCTTCAGGAATTCTTGAGCCGCTGCGGACGCTTCGAGGTCTCCGTCGCGACGACTCCGCCGAACAAATCGCCGGCCGAGGCGTGGAACGATTTCCGCCCGAAGTTCGCCGACTTCCAAGTTGTACTCAGCAACTACAACGGCGAACTCTGGCCGGAGCCGGTACAGCGTGGTCTCGAAAAGTTCGTCGGTTCGGGAGGCGGACTCGTCATTGTCCACGCGGCAAACAACGCCTTCGAGCAATGGTCGGACTTCAACAAGATGATCGGCCTTGGCTGGCGCGGAGCGGGCTTCGGCGACCGCATCACCACCAATGACGCCGGCGAAGTTGTTCGGACTCCCAAAGGCCAAGGCCCTGGTGCCGGCCACGGGCCGCAGCACGAATTTACGATCCGCCTGCGTGACACCGCGCACCCCGTCGTCAAAGGAATGCCCGCCGAATGGCTACACGCCAAAGACGAGCTGTATCACGGACAGCGCGGCCCTGCCGCTGACATGCACCTGATCGCGACCGCTTTTTCTGATTCCGCGAAAGGTGGCACCGGCGCACACGAACCGATGATCTGGTGGATCCCCTACGGCAAAGGCCGAGTTTTCACGACCGTCATGGGCCACGAGACGTACTCGATGAAGTGCGTCGGCTTTCAATCCGTCGTCGCTCGCGGCAGCGAATGGTCCGCCACCGGCCAAGTGACTTTGCCGATTCCAGAGAATTTCCCGACGGTCGAGAAGACTAACTCGGTCCCGTAACCTTGGAACGCTGCGGCTCGATGCGGCCCTCCAGGACTACTTCCGCATCAGGTTGAGCAGGACGTCGTCTTTCAGTTCTCGCGCACCCACCTCCGCTCGCTTCGTGAGTTGTTCCACCAACTCGCGCAGTGATTCGTGACGTGAACATCCTTCGGACAACAACCAGTCATCCCAGACGCGAGTGCGAGTCGCCGAGTTGTTCTTGCCGGCTTGCGATTCCCACAGCGTGATCTGCTGCCGCACCAACGTCTCGGCAACGGCCGGAGCTTTGTTCGCGAAGTGGATCAGCGCCAGCAGAACATGAATTCGGTCACTGGGCCGCTGCTTCATTTGCTCTTCGACAAACGCGTCGAGTTCCGCCAAACGATCCGCCTCGCGAGCTGCATCGACCAGCAAGTACGCCGTCGATTTCAAATTTGAGATTTGAGGCTTGAGATTTGAGCTCAGCGCGGCCCCCGTCAGCATCCGCATCGACTTCACGCCATCGTTCGGCAGCGACCAAGCTCGCCACAGTTCGTAGCGTTCTTGAGCCGGCCGTGACTTCAGTTTCGTCTCCAGAATCGCCAAGACCGGGCCAGGGTTCTCATCGGCATACCGATCCGGCCAGCGTGCATCGGCCACTTGAGCCAGCAGAGCGATCGCCTCCTGAGTCAGCCCAGCCGAGGCGTAATCGGTCGCAATCGCGAGCAGTTCCAACCGCCGCAAATGTTGTCCGTCCATCGCTCCGGTCGCCGACCAGATTTGGTCCATGTGCCGCAGATGTGAGGCAACCGTCTCTTTGGCTTTGTCGAATTGCTGCCGATCAAGCTGCTCCTTCGTCAGCCACCGGCGCAGATCAGCTAATGGATGCTCGTCGCGAGGAGACGCCTTGCTGATTGGTACGATCCATTGCTCGAACAACTTCGCAACTTGCTCACGCCGCTCAGCCACTGGCGCGAGCAGAAACACAATCTGCGCGGCGATACGACTGTTTTGAAACGCCGGCGTCGACCAATCGTGCTGTGCCAGCTTCGTCAGTTCCGCATCCAGACGTTGCTCGTCATTCGTCTGCCACGCCAGCAACAAATGAATCAGCCGCAGCGTGAGCCGGTTCGTGGTCGTCTTCTCACGCTCGGTCAGTCGTTGCGTGAGTGCGTCGATTCGTTTCTCCGTGACGGCGAGTTCAACGAGGCGGAGAGCGAGGCTCTGCGCATCACGCTCAGTGAGACCTGCGGTCGGGCGTTTCGGCGGGGTCAGAAGACCCGCGCCGAGCGCTGTATGTGGCGACACAGCGAACACAAACACGTCCTCCGGCCGGCTTGTCGGCAGCACGCATTCGAGCAGTGTCGCGAAGATCGCCTCGGCGGCGACTCCCTTCGCACGCCATTCCGGTTCCAGTATGTCCCACGTCGCGAGGATGTCTTCGGCGACTCCGGGCCACTGCATGGATCGGAATTCGGCATGTTCTGGATGTTTGGATTCAAACTCCGTGATGGCTTCAATCATCGCCACTTCGAGCGAGAGTCCTTTTTTGTTCTCGAATTTCACCAGTGGTTTCGGTGGCCGGGGCAGGGTCACCGCCTCGCGAAAGATCGCCAATGAGAGGTCGGGCAATTCGGCATCCAGCGTCAGCCGGCAGAGGTCGCGAGCGCGCTGCAACCGAGTGCTCGGCCAGTTGGCGGACCAGACGAATTGCTGACCCAGCAACATCGGCACGGTTTCCTCGGCCGTGCGCGGTCGAAGAACGTCCGTCGCCAATCGTGTCCACAGCTTGCTGGCGAGTTCCTTGTCGCCGGCCTTGAGCGCCAACTCGCCGCGTTCGCGGAGGATCGCCCATTGGAATCGCGGGTCGAAGTGCAGCGAGGCCGACTCGGTCGCGATGTCCGCGAGTTCGTGGCCGAGCTTTTGATAGTCCTCGCGTGCGAGGCATTCGCGCGCGACGAGCCACAGGCCGAGTTGTGGATGAAAGCTCGCCGGTGCAGTGCGCGGTCGTTCAGTTTTCAGATGTGAGTTCGCGACATTGACCAGAAGCGGCAATGCGGTTCGTTTCGCGTTTGATTCCGGAGCGAACAGCTCAGTCAGCCATGCGAGGATGGCGAGCGACAACTCATTTTGCGGCGAGCCGGCAGGCGTCAACCCCTCAGCACGCCCGAGTTCAGCGGTCCACTTAGCCCACAAGTCTTTGTCCTTCGCCGCCTCATTCAGCAGCAACACGAACGGACTGTCGAGCCGTAAGTTCGTCAGCGAATCACCGGTGACGTGCGAGAGCATGTCCAGGCGAACGGGGAGTGTTAGCCGGGTCGATTGGTTAAGGATCTCCGGCAACATCTCCGGCTTGATCGCCGCTCGCGTGTTGGCGAAGCGGTGTTCGAGCTGTTCGAGCCACGTCCCGCCGTCGCTGTTGTTCGCGCTCGGCAGTTGCCAGCGAGTGATCATCGCTTGGGCGAGCCGCGCGGCGACGTAGGGTTGATTGATCTCGGCCGTGATCTTCGCCGCCTCGACGAACAGCGGGCTGCCGGCTTGCCGAGTCAACTCGGCCGGATCATCCAGTCCCGCCAGCATCCGGTTCACGATCCGCACCGCCAGTTGTTGCATCGCCGGCTCTTTGCCGAACCAGCGGCAGTGTTCGAGAACCGTCTCTGTGTCGGATGAAAGTTCGTAGAACGACGCGGCCGCATCGAAGTCCTGTGCATGCGCGAGTTCGGCGCCGATGCCGCAGGTCAGCAGGTCGAAGCTTTGATAGTCCGATAACTTTGGTCCGAACTGGATCGGGAAGTCATCGGATTTGGGGATGACGATGGCGAACAACTTCTTGGCCTCGTCGAGCTTTCCTTGTTTGAGCCGAATCATTCCGAGCGTGACGTTCCCTCCGAGCGTCCAATCGAGATGCGTCTGTCTCGCCGCTTCGACGATCACGGCGAGTTCATCGAGTCGCTTCAACTGCGCCGCGAGTTCAACCGTTCGCCGAGTCATCGAATCAATCTGTTTGCCGCTGTGCCGCCGAGACACATCGATGCCGTACCACGGTCCCGGTGATTTGCGGGTCTCGTTCGGCACGACCAAATCGCGTGCGATTGGCCACATCTCTTCCTGTTGCCAGACCGACTCGCTCACGACCAGCAATTGAGCGGCCAGCATCGGACGAAAGTCGGGGGCTTCGCGGAATGCTTTCTCGAACAGTTGGATGATGAGCTTGGCTCGGATCGGC
>CAMAWN010000309.1 GCA_945861865.1 Candidatus Kuenenia stuttgartensis | reverse complement strand
TGTCTGGTTCGTTTTTTCCGGTACCGGAGTCGGGCTGGCTGTCGTGGGTGATGCGGTTGAATCCGCTGACTTACGGGGTTGCTGGCCTGCGCCGGCTGATGTCGCCGTTGTTGGCAGAAGCTTCGGTGAGTGCTGCACTGCCGAGCCTGACAACCTGCCTCGCGGTGACGTGCGGATTTTGTTTGGTGACGGTGGCGTTGGCCTGCTGGCTGACTCACCGCAGGAGTGTGATCAATGTCCGATAGTTCTTCGTCAACGAACGACCGTGTTGCCGATGCACCTGGCGTTGTCGCCAAGCCGTTTGGGTCGGCCATTGGGAAGACGATGTTTGTGGTGAACGGCATCTTCTGTTTCGTGCTGGTCGCGGCGTGGTTGGCGTTTGGCTCGCGAGGCCGGAATCACTCCGAAGACTCGAAGCCCTTCGCGAGCGCGACGGACACGACAGATGAGGAAGACGACGACAACGGTCGTCCGAAGGTCATCAAGATCGAGCTGAAATGGCCGGAGTCGGGCGTCGCCGACTTCGAGTTCACGGAACGCAGCGGCAAGATCATTCACAAAGAAGATCTCGTCGGGCATCCGTGGGTCGTGAGCTTCATCTTCACGCATTGCGCGGGGCCGTGCTTCCGGGTGACGTCGGCGATGCGGCGGTTGCAGGACGAGTTCTTCCAGGACACCGACTTGCGGCTGGTGACGATCACTGTCGATCCGGAACGGGACAGCCCGGCGCAGCTCGCCAAGTATGCGAATGATTTTCAGGCTTCTCCGGAGCGTTGGCTGTTTCTGACCGATCCCAACGGGTTGAAGGACAAGATTTATCCATTGATCAACGGCAGCTTCCTCATGCCAGTCCAAGAGGCGACCGGCAAGATGCGGGTTGAAGGGCACGAGTTCATCCACACGAACAACATCCTGCTGGTCGATGAGCAGGGCGTTGTGCAAGGCAAATGGAACTCGATCGACGATGCGAGCTTTGACCAATTGCGACGCGAACTGCGAAAGCGGTTGAAGAAGACGCAAGATGAAAGTTCTCAGGACGAAGGCAGCACGAAAACCGAATGATGAAAGACGACATGATTCCAGATTGGGTGATGTGGCTGCCGGCGGTGAATGCGTCCTTGAACGGTCTGGCGACGGTCTTGCTAGTGCGCGGTTGGCAGTTGATTCATCGCCGACAAAGGGTCGCTCACAAGCGGACGATGCTGGCGGCGTTTGGTGTGTCCGTGGCGTTCCTCGCTTGCTATCTGACGTATCACTTTGCGTTGCAGCACTTCACCGGTAGCGGGTCCAAAAAGTTTGAGGGGGTCGGTTTGATCCGGCCAATCTATTTCACGATTCTGATTAGCCACATTGTCCTGGCTGGCTTCGTACCGTTTCTGGCGGGAGCGGCGATCTGGTTGGGACTGAAGGCGGACAAGGCCGAAAAGCTCGGCGAAACGGCGGATTGGAGTCGTCATCGCAAGGTCGCCAAGGTGACGTTTCCCGTTTGGTTGTATGTGTCAGTCACGGGCGTGGTGATCTATTTCTTGGCATATCACTGGCCGAGTTCTTAGACTCCCGCCGCTGTCAGCGTCTCTGTGTTTGCTGAGGAGTGCTAGATGATGTTGCGACGAATCGTTTTGGCCGCCGCGCTGTTGTTGGGCGTGGTTGGTCCGATGGCTCAGTCGGCTCAGGCGTGTCCGATGTGCAAGATCGCCACAGAGCAGGACTCAATGCTGCCGACGGCTTACATGTACTCGATCCTTTTCATGATGGGGATGATGTTCACGATCGGCGGCGGCATCGGATTCGGGATGTACCTGCTGGGCCGCAAAGAGAACGCGGCGATCGAGGGCTGGGAGCAAGGTGCGGCGGACGCCGAGCCGAATGCTGACGGATTGCTGCCAGGCGGTTTGCAACCGGCGACGACGTAATTGATGAGAAGGAAAAGAGCCCGACGAATTTAAGGAGACGACGAATGTGATCAATCATTCGTCGTCTCCTTTCATTCGTCGGGCTCTTTTCTTGAAACTTCAGATTTCAGATTCGTCACCCCCACCATCTTCAGATTCGAAATCGGAAGCGTCGAAGTAGCAGTCGAACGCCAGGAACAGCGAGCGGGCATAGCGGAACCAGAACAGCGGCCAGAGCACGCAGTAGACGGCCAGCGGCGGAGCAAGCCATTCCTTCTGTACGTCGTAGCCGAAGTGCAGGATCAGATAAGCGGCGCTCATCGTCAGCGAGGTTTGGCCGTAGTTGATGTACGTCGAACCGAGAAAGTAGCCGGGCGAGCGTTCGTACTTCAGTTGGCACGCCGAGCAACGCTCGTGCATGCGGAACCAGCCGATGAAGAGCGGGCTTTCGCCGCAGCGCGGGCAGCGGAGATGCAAGGCTCGGGAGAGAAGCGTGGAGACGGAGCGTTCGGGCATCGCGATTGAAGATTGTTGTTTGAGGTCAGGCGAACTTGACCGGATCGTACTCTGAATCGCTGGGCCGCACGTTGAGGCCGGAGAATTGTGCCCGCAATACCTCGGCGAGATGTTCCATTGCGGGGCGTTCGGTGGCGTAGTGGCCGGGCAGGATCAGCGCGATGTTGCTCGCTTCCGCTTCGAGGCACGAGTGGAAACGAGCTTCGCCGGTCAGCAGTGCCTCGCAGCCATGATGAGCGGCGTCGCGCAGGAAGTCGGCGGCCGCACCGCAGGCGATGCCGAGTTTGGTGATTCGCCGATCCAAGTTGCCGACGTACTGCAACGTCGAGACACGCAGCGCCGGTTTCGTCAGTCCGATGAGTTCGCCCAGTGTCATTGCGGTCGGCAAATATCCTAAGCGGCCAGCGCCAAGTATTGACGTCGAGAGCAAACGCAGCGGCAGCACGTCATACAGATCAAACAACCTCGCAAGCTGTGAGTTAATGCCGTTGACCGCGCTGTCGTAGCTGGTGTGCGGGCTGTAAACCGAGATCCCTGCGCGGATCAGCGACAAGAGCATCCGCCCCTCAGAGGTTTCGGCAGTCAATCGCTGCACTGGGCGGAACAAGATCGGATGATGACTGACGACCAACTGGCACTTCGCCGCGATCGCTTCTTCGGCGACGTTCGGGGAGAGCGTCAAGCAGGTCAGCACCGATTGGATTTCGTCGGCCGGATCACCGAGCAGCAGTCCAACGTTGTCCCACTCTTCGGCGAGTGCCGGCGGTGCGTATTCACGCAGAAAGTTGGTGATCTCGCGTAGTTGAATCACAGTCAGCTCCAATCGCGAATGGGGTGGCCGGTGCAGAGCGGGAACGATTCACCAAGCAGCGGGGCGTGATAGCGCTGGCTGGGATCGACGCCGAGGTGCGTGAGGATGGTGGCGGCAAGATCGGGAGGCGTGACCGGCTTGTCGCTGACGTGGCCGCCCAGGCGATCTGTCGCGCCAAAGACGTGACCGGCGGGAACTCCGCCGCCGGCGACCAACGCGGTAAAGGCATGGGGCCAGTGATCGCGACCGGTTTTCTCGGTGGCGTTGTTCTGAGTGAACTGGCCGATCTTGGGTGTGCGGCCGAACTCACCGATCGCCACGACCATCGTGCTGTCGAGCAATCCGCGCTCGTGCAGATCAGCGAGGAATGCGGCGAACGCGCGATCAAACACCGGAGCGAGTTTCTTAAGTCGGTTGAAGTTGTCGTGATGCGTGTCCCAGAACGGCGATTGCTTTTCGTCTCGTGTCTCATCGTCCCAATTGACGGAGACGAGCGACACGCCGCGCTCGACCAGTCGCCGCGCGAGCAACAGGCTCTGTCCAAATTTGTGCGAGCCGTATCGCTCGCGTGTCGTCGGCGCTTCGCGGTCGAGATCGAATGCGGCGGCGGTTTGCTCGCCGGTGATCAACGAGAACGCTTGCCGGTATTGATCGTTGACCAGTTGGCTGCGCGGCCCGTCTCCCAGCACTCTGCGCACGGAGTCCACTTCGCGCAGCAAACACTCGCGACTCAGCAGTCGTGCGGCGGGGACATCCGTTGGCAGCCGAATGCCGGGCACGGAGAAATCGTCGCGGCTGGGATCGCCGTCGATGAGGAAGGCGTTGTGCATCTCGCCCATCAGGCCGCTCGATTGGCCGGCGATCCGAGCTCCCTGGCTGGGAAACATCAGATACCACGGCAACACGACCGACGATGGCATGCCACCGGAGGCTCGGCCGTAGCGCATCACCATCGCCGAAAGTGACGGCCAATCGTCAGGAGCGAGTGTGTCAGTCGTGCCCGGTCGCCGATGAGGACGCCCCGTGATGACTTGGCTGCATGCGGTGCCGTGGACCGGGTCGCCGTGAGTCATTGAACGCAACAGGCAAAGCTTGTCCGCGTGCTTCGCGAGATTCGGCAGCAGCTCAGAAAGTTGGATACCCGGTGCCGAGGTGGCGATCGGTTGGAAGATGCCGCGCACGTTTTCCGGTGCGTGCGTTTTCATGTCCCAGAGGTCGATATGACTAGGACCACCGAACAAAAAAATGAAGACACAGCGTTTGGCCAGAACGGGCGAGCGGACTTCGGTCGTAGCCTCGTTTGCAAGAGCGACCGCGTTTCTCCGTAAACCGTTGAT
>CAMAWN010000308.1 GCA_945861865.1 Candidatus Kuenenia stuttgartensis | reverse complement strand
GGAAAACCTTGACCGCGATCCGTTGGAAACCGTTTGCTACTCGGATCGGATCGTCAAAGACGACCTGACGGCACGCTTCCAAAGTGCGGCGGTGCTTTGGCGAGATGTGCAGGGACGGAATGACGAGCAATTGACAGACCTGATCCGTGAGGACCGGATCGACATTCTCTTTGACTTGGCAGGGCACACGGCCCACAACCGGCTCTTGGTCTTTGCTCGCAAACCGGCACCGATTCAAGTGACGTGGGCCGGGTACGTCGGCACCACCGGTCTCCAGGCCATGGACTACATCCTGGCCGATCAGTTTGAGATTCCGCCGGGTGCCGAGCCTGACTACTGCGAACGGGTGTTGAGGATGCCAGACGGCTATGTCTGTTATGCCCCACCCAGCTACGCACCTCCCGTGTCAGTGTTGCCAGCGTTGGATCAGGGTTTGGTGACGTTCGGATGCTTCAACAATCCGGCGAAGATCAACCGCCAAGTGATCGACGTCTGGGCCAAAATTCTCCGACGATTACCACAATCCCGGCTGGTGCTGAAATATCGGGGGATGAATGACGCTTCCTTGACCGCATGGTTGGCGGAGGAATTTGCCACTCGCGGTGTCGATCCGACGCGAGTCGAGTTCCAGGGGAAGTCGCCTCACGCAGCATTGCTGGCGGAGTATCACCGCATTGATTTGGCACTCGATCCATTCCCCTACAACGGTGGCCTGACGACGTGCGAAGCGTTGTGGATGGGAGTTCCCGTGATCACCACTCCCGGCGAGACGTTCGCCAGCCGGCATTCGCTGAGCCATCTCAGCAACGTCGGATTGACGGAAACCATCGCGCGGGATTTGGACGAGTACGTCGAATTGGCCGTGGCCTTGGCCAGTGACTTGCCACGCCTGGCCACCCTGCGAGCTGGCTTGCGCGAGCGGATGGCCGCCTCGCCGCTGTGCGATGGGAAACGCTTTGCCGCGAACCTGACGTCCATTCTACGCAACATCTGGAGGCAGTGGATTGCTCATGCCCCGTCTGCGGAATCCAATGCCCAGACCGCGCAAAGGGACAACCCACCAGCAATTGCCATTGAGCACTCTCCGACTGAGCAATTACCGGAATGAAATCGAATGGACGAGAAGCGGAGAAGCCATTCTCTCGATCTCACCGAAAGCTGCCTGCTGAACCTGATCGACGCGGGTGGCACCGCTTGCTTCAAGCTGTGTGCGAAGCATTAATTCGAACGCCAAAGCGCGTTTGTCGGGATCGCGAAGTCATGTCTTCTGCAATCGCCGAACCTGTAATTCTCCGCGATGCTCGCGAATGTCAACGAATGGTTACGGCCGGTCGATTTTCGCCTGGGCACGCTCTCGGGTGAGCACGTCGTGCTGCATCTCGGCGGAGAGGATTTGCAGAATCTCCAGGCGAGCGTCCTCCAGGCTGAGCTGGCCTTCGCTCCGCTCGGTGACGGTTAGTAGCAACACGCCGAACGGCGAACGAATTGGTTCGCTGACCTCGCCAACCTTGAGCTCGAACGCAATTTGAGGATACGGCGGCGGCTGCTTGCCCCGAAATCCGAAGCGGCCGAGATCGCCTCCTTTCGCGGCGTTCGGTGCTTGCGAATGCTTCTTGGCGGCCTCGGCGAACGAGAGTTTGACCGAAACGATCTGCTGGCGCACGTCGGCCAGTTTTTTTTCGTCCACCGCAGGATCATCGCTTTTCAACACGATCTGCGCGGCTCGAACTTCACTGCCGTCGAACTCGTGCTTGCGCTTTTTCCAGATGTCGCGCAGCTTCTCATCGGTCGTCTCGCGGCGAACGTACTCATCCCAATCGAGTGGCAAGGTTAGTTCGCGACGCAGCGTTTCCTCAGTGAACCCCGACTTGGCGAGCAGCTTGTCGAAGTCCTCGCCGCGAGCCTTCAGCCGAGTCTTGAGCTGCGTCAGATGAGCGTCTAGCCGTTGTGGATCAGACGCGACTTTCTTCTGAGCCAGAAACGCGCGAAGCAACTGCCGATCAATTAGCCGTTCGATCATCTGCTCGCGACGCTGCGGCAGTTCGTCGCTCGTGATCTTCAATGTCCGCGCGAAGAAGTCGAGGTCCGCTTCCGTGATCGGCTGCCCGTTGACGCGAGCGATCACCGGTGAGTCGTTCGTCGCTGCTGACTTCGCGGTCTTTGACTTCTGACTCTTCGATTGCTCCGCGCCGAGCGGACAGACGGCGAAGATCAGCACCCACGTCAACATTGCCCGAGAAAACTTCTTCGTCATGAATAATCCCTAATCCCTAGCCGCTCACACGTCGAACTCTGCCCACACCGCCGCGTGATCGGATGCCTGAGTGACCTCGTCCGCGACTTCCGGGAAGTGTGGAAACTTGCCTTTGAAACTCGTTTTGTGGAACAGACCGCGACGCTCGATGCCGACCGTGCGGATTCGATCCAACAACGGCTGTGAAACCAGCAGGTAGTCGATCTGTTGCCGGCCGTCGTGATACGTCCAACTCGGCCCGTTGTGCAACGGGGATTTGAGCACGTCGAACAAGCCGGGGGTGGTCAGCAGCGGTTTCAACGGGGCGCTGGTCGGCGAACCGTTGAGGTCGCCGGCCACGACGACCAAATCGCGAGTCAGGTCGAATCGGCTGAGCAATTCGCGGACTCGTTTGGCCTGTGCCAGCCGCTTTGCATCATTCGCCGCTGGTGCTCCATAACCTTGGCTTTTGAAGTGATTGCCCAGCACCCACAGCGTGCGTCCGTCTGGGAGTTCGATTTCAAATTCCGGGCAGTCGCGACTGAAGATCGCGGCTTTTTTGGTGGCCGTCCGGTCGTCGATGTGGCTGCGGACGGAACGGATCGGATACCGGCTGAGCAGTCCGATGTCGATGCCACGCGAATCATTGCCGTCAATCAGCAGGTTGTGCCCGAGCGACGCTTTGAACTTGCCGAGCGTCAGTCGATCGAACCGTTCGAGCGTGTGCCGATCTTCGACTTCGACCAAGCAGAGGATGTCGGCTTTGATCGCCTGAATGACTCGCGCGGTGTTGTCCGTGCTGACGGCGTTGACGTTTTCGCGAATCAGTTCAATCCAGCCCATCCAACTGGAATTGCCTGTCGCGACCAATTCGAGGCCGGCCTTCGACGTCGTCCCGGCACGCGCCTTCTTCACGCGAAACAACTTGCCACGCACTTCGTTGATTTGAAACCAGCGATCCTTCGGGAAAATGCGTGTGTTGTCGAAGTCGTACTTCTTGAGCAGCGCGACGATTGCCGAGCCGGTTTCGCCGGAGTAACTCGCTTTGGCCAGCAGTTGTTCGAGCGTCTGCAAGTCGCCCAGCACCGTGGCCGCTTGAGCCGACAGCCCTTCCAACTGAAACACCTTCGGCCGTCGAAACAGGTTATTGGCGTTAAATGTCGCGATGCGCAGCGGCATGAGAATTTCTCCGTCTCGCATTGTGGTGCGCGCGTCTCGCCGGCACCAGTCGCGCCGAGCGACCGTCGCACTCGTCAGAACTTCGCGTCGTTGCTGGATCGCCAGAACACTCACGGTCGAGGCGACTCCGTGAGCCTCAGCGCGGTCACAACGGATTTCGCGGTTGTGGCGACCTGCGGGTCTTCGAGGGACTCGCGCGCGAAGCGATCACCGCCCCGGTCGAGAACCTGCTGGAGAATGAACTCCAGAAGAGACTGAACCGGTTGCTGCCCGGCAAAAAGAAATGACGCGGCCGTCCGCCGAATGCCTCACGGTGATCGGCCGGAATCAATGCTCGTCTTCTCGCTCGGAAGAGCCTCCTTGACTTCTTTCCGGCTGTCCCTCAAAACTTGTTTCCGCCGTCGTGCGTCAGGCGAATTGAGGATTGTGAAGTCGAAAGGAATCTGTTTTGTCCGGCCAACTTGTGACTTTTGTGCCGATCTTTGTCTTCATCGCCATCTTGGTTGGGTTCGTGATCACGAACCTCGTGCTCGCCCATACGATTGGGCCGAAGAACAAGACTGCCGTCAAACAGATGCCATATGAGTCCGGCATGGACCCGATTGGGGATGCTCGGCAACCGTTTGATGTGAAGTTTTACTTGGTCGCAATTCTGTTTCTCGTCTTCGATGTCGAGTTGCTGTTCCTCTACCCCTGGGCGGTCAGTGCGTACGTCGAGGGACAGCACAACGAAGAGGGGGTGAAGATCGTCGCCTCGCATCTCGGTCACGCGAGTCCCGGCATTCCCTTCGAATTGCGCGGGACGGTGTTTGGCGTGATGTTGGTGTTCATCGCCACGCTGGCGATTGCTTACGTTTATGCGTGGCGGAAAGGTGTTTTCAAATGGCGGTAGGACTTCCCGAAAACGTGTTCATGACGACCGTCAACGCGGCGGCGAGCTGGTGTCGCAAGAACAGTCTCTGGCCGATGCCGTTCGCGACCGCGTGCTGCGGCATCGAGCTGATGGCGACGGCCTCGTCGCGCTACGACCTCGCCCGGTTCGGGGCCGAGGTCATGCGGTTTAGTCCTCGGCAGTGCGACCTGATGATCGTGGCCGGCCGAGTCGTCATGAAAATGATGCCCGTGCTGCAACGCATCTGGCTGCAAATGCCCGAACCGAAATGGTGCATCTC
>CAMAWN010000307.1 GCA_945861865.1 Candidatus Kuenenia stuttgartensis | reverse complement strand
ATCTGGTTGCGGTAAAGTCGTTCGGCCATTGGCTCGTGAAGGATCGACGCTCGCCGGAGAATCCGTTCGCCCACTTGTCGCGGCTGAATGGTCGCGTCGATATTCGTCACGAACGCCGGGCATCGTCGCTGATCGACTTGGGGTTGCTCGTTTCGGCGGCGGAGACCAGCCAAAAGAAATTCCGAGGACTGGACGGTTCAACGCGGTCGATGCTGTACCGGCTCGCGGCCATGACCGGGCTGCGAGCCAAAGAACTGTCGAGCCTCACGGCGGCATCCTTTGACCTCATCGCCAACGTGCCGACAGTTACCGTAGAAGCCGGATACTCGAAACGACGCCGTAGGGATGTTCTGCCACTTCACCAAGACTTGGCCGCTCGATTGCGCCAGTGGCTCACAGAACGCGAGCGACAGCAAGACGACCAACGAACCGTCCTGTCGATAGATCGTGCGGCAGACGCGAAGCCAGAGCGCCTGTTTCCGGGAACGTGGGCGAAGCGAGCGTACAAAATGCTGCGCAACGATTTGGAAGCGGTCGGGATCCCCTACGTCACCGATGACGGCATCGCCGACTTTCATTCGCTGCGACACACGTTCATCAGCAACCTTGCGGCGGGCGGCGTTCATCCGAAGCTCGCCCAGCAACTCGCGAGGCATTCGACCATCACGTTGACGATGGACCGCTACACGCACGTCGGGTTGCTCGACATGAACACGGCGTTGGAGTCGCTGCCGAAAATCACCTCGCCCGACTCGCAATCAATGCGAGCGACCGGCACCACGGATGACGCCGCCGATTTCAGTTGCACAAAAAGTTGCAACGCTTCAGTGCAACTTAACCATTTTCAGCCGTTATCAACCAACTCACCGACACAGTCTGCAACGACTCCAGAAATACAGAATTCCCCGCAAAAACACGATGTTTTCGCGGGGAATCTCAAAGGGTGGCCAAGCGGACTTGAACCGCCGACCTCCGGATCCACAATCCGGCGCTCTAACCAACTGAGCTATGACCACCATCGGCAGACGCAACTCGCGAAAAACGGCTGCGTCGAACGAGGGCGGAAAGTATCGGGCGAGGCGGACGCTCGCAAGCATCCTTCACACTGAACCGGCGTCAGCGGGTCGTCTGCGACACAACTTTAGCGGTTGGGATAGTGCGGTTGTCCGCTCCAGCCGAGTTTGCGTTGCAGAGTCGTGTAGTAGCTGTGCCCCGGCAGCTTCGCGAGCTTGAACGTGACTTGGGCGCGGCGGACCTCGACCGTGTCGCCAACTTGCAGTGGGCGGCGGTACTGACCATCGACGACCAGCAGAGCTTCATTGGATGTCTCGGTCAGGCTCAGCGAGTAGATGCCGTCGGCTCCATCGACCAGCGGGCGGTTCGAGAGAGTGTGTGGGCAGATCGGCGTGATGACGAATGCCGGCAGATTCTGTCGCAGCATCGGTCCACCGGCGCTCAGGCTGTGAGCGGTCGAGCCGACGGACGTGCTGATGATCAGGCCGTCGCAACTGTAGGTCGTCACCAATTCGCCGTTGATCGTCAGCCGAACTTCGATCATTTGCAACGGGTTCGCCGAGCTGACGATCGACTCGTTTAGCCCCAGAAATGTTTCAGTGGATCCGTCGGCGTGTCGCAACAGGCATTCGAACATCAAGTGTTCAACGACACGGAAATTCCGCTGCACGAGTTGCGGAAGAATCTCGCGGAATTCGTCGGGCGACAGATCGGCCAGGAAGCCCAGACGTCCGAGATTCACTCCGAGAATCGGCCGCTGATGCCGGCCGAGTTGATGGCACGCTCGCAGGATCGCGCCGTCTCCGCCCAGCACCAACACGAGGTCGGCTTCGATCGTATCGAGCGATTCCGCTTCGGATTCGACCAGCGCGGCGACCTGCACGCTGGACTGCGAACGCAAGAACTCAACGAGTTCCTGCCCGGCGCGTTGCACCCGCTCGACGTCACCGCGAGTCAGCACGATCAGTTTCAGAGGGGAGTCGCTCATGGCCTCAGAATAAGCGGCGACTTCGCGAAACGATAGCGCGTTCGGGGTTCTTCGTAGACCGGACGCCAACGTCCGGTCAGGTGTCAGTTCAGTCGTAGCTGTCCGAACTACGACGCCACGAAACCAAACAGCTTGGCCGCGTTGCCGCCGAGCACTTTGGCTTGATCGGCCGCCGACAGATCGGAAACGAACGAACGCACTCGTTCGACGCTGGCGCGATAAGACTCGGCGGTCGAGCCTTCGCCCCAGCCGCCACCGTAGATCAATCGGTCTGGGCCGAACGCCTTGATGAGCGTGTCGATAATCGGTCCGATGTCGCGATGCGGATACGTTCGCGTCAGCGGGATCGACGAGAGCTTCATGACCGTGTTCTCGAATCGCGACCACTTCACGACCCGATCGTGCTCTTCGGGAGTTCCCTGCAACGGCCGGCCGAGGTGGTCGATGATGACCCGCGTCTTCGAGAATTCTCGGATCAGCGGCTCAAAGCCGGGAGCGTGTCGCGGCTCGAAGTGCAGTTGGATCGCGAGTCCCAGATCGCTCGCCGCTTTCCAGAGTTCGCGCAGCTCCGGCTTGCCGAACGGCGGCAGTCGATCCGGCGCGTAGGCGTGAATTCGCAGCGTGACGATTTTGCCCGGTTGTCGCTTCACGAGCGCGGTCATGTCGCGAATGCTGTTCGGTCGGCCGGCAAAGAACAGGCAAGTCCCTTTGAGTTTCCCTTTGCCGACGTCCAAACAGTGTTCGAGATACCGATGGTCGTCCTGATACGGCTCCGGATGCACGATGACGGTGAAGTCCACGCCGGCCTGCTTCATGCCGTCCAGCAAGTCTTCGGGTGTCGAAGCCTTCTCCGGCTGATACGCGCCGTCTTTGTGGTACGGAAACCTTTTGTCCGCCGTTCCCGCGAAGCAATGAACGTGGGTGTCCACGATCGGTAAGCGTTTTTCGTCAGCCATTGCGAGCGTCGGAGAAAGTACGAGCGCGGAGGTCATTTGGAGAAATGATCGGCGGGGGAAGGACGGTGAAAAAGGATTGGGTGAAAAATCACCCAATAAGTCGGACGGTTCTGTCTTCTCCGTCTTCATTTTTGGGGACATTTTTCGCTTCAAAGCTCGATCTCCCAGTCTGTGACGTCGTTGGATGGGTGCTGGAGCCGTTTTGACCACTCGCCATCGGTGATTGACCGCCCTGAGAGGTTGGTTGACGGGTCGGGGAGGTGTCTTGACCAGGTCGGAAGGTGTCTTGACCAGGTCGGAAGGTGTCTTGACCGGGTCGGAAGGTGTCTTGACCGGGTCGGGAGGTGTCTTCCCGGGTCGGGGAGGGAGATTTCCCTGGGAAATTGGCTTCCCAGGCTGGGAAATAGGCCTCGACGGACGGGAAACGAGCCTCGACGGACGGGAAACGAGCCTCGACGGACGGGAAACGAGCCTCGACGGACGGGAAACGAGCCTCGACGGGTGGGAAACGAGCCTCGACGGGTGGGAAACGAGCCTCGACGGGTGGCTGACCACGGCGGTGGGAATGCGGCTGGCGTCATTTTTTACCCCTAAATCTTTCACCTTCCCCATCCGAGTCATTCTCATTTCTTCTTCAGCGTCGCCAGGTACTCAACGAGATCCGCCAACTCTTCGACAGACACGGCCTTCGCGAGGTCGGCGGGCATCAGACTGATTTCTTGTTTCTTGAACTCCTCGATCTCTTTCTTTTTGAAGGTGCGAGTCAGGCCATCGGCTCCGCGGAGCGTGATCGTGTCGGCGTCTTCGCTGATTTTGAGGCCGTTGGCGACTGTGCCGTTGGCCAGAGCGACGACGTAGCTTTCGTAGTTGTGGCTGATGCCCGCGCTGGGGAAGACGATCGATTCCCACATCGCTTGGCGGCTGAGCTTGCTGCCGATCTCGCTGAGGTTCGGGCCGACTTCTTTGCCTTGGTTGTTGACGACGTGGCAGGTGTTGCACTTGGCCGTCTTGGCTTCGGCGAACAACTTGGCTCCGTTGCCGGCGTTGCCTTTCAGCTTGGCCAGTTCCGTCAGCGGCGGCAGCGGTTTGGAATCTTTCCCGGCGGGCGATGGGAAAATTTTCAGCGCGGCGTCGCGGACGTTCGTGAAGCGGGTGGCGATCAGAGCCGACGAGAGGGCCGGCGTGAACGACTCGTCGAGCGATTTCGCTTGAGCCATTTTGAGCAACGTCTGGGCTCCGTTCTGGGTCAGCGCCGCGCCGCGAATGGCCGCTCGGCGAACTTCGGCCGGGCGTTTGTCGTCCTGCACGACTGCCAGCAACAACTCGGACGCGACCGCGTCGCCGGAGTTGGACAACGCCCGCGCGGTGGCCAGGGCTTTCTCTCCATCTTTCTCGTTCTTCGAGGCCAAGGCGGCGGCCAACAACTCCTTCGCTCCCTTCGCGAGCAGCACGCGGACGGCATCCATGCCGATCTGGTCATCGGGCTTGGCCTGAGCCAGGGCGAGCAGATCGGGGTAGCGGTCGGTGACGTTGAACTTCTCGACCAGCGTGAGGAACTGCGGCTGGCCTGTGAGCGAATCGAGGACGCGGTTCAGCGCGGCCTTTTGCGGCTCGTTCTTCGAGACGTCAAAGCCCTTCAG
>CAMAWN010000306.1 GCA_945861865.1 Candidatus Kuenenia stuttgartensis | reverse complement strand
CGCCAGGGTAACGGCAATCTCACTGCCGCCGGGTCCGCTTGTCCGGTGTTCGCTACAGAGTGGCGCATGGCCCGGATGCGATCATACTGATAGTGATACACGCCGTTATGCTTCTTAGGCCGTTAAATGGACCTGACCCCTCCCCGTCTGGCCCCCCTGCATGTCTTCCGGAGCGAACCAGACCCGCAGCTTTTCGCCACGCATCTTCTCGTGCAGCCGCCGAGCGAACTCGATGTGTTCTGGATTTGCCGTGTCGGACTATTGTGAGATGGGGGCCAGCGAGTAGTGGGAAGTGATGAGTACAAAATGAAAATGATCTCCCGATTTCAGTAGAAAAATGACTGCGACCGGCAACTCTCTCGTGTCGGATCGGTGAAATTGTGACGTGTGAATTGGCTGGTTTCTTCCGAAATGGGGCAGCATGCCGGAACGCGATGAGGAATTGGTGGGGCGTGTTCGGCGCGGGGATCGCGACGCTTTCGGGCATTTGTACGACCGGTATGCGGGGCTGGTTCGGGGCATTTGCTTTGAGGCCACCAGGGATGTCGTGGATGCTCAGGACTTGGCTCAGGAAGTGTTTCTCAGTGCGTTTCGGCAGCTTGGCCAACTGAGTGATTCTGCCCTATTCGGAGCTTGGCTGGTGGGGATCGCTCGGCTGAGCGGGCGGGAGTGGCGGCGGACTCGGCATCGCGATCGCCATGAATGGGCCGGTGATGCGACAGAGGAATTCGCCGAACCGGAACGGCTCGATCACGACGATCTGTGGTCCGACTTGAACATGGCGTTGGCCAGCTTGTCGGAGGACGAACGGCTCGGCATTCACCTGTTTTATCTGGAAGAGCATCCGGCGGAGTTGGCTCGGCAATTGTTGAATCTGTCGCTATCCGGCTTTTATCGCCTACTCGACCGAGCACGCGAAAAGTTGGCACAGCGACTCAAGATTGGAGAACTCAAACCATGACCTCGACCGAAAACGACCGGCTCAGCGAACTGTATCGCGCATTGAACAACGATCACGCGACTCGTCGCGAGGCATTGCTGCAACAACTACCGTTGCCCGTGCTGTCGGACACTGACCGTAGCGGCTCCGAAGTGAAGCTGTCTCGGCGAACGGCTCGCCGCTGGTGGCTTGCCAGCAGCGCGGCGGTCGTGGCGATGTTGGCGGTGGGTATCGTCGTCTTGAAACCTCGCGATGTTTGGGCGGACGTTGTGAAGGCGTTTCGTTCACAAAAATGGATTCACATCGTTCGGAAAGACGCTCAAGGAAGCATCGGTGGCGAATTCTGGGAATCCCCCACGGCTGAGATTAGTGCTTCGAAATCCGCCGCCGAAATCCGCTTGGCTGACACAGGGTCGTCGTTGTTGCAGGTGTATTATCCGGCACAGAAGAAGATCGTTCGGCTCGAACTGAATGACCAAGAGCAACGCGAGTCGTTACGGCTCTTCATGCAAGTGTTGCTGGGAGAGTCCGAACAGTTGCGTTACTTGCAGGTGGTCGATCGCCAACACCGATCCATCACAGAGCAAGGCCGGACTTGGGATGAGATTCGCCTGACAGTCGAACCGATTGGCGGGACGCCTATGACCTGGATTGTCACGATCGACCCGAACACACATTTGCCTCGGACGTTTCGAATGGAGATTCCCGGCGCACCTCAGCAACTGACCGACGAATTCGACTACCCGGCGGAAGGTCCATCAACTCTCGCGGCGCTCGGCGTTCCAGATGATGCGGAACTCGAAGATCGCGTTCCGAAGGAGAGTCTGAAGAACATTTTGGCCGAGATGAGAACACAGCGACGAAAGCTGGGAGCCTATTACTTGAGAGTCGTCGAGGCGTCGAACGGGAGGATGACCTATGAAGCGTGGAAGGATGGTTTGAAGTGGCGACAAGATCATCAGGCACCCGATGTCTGCGATGGTCGTGAAGCGTGGAGCAAGCACATGGGCCCTTGGAAGCTGGTGCGAACAATTCCCGGTGAAGCTCGTGCGGACGATTTCTGCCGGCTCAATCCCAGTTGGTATTACCTGGAAAACTTGGCATATCCGTTCTTGTCGGCGACTCCCGATTTCGATTTGACGGTTCGAACCGAACAGAAGGACGGTCCGAGCGGCTGCATCCTCGTGGAACGCACGGCCACTCGCGAAGCCTCTCCCATCTTCGTCCATCGTTTTACTCCGCGCCGAGAACAGTATTGGCTCGACCCGAACCGCGGATTCGTGTTGGTCAAGCGCGTGCTGACCGACGTGGAAGCACCGGAAGCGGAATGTCACTCGAAGGGAATCACGAAGCACATCGAAACCACCTACGAAGACTTCAAGCAGTCCCCTCGCGGTGTTTGGTATCCGGCAACGGCCACCACAACGGGGACAATCTGGATCAAGCAAGCGAATCCCATGCTCGTTGAACCGCTCGACCAACACTGGAAGTTGAGCGTCGAATTCAAGGACTCGTTGTCGAATGATCTGTTCGACATCAACGCCGCTAAGAAACGGTCGTCGTGAAGTTGATGTCCGCGAGCGGCAAGAGCACCTTGTCGCGCGGTGCGTCGGCCGGCGGCAACTCCCCCTTGGCGAACGCTCGCAGGTGACGGTCCACCTCCGCTTTGAACTCGGCCTCATTCGCGAACCCGTGATACACCACCTGCCGCGACTCTTCGAGCGACTTGCGGAAGTCGAGCACCTTCTGCACGTCACAGCGGTCAGTCTTCCGATGGATCACTGGCAGACTGGCTTGACGAAGGCCCTCGATAGGAAGCTCGATGGCTTCACGATTGTTGTTCCATTCGATGCGGCCGGTGATTCAGTTCACAGGAGCGGTCGAATTGGTTGGCCGCGATAGACGTGGTAGGGGCGGCCGGTGGTGTCGTGGAACTCGCGATCGGGGCCGATGCCCAGGCAGTGGAAGATCGTCGCGGCCAAGTCTTCCGGCGTGTAGGCCTCGGTTTCAGGAAGACCGCCGCGCGAGTCCGTGCGTCCGATGATGCGGCCGGGCTGAATGCCGCCGCCGGCGAAGAAACAGGGAAACACATCGCCCCAGTGATGACGGCCGGGAGTGAACACCTCGCCGAAGACATTTTTTCCGTTGGGAGTGATCGGCGAGATGCGCGGCGTGCGGCCCATCTCGCCGCACATCACGATGAGCGTTTCGTCCAACAAACCTCGCTCGGCCAAGTCATCGAGGAAGCCGCTCAGAGAAAGGTCGAGCGACGGCAGCAGCTTCCCCTTCAAATCGCGAAAGGCGTTTTGGTGAGTGTCCCAACCACGGAGGTTGACCTGCACCATCCGCACTCCGGCCTCCATCAACCGGCGAGCGACCAAGAGTCCTTGCCCCCACTCTTGGCGACCGTACAAGTCGCGCGTGCGATCAGATTCCTGAGTCAGGTCGAAGGGATTCTGCTTGCCGGGGCGCGACGCGAGAACAAATCGCATCGCCTGCTGACGATGAGCGTCCCAAGCCGCCAGCGTGCCGAGTTGCTCATCGCGATCGAGACCTCGCCGCATGTCGTCCAGTTGCCGGAGCAGTGCGGCTCGGTCTTCCAACTGCGCGAGCGACGTCCCCGCCGTGCGTCCGAAATCGGGCAGGTGGAAGTCTGCGTTGCGGCAACTCGAATTGTCCCACCACGCTTTCGGAGCACCGGGCAAACGATCGGGCGCAAAATTCGGATCGGCATGTCGAAAGCAATTGGGGCACGCGCCTCCTTCCGCACCACACTTCGGAGCGAGATCGACACCGAAGCGATCAAACTGTGGGCCGAGGATTCCCGGTTCGCGACCGGGGTACTTCATCAAGTTGGTTCGCGGCAGCTCGATGACGGCGGGCAAGCCAACGGTTGCGGCCGTCGGCGCGGCGTAGGCCAGCATCGATCCCATCGAGGGCCAACTAATCCGTCCCGCTCGCGGCTGTGCGATCGAAGCGTTCGTGTCGCCGACGGGAAGTTCGGTCGTTCCGGTGTGAATCAAGTACGAGCAACTGTTGTGCTCGTTGCGAAACTGCCGCTCGGCCACATGGTGCATGGTTCGGACGACCGAAAACATCGGGCTCCGCGCCGTGAGCTTCGGCAGGTGCTCGCAAAAGACCTCGCCGGCCACATGCGTTTGCGTGACGCCGTACTCGCCGCGGATGGTGTCCGGCGCTTCCGGTTTTGGACTCCACGTCTCGTAGGGTGATGGACCACCGGATTGAAAAATGAACACGACCGACTTCGCCGTCCCCGGCCGAGCATTCGCCGTCGCCGCTTCGGCTTCCAGTCGCGATAGATCGCCGAGCCCCATCCCGATGAGGCTCAGACCGCCGACTTGCAACAGGTCTCGCCGTCCGATCTGCGGATGATCCTCATGGCAGCAGCCATTCCGACGCACTGTCTTGTGATTCGTCATGTCGTGGCCTCTGAAAGATTGCGTCCCAATCTCTGCTAACTCACCGCACCGGTGAAGAGCGGCGCGATCGGTTCCCCTTCGCTGGCGTGGCTGGGGCGATTCACTCGGTCCTTGATGATGCTGCGCGGGTCGATGCCGAGTGACGAAAAGATCGTCGCTCCGAGATCGGATGGGTAGTACGGGTTCGAGGCGGGATAAGCGGCGATGTTGTCGGAGCTGCCGATGACCTGGCCGCCGCGCACGCCGGCTCCGGCGAAGAG
>CAMAWN010000305.1 GCA_945861865.1 Candidatus Kuenenia stuttgartensis | reverse complement strand
CGCAGCCGGGGACTCGGCGAAGGCTGGACTGGTGGCTCATCAACCTTGAGGAACACGAGCAGGTCCACGACTCCGCAGACCGCCGCAATCATGCCGAGGACCGCGAACGCCGGTTTGATGCCATCGGGATGTCCAGCCACATACACCGCCGCCAAGCCGATTGTGGCCGCCGCGGCCCAGTGCATCCACAAATGACGCTTGCCCCAAAAGCGGCCGAGTCCTTGCCTGGGCAGATAGTCTCCCATCCACGACATCCACAGCGGATGACAGAAATCCGCCATCCCGTAATTGATCGCCGTCAGTCCGACGAGCGTCCAAATCCAAAACCCGTCCGGCATGTCGGGCCACAAGGTTGGTCCCAGAGCCGCCGGCAACATCACCAGCCGCTGCACGATCCCGACCGTCAGCCACAATCTTCGCCGATACTGAAACCGATTCACGAGCACGGCGGAGACGAACTGCATAAACAACATCGCGGTCGGCAGCGCGCCGAGAATCCCGATGTGCAACCCATTCCCTCCCAGCGCGCGAGCAAACTGCACCGTCGCGGGAGAAGTCGTGAGTTGCAAATAAATCATGCCCAGGCAACCGGCGACAATGATCGCCTGCTGAGCAGTTTTTTGAGGCCACAAGATGGAAGCTCGCTGAGGAAAGTCTGAACGGAAGTGAGTGCTGAAGGGGGCGGGCTTATAGTCGAATCTTGAAAACGCGCGGAGTCCGATTCACTGGCGACCTACGCAAGCAGGGGTCAGGCACCGCAAAATTCAAAATTGGCGGAGCTACGATCTGACGACTTCCAACGCTGGGTTCCGCCAATTTTGAATTTTGCGGTGCCTGACCCCGGACAAATACGACGATGTACCGCTTTCCGGTTTCCTTTTCCTGACCGTTACCTTCACTGCTCGATCGCATCTTAATGAGACCGCCGTCTCGAATTGAGCGATTTTCAGTTATTGGTCTATCATCCGCCCGGCGTATGACGCCTCACTCCCACCTTCCGACCTCGGCGAACCTCGACATGCTCAAGCCACGTTCCCGATTTGTGTTCCTGGCCATCGCGATCACAACGCTGCTGGCGGCGTCATTCCGATCAAACTTTGCGGGAGACGAACCGTTCCGCGATCCCCTGACCGGCAAGACGGCTTCAACCAAACGAGCCGGGCGGCCCAGCCGACCGGCGCTGCTGAAGGTGACGCTGAAGGAAGACAAAGGGGACTTCGTGCTGTCGATCCATCTCGACGTTCCTCCCGGCGGTCACACCTACTCGACCGAGCTGGGATTCAGCGGCGCGACACGAATCAAATTGATCCAGACGGATGGAGTCGATCCGGTCGAAGACAAGTTCACGACGGACCACCCACCCAAGATCGAATTTCAAGACGGCGAGATGGTTGAGAAATTCAAAGACTCGGTGACGTGGCTGCGCCGCTTCCGTTTGAAGCCAGGTGCGAAGCGAAGTGATGTCCGCATCCTCAGCCAAGTTCGCTATCAGATTTGTGACGCGCTCAATTGCACTCCCTACGACGAAACGTTTTTTGCGACGGCCGCAGCTCCTGCCGAAGTCATTTCCTCCGACCCCGCGAAGCTTGCCGAGTTCAAAGAGCGATTTCAGCCAGCCGTCCCGACACCTCCGAAGGTTGCCGAGGTCGAGGAAGATCCCGCGACCGCTCCGAAGCCGTTCGAGATCAAGCTGGTTCCACAGCGCGGCAAAGTGGCTGATCCCATCAAGGTTCGCTTTCGGCTCTCGCCGGAGGACGCGAAGCCCGGACAAGCGGCATTGCTCTCTGTCACGATGGAATTGGACGAGGGCTGGCATACGTTCGCACTAGACCAGGATCCGAAGAACACCGGTTTGCCGACGTTGATCGAACTGACCAGCTTCAACGGCATGAAAGCGGCTGAAGAAAAATTCTCACCGAGCTTGGTCCCGGAGATCGCGACGACCAAAGATGGCGTCCAACAGCGAGTGCATCACAAAGAGATCACTTGGACGATGCCGGTCTCCGTCGAGAAGGCGGAGTACGGCTTGGCCGGCACGCTTCGCTATCAAGTTTGCAAAGAGGGGCGATGCCTGCCGCTCAAGGGAGTGCCGTTTGAACTTGGACACATCGCGAAGGTCGTTCAGCCAGAAAAGCCAGAATCTGTTTTCATCCCAAAACCACCAACGGACCCACCTCCCGGAGGAGACGATGGGAAACCCAATTTCGGTGGCAAAATCTTCGAACCTCGCAATGACCAGCAGGAGGAAACCCTGGGACTGTTTCTTGTCTACGCTTTCCTCGGCGGGTTGATTCTCAACGTGATGCCGTGCGTGCTGCCGGTGATTGCGATCAAAGCGCTGAGTTTCGTGCAACAAGCAGGACAAAGCCGTGGTCGAATTCTGTTGTTGAACATGACTTACTCGTTGGGAGTCATCTCGGTCTTCTTGCTGCTCGCCAGCTTGGCGGTGTTCGCGAAGCTGGGCTGGGGAAATCTGTTCCAGAAGACCGAGTTCCAAGTCGCGATGTCCTGCGTCGTGTTCGCGATGGGCTTGAGCCTCATGGGAGTCTTCGAGATTCCCGTCCCCGGCATGGTCGGCTCAGCCGCGAGCCATCAACACCAAGAGGGACCGCTCGGCGCGTTCCTCACCGGCATCTTCGCGACGCTGCTGGCGACTCCGTGCAGCGGGCCGTTCCTGGGCGTGACGCTCGGCTGGTCGGTCAAGCAACCGGCGCACATCACGTACCTCGTGTGGAGTGTGATGGGACTCGGCATGGCGTCGCCGTACGTCCTGCTGGGTTTCTTTCCCGGATGGGTGAAGTTTCTGCCGAGGCCGGGCAACTGGATGGTGACGTTCAAAGAGGTCTGTGGCTTCATCCTGATGGGGACGGTCATCTTCTTGATGAGCAGCCTGAAAGCGAACTGGATTCTGCCGCTGCTGATTCTGCTGCTGTCGATGGGCTTCTCGCTGTGGATGATTGGGCGTCTTTACACGATCAACTCGACGGATCGCCGTCGTTGGACGGTGCGAATTTTCGCGGCACTCATTTCCGGCACCGGCTGCTGGATGGCAATGGGACTCGCCGACGAAAAACCCGGCGTTCACGAATTGCCGTGGCAAGCGTTCGACGGTGCCAAACTGAAGAGCGAGCTGCGCCAAGGCCGCACGGTCTTCGTCGATTTCACCGCCGATTGGTGCCTCGCCTGCAAGTCGAACAAGAAGCTCGCCTACAACACGGCGGACACTCTGGAGAAAGTCAAAAAGCACAACATCGTCACGATGAAAGCGGACTGGACCGACGGCTCACCAGCAATCGAGGAATGGCTCACCGCCTTCGACAGCGTCAGCATCCCGCTGGCGGTGATCTTCCCCGGCGACGATCCACTGCACCCGATCGTCCTGCGCGACATCGTCGTGAAGAACGAACTGCTGCGCAAACTGGACGAAGCGGTCGAGATCAAAGGGGACAGCACGAAGCTCACTCAGCGTTGACCTTGGAGTGCGGTGGCTCGACACCGCCCTCCATTGGTCGCGAGATAACGGCCGCGAGCATGAAACAACATCGTCGTGAGATCGGTATGAAGTGTCACGACAATGCCGCAGGGTGTTCGATGTCGAACTCCCGTGATCGAATGGAGGGCGGCGTCAAGCCGCCGCACTCCAGGATCAGAAGCTCATCTGCGTCTCGAACTCGATGCCGTACTTCTTCATCTTCTTGTAGAGCGTCGTGCGATTGATGCCGAGCAGATCGGCGGTTCCTTGGCGGTTCCAGCCGTTGGACTCCAACGCTTCGAGGATGAGTTGCTTCTCCGGAGCGACCAGCGAGGACTTGAGGTTGTTCCCCAAGCGGCCGGCTGGGACCGAGAAGGTCGGTTCGTTAGCTCGCAGCGTTTCGGGCAGGTCTTGCGACGAGACGATGTCGCTCTTGCTGAGCACGACGGCGCGTTCGACGACGTTCAGCAATTCGCGGACGTTGCCCGGCCAGCGATAACGCTGGAGCAACTGCACTGCGGAATCGTCGAAGCCGCGAATCGTCTTTCCGTTCGCTTCGCAGAACTGATGCAGGTAGTGCTCGGCGAGCAGCGGGATGTCGGTGATGCGATCGCGGAGCGGCGGTTGCGTCAGCGAGATGACGTTGATGCGATAGAACAGGTCTTGGCGGAAGGTGCCGCTCGCGACTCGTTCAGTAAGATCTTCGTTCGTGGCGAGGATCACGCGGACATCGACCTTGTGAGTCTTGTTGCCGCCGACCGGTTCGAACTCACGATCTTGCAGGACGCGGAGCAGTTTGACTTGCAACGATGCCGACGCGGTGGCGACTTCGTCGAGGAAGATCGTGCCGCCGTCCGCTTGTAGGAATTTGCCGACCTTGTCGTGATTGGCTCCGGTAAACGCTCCGGCGACGTGGCCGAAGAGTTCGCTTTCGAGCAGCGTGTCGGGCAACGCTCCGCAAGCGACTTCGACAAACGGTTTGCTGGCTCTCGCACTGAGTTGATGGATCGCACGAGCGGTCATCGTCTTGCCGGTGCCGCTCTCGCCCAGGACCAAGACGGTCGTGCGAGTGTCGGCGACGCTTTCGATCAAGTCGTACATCTTCAGCATCTTGTAGTCGCGGCCAATTAAACTCCCCATGCCGAACTTTTGGTTGAGCTGGGCTTTGAGCGTCTTGTTCTCTTCAACCAGCTTGCGTTGGCCGAGTGC
>CAMAWN010000304.1 GCA_945861865.1 Candidatus Kuenenia stuttgartensis | reverse complement strand
ACCAAATCGGACGATCCCCACAGCGGCTGCATCTCAAGCAGGGAAGTCGCAATGCTCGAATCGCCCAGAGCCATCGCGATCGCTTCGCTCGGCGTCCGGACGCTGCGACCGAGTTCCAGCTTCGCGTCGTACAAACTGTGCTGGCAACGATTCGTGACCTGCTTGAATTCGGGGCCGACCGACGGCTCGTACAAAAACATCAAGTCGATGTCGGAATACGGAGCCAACTCGCCACGCCCCGTCCCACCCACCGCGACCAGCGCCGAACGCCGAGCCAGTTTCTCCGCCACCTTCGGCGAAACGATCGACAACGCTTCCAACCATTGCTCGATGACAAACGCTCGAAAGCCATCCGAGAGCGTTGTTGCCGTCTGCACGCCACCAGCGCCATGCTCGAATTGTTTCCGGGCACGCTCGCGAATTTCGGCGATGCGACTGCGGAGAGATTCCAGATGGTTGGCGTTAATCGCGGAAGTGGTCGTGGTCATGCGGCGTCAAAGATAAGAAAGCGTCGGGTCCGTCCGTTTCAGAACGGGCGAACTATCGGTTGATGAACCAAAAATGTCGAACGAGTCTGGCGATTGCCATTGAGCCAGAAGATGACCACGATGTCGGCACGTATTGTTTAACTTGCTGACTGAGGGCCTCGACGTGCAGACCGATCGCAATTTGTTGTTCGGCGTCTTAGCGTTTCAAGACGAGTACATCGACCTCGCGCAGCTCGCCGCGATTTGCCGTGCGTGGGCGGCCGACAAGAGCCGTTCGATCCCGCAACTGCTCGCCGAGCGACAGTGGCTGTCGGAGCCTGAGCGTGACGAACTCGAACGCAAGGTCGAGCGGAAGCTGAAGCGGTTCGTCGGCGACGTTCACGCCACGCTGGGAGCCGTCGCCGATGGAGCCGTTCGCGACGTCTTGAAGCAAGTCAACGATCCCGATATCAGCGAGTCCCTCTCCAGTTGGCCAGACAGCGGTCATGTGCTGATGGAGACGCTGGTCCCTGATTCACAGTCGTCCGCGAAGACCTTCTCGCGGTACACGCTGACCAACGTGCATGGCAAAGGAGGCATCGGACAAGTCTGGCTGGCCTACGACAAGCAACTCAACCGCGAAGTCGCGTTGAAGGAACTCCGTCCCGACCGCAGCCGCGGCCCCGACGTCTGGCGACGGTTCTTGCGAGAAGCTCAGATCACCGGCCAGTTGCAGCATCCCAACATTGTCCCCGTGTACGACCTCGACCGCCGCGTTGTGCCCGGCCTCACGACCGACCGACAAGAAAAACCGTTTTACACGATGAAGCTGGTCCAAGGCCGCACGCTGCGCGACGCCATCGCCACCTACCACGAGCAACGCCGCGCCGGCCGAGCGAGAACACTCGAACTCAATCAACTGTTGCAGTCGTTCGTCAGCGTCTGCCAAGCGATCGCGTATGCGCATTCGCGAGGCGTCGTGCATCGCGACTTGAAGCCGCACAATATCGTCCTGGGCGACTTCGGCGAAGTCATCGTCCTCGATTGGGGCGAAGCAAAGCTCATCGGCACACCGGAGACGGCCAGCGCTGAAGAAACCGTTTCAGAAACATCCCAACGGGAGGGCGAGACTCCCGGCGAACCGTTCCCCAATCAATCATCCGCAGCAGAAGCACCTGGAACCGTAGCGGCTCAGCGGGAGCCTCGCCCTGCCGATCAAGCAACATCGTTTCGATTACAGCCCGTCAGCGTCACGCCGGAAGCCGAGCCTGAACACCGTACCGTCGCGGGCCAACCGACGCCGGGCACGCCGGCATACATGTCTCCCGAACAAGCCGCCGGACGGCTCGACCAGATCGAACCGCGCACCGACGTGTACGGCTTGGGAGCCATCCTGTTCGACATCGTGACCGGCCAGGCCCCACATCGTTTGGAGCCGGGCGAGACAGTCAAAGATTTGTTCCCTCGAATCGTCGCCCAGCCGACCCCGCGCGCTCGCGAGCGGGACGCGACGATCCCCGTGTCGCTCGACGCGATCTGCGCGACAGCGATGGCGGGAGCGTTGACGTCGCGGTACTCGTCCGCGAACGAACTTGCTCAGGACGTGCAACGCTTCCTGGCGGATGAACCGGTGTCCTGCATTCGCGAACCGTTGATCGTACGGGCTCGACGATGGGTCAAGCAGCATAGAATGCTAGTCACAGCATTTTCGGCTGCAGCGTTTGCGTTGTTAGTGACTCTGGGCCCCTTGGTGTTGAGTTCGGTCTTGTTCTGGAGCAACTTTGAACGTGAGGGTCGGATCATTTCGATTCTGGATGAAATGAAGTTGAGTAGTGAGAAAGATCTGCAAATGGCACTGGAGGATCTGGAGTCGAGCCAGAGAATGGCAGCCGCTGATCCGAACGATGTCACTGCGCAGCGCGATGTGTTCGTTTCGTACGCGCAGCTTGGTGACAAGCAGTTCGAGCATAGGCTGGTGCCCGAGGCACAGAGGACGTATCAGAAGTGTCTGATGATCAGTCAACAGTTGGTGGCAGCCGATCCGAGCGACACACAGGCCCATTTGGATTTGGTCGTCAGCTATCAAAAAATCGCAGCCGTCCAGTTGCGACAGAAGCAATTCGAGCAGTCGGTTGAGACGTTGGGTCGCGGATTGAAGGTGCTCCGGTCACTAAAAGATCAACAGCGCCTACCGCGTGCGAATGAGTACTGGATCGAGGTCTTCGAGCAGGCGATTGCGGAGTGCCGTGAGTTCCAGGAGGAATCGCGGCGTTAGGCGGGGAGAAAGGGGACGCAGCTCTTTTTGAGAACCCAGGAAGTGATAGCGTCCGCGTTCCTCCGCGTCACTCATACCGCAGTGCTTCGATGGGATCGAGGCGGCTGGCTCGGCGGGCGGGGTAGTAGCCGAAGAAGACGCCGACGGCGGCTGCGAAAATGAACGCGGCCACGGCGGCAATGATCGATACTTCGTGCTTCCACGGAGTTCCACTGGTGAAGGCATTGATCAGCGAGACGACTCCGATGGACGCTCCGATGCCCAGCGAGAAGCCGATCACGCCGCCGATGCACGACAGCAAGACCGCTTCGACCAAGAACTGTCGCAAGATGTCGCCGGAACTCGCGCCGACCGCCATGCGGATGCCGATCTCGCGAGTCCGCTCGGTGACGGAGACCAGCATGATGTTCATGATCCCGACGCCGCCGACAAGCAGCGAAATGCCTGCGATCGAGGAGAGCATCAGCGTGAGCGTGCCGGTCACCACGCTGAAGATGTTGGCGATCTCGGTCGTGTTCTGGACGACGTAATCGCGTGGCTCGCCGGGTTGAATGCGATGCCGCTCGGCCAGCAGTTGGTCGATTTCGTTCTGTGCTTCGGACATCAACAATGTCGAACGAGCCGACGCCATGATCGCGTTGACGTTGTCGAATTCGGAACCGCTCAGCCGCTTGCGAACCGTCGTGTACGGCATCAGGACGATGTTGTCCTGATCCTGGCCGACCATGTTCGCCCCCTTCTTTTCCAGCACGCCGATTACTCGGAACGGGATGTTCTTGATGCGGATGCTCTCGCCGATCGGATTGGTCGTTTGAAACAGTTTGGCGACCAAGGTGTATCCGATGACGCAGACTTTGTTCGCGCTGGCGATGTCGCGCTGGGTGAAAAACTCACCTCGGCGGAGCGGCCAGTTGCGAACCATCAGATAATCGCTGCCGACTCCCTGCATATCCTGCGGGCTGAAGTTGGAGTTTCCGTAAACGATCTTCCCGGCGGCCCCGACGATCGGGGATGTTGCGAGAATCGACGGACAATCATTCGAGATCGCGGCTGAATCACGAGCGGTCAACGTGACAGTGGCCTGTGAAAGACCCTCGCGCCGGCGGTTGCCCGGAAAGATCACGATCACATTCGTGCCAATCGACTCGAACTGACCCTGCACGAGCGCACTGGCACTCTGTCCGAGCGACACCATCGTCGTCACCGCCGCGATTCCGATCACGACGCCCAAGACGGTCAGACTCGCACGCATCTTGTTCTTGGCAAGTGCTCGCAACGCGACCCGGAGAGTGAGGAGCAGGCTCATCGCGGCGGCCCCGTCGGAAGAGCTTGCACACCGGTGACGAGCATGTCCCCTTTCTGGAGATTGCCCGAAACCATCTCGGTGAATTTGCTGTCGCTGAGGCCGGTCGTGACTTCAACGGCTCGCAGCAGGTCGCCCTCCGCCACCCAGACGTGCCGGCGATGGCGATCTTTCCGAAGCTGCGCACGTTCTTGAGCCGACAGCGACTTCTCCGACTGCTGCGCCTCCCCCTGTTCGTCGGTGGGATTCACCTGTGCCTGGCCTTCGAGAATGGGAATGTCTGCCGGCCGAACTTGCTTGGCATTGGGATAGAACCGCAACGCTGCGTTGGGAATCTTGACCACCTCGTCGCGATGATCGACTTGAAACGAGAGACTCGCGGTCATGCTGGGGAGCAGATCCAAGTCCGGGTTCGCGGCTGAGACCACGACCGGATAGGTCACGACGTTTTGAGTCGTCGTGGCCGCCAGCCGGATCTCCAGAATCGTGCCGTTGAACAACTTCTCCGGATACGCATCGACCGTGAACGTGACCGGATACTTCTTCTGCTGAGCCAACTTGATCCACCCGATGTCCGCCTCATCGACCGAAGCGTGAATGTGCATTTCTTTCCGCATGTCGGGAGCGACGATGAACAGTTCCGGAGTTTGA
>CAMAWN010000303.1 GCA_945861865.1 Candidatus Kuenenia stuttgartensis | reverse complement strand
CTAAGCTCAAACGCTCGGACACCGACAATCGAACCACAAACTTGGCATCCTTGCCCATGACTCGCTCCTGGATGAGACTCTCAATCCGTCAACAGCGATGTCTCCCAGAAACGATCCGCCCTGTCAAAACCAAGTTGTCCAACCACTAGTCGGAGGGGTGTCGCATGTCGGAATCGAATCCGCAGGTTGAGGATGACTGTCCGCTGCCGGCGGCTCAGCAGGCTCGCAATATCTTTTGTTTCGCGGGATTTTGGTGCTTGTTCTATTTGGTGGCTCCGGTGTCGTACGTCGGGCTGACGCACGCCAACTTGCTGAAGGAATTGGGCAACAGCGACACGGTGGCCAATCTGCCGCATGCGGTCTATCAATGGCTGGGTGCGTTGCCGATCGTGGTCGCTTGGTTTTTGCCGCAGCCCAAGATGCTCAAGCCGCTGCTGGTGTATCCGTTGATCTTGATGGCGGCCGTCACGGGTGCGGTGGCGCTCGCGATCTGGTTGAAGATGTCGGCGAGTATCGTGACGACGATGGTCATCACACACGGTGCGGTGCTCGGCATGAGCAACGGTGTGCTGCTCACGACGCTCTGGGAAGTGCTGCGCCGAGGCGTCTCGACGTCGCGACGCGGTCATGCGTTGGGTGTGACTTTCGGAGTCGGCCCGTTATTCGCCTGCGTCGGATCGTTGGCTCAACAAGCATTGTTCTCCAAGAACCCGATCAACGGGGTGTCGCTGGGGCTGGCGTTTCCTCAGAATTATCTGGCGCTGTTCGCGGCTGCGGCTCCGCTGATGTTGTTGCTGACGTTGCTCGCGGCCGCCTTCGTCGTACCGCTGCCGACTGACGAACCGAGCGACCAATCGCGTTTCAACGAGATCGTCGGCGGACTGCGAGACTTCTTCACCTATCGTCCGTTGATCTTCGGAGCCGTCGGCTACTTCCTAGTTTACTCAGGCGGAAACGCGATCTTCGACAATGTCTCACTGCACGCCAAAGACGTGCTGGGTGAAACATCCGCCAGTTCGATGGGGACGCAGGGGTTCCTGCGTTTCGGCTTCAAAGCATTCGCGGGGGTGTTCCTTGGCTGGCTGCTGATCAAGACCAATCCGAAAACCATGCTGCTGACGACGACGATGATTTTGGTGATCGGCATGTGCTGGGTGCTCAACGTGACCGGTTCGTGGTATCTGATGTCATTCGGGTTGCTCGGCGCGGGCGAGCTGTTCGGGGTCTACTTTCCGAACTACATCGCCACGTCATCCAGCAAGTCGCAAGTGCGAGCGAACATGGCGTACTTGAGTTTGCTCGGCTCGCTGGTCGGATTCGCTTCGGTGATCTTCGGCCTGATCTCCGACCGCTGGGGGCGGATCGCCAGCTTTCACACGGCAACGGGCATCCTGTTGGCCGCGTTGGTGTTGATGGCGGTTGTCCTGCCATCACGGCCGGCTCCGCAAGACGTGAAGTGAGGTTTTCATGGGAACTGAATTCATCGCCGCGATCGACGTGCATGCTCACTTCGGCCGCTACGACTGCGGGCGGACGGGTCTTATCAACGAGCTGATGACGGGTGATGCCGCTGTCGTTGCTGAACGAGCTCGGCGAGCGAACGTGAGGCTGACAATCGTATCGCCGCTGGAGAGTTTGCTGCCGCGCGGCAAGGCGAATGCCGTGATCGGAAATCGCAATGCCGCGACCATCGTCGCCGCGACTCCAGGGTTGTTGCAGTACGTCGTGATCGATCCGCGATGCCCGGAGACGTACCAGCAAGCGGAAGAGATGTTGCAGCTCCCGACCTGCGTCGGAATCAAGATTCATCCGGAAGAACACGTCTACCCGATCCAAGAACACGGTGCATCGATCTTCGAGTTCGCCGCTCGACACCGGACGGTCGTGCTGTCGCACAGCAGCGAGAAGAACAGTCTCGCTGCGGAGTTGGTTGTCTTCGCGAATCAGTTTCCCGAGGTGAAGCTGATCCTGGCTCACATCGGCTGCGGCTGGGACAACGACTACACGCATCAGGTCCGAGCCATCCAGCAGAGCCATCACGGCAATGTCTTCGCCGACACTTCGAGTGCCCGCTCGATCACGCCGAATCTCATCGAATGGGCCGTTCGCGAAGTCGGTGCCGATCGCGTGCTGTTCGGCACCGATTCGCCGCTGTACCACACGTCGATGCAACGCATCCGCATCGATCACGCCGACCTGACCAACCGCGAAAAGCGACTGATTCTGTGCGAGAATGCCGAGCGGGTCTTTCAATTGCCGAAGCTTTAGAAATGGAGACGCAATGAGCCGAGGGTTGTTCGTACACAACTCAAGAAATTTTCCCGACCCATCGGCATAACTTTTGCGCCGGCGAGTGAAGCAGTTTTGGACTGCGAACTGCGTGGCGGATTCTGTACCTGACCGGACCAGCCCCACGCGGCCTTGCACGACCCTGTTCGAGCCGGCCGAATGGAAATCGTCCTGGTCCATCGTGAAGAAACAACCGCGCGACGGAACCCACCTCCGGCCCGCAACCCCTCTGGATCGGGCATTCGCCGAATGCTCGAATTCGCTAACGCCTGGATCAACTTCGGACCAGAGAGACACCAAACTTGTGTATCAACAACAGCCGAGGGCGGCCAGCCTACAATCCTCTTCGCCGCGACACGGTATCGTGGTGAAAGATCGCAATTTTGGAAGTGAGGTGTCGTGTGCGAGCCGTGGTCCGTTGGTTCTGTGTCGTGATGACGGTCGTTATTGGCCTGAGCAAGACTTCTTTCGCGGACGATGCGAAGAGTCAGGTTCGAAAAAGCCAGAACGTCGTTTACATCACTTGGGACGGCTTTCGCTGGCAAGAGTTGTTCGGCGGTGCTCAGGAAGTTCTGATCGCGAAAGATGCTGGGGTTGCCGACGTCGAGAGTGTGAAGCGTCGCTACTGGCGCGAGTCCGAAACCGAGCGGCGCGAAGTGCTGTTGCCGTTCTTGTGGAAGACGATCGCGACCAAAGGGCAAATCTTTGGCGACCCGTCCAAGAATGCGGCGGCCAGGTTGGAGAACACTCACAAGTTTTCGTATCCCGGCTACAGCGAGATGTTCTGTGGCTTCGCGGATGACAAGGGGATCGACTCGAACAAGAAGTTTCCGAACCCGCATGTGAATGTGCTGGAGTTCTTGAATCACCGTCCCGGTTTTGAACAGCGAGTTGCCGCCATCGCGACTTGGGATGTGTTCCCGTCGATCCTCAATCAGCAGCGGAGCGGCGTGTACGTCAACGCGGGGCTGGGGCCGATCCCCGGTGAGTCGCTGACGGATCGGGAGAAACTGCTCAACGAGATGATTGCGGATACGGTCGTGTTGTGGCCGGACAATCAAATCGACTCGATCACGATGCAGGTCGCGCGCGAGTATCTGCTCAAGCACAAGCCGCGAGTCCTCTTTATCGGGCTGGGCGAGACGGACGAATGGGGGCACGGCCGCCGGTACGACCGCTACTTGCACGCGGCGAACCGAGCGGATGCGTTCACCGCTCGGTTGTGGGAGCTGTTGCAGTCGCTGCCGGAATACAAAAATCAGACATCGTTGGTGCTCGCCTGCGATCACGGCCGAGGCAACACGATCCGCGATTGGACCGATCACGGAGCGAAGGTTGAAGGGGCGGAGTTCGTCTGGTCAGCGGTGCTCGGTCCGGACACGCCCGCGTTGGGAGTTCGATCGGAGGTGAACGCGACGCTCAGTCAGATTGCAGCGACTCTGGCGGTGCTGGTGGGAGAGGATTTTCGAGCGTCGAGTCCAAAGTCCGCCGCTCCGCTGGCTGATGTCGTCAAAATTCTTGGCAAGCCTTAACGTGCCGCCCGATCGGCGAGGTGCTCAAGAACGTCCACACTCAGCAGCCGATCCCGCCCAACCAACATCGGCCGCAGATCGATCCGACGCTGTCCGATCTGTGTCTGAAAGCCATCGCCAAAACTCCCGCCGAACGATTCGCCTCAATGGCCGAATTCGCCAAAGCCCTGGCGAGCTAACTGAAGACGATCAAAAGCCAAGTCTTCCGTCTTCATTTTTCGCCCTCCATCTTTTTCCGCCCTGCCTTCGTTTCGCATGAGCTGATGAAAAATGGGGACAGGTTGATCGTTGACACCGGCCACACGGCTCGGCACGATGTTCGCGTCACTCCGGCAAGCCATTCTGGTTTGCGTGCCATCCAGATGCTCCTCGACAAACCTCCTCGTTCTCGGCCCCTCGCGGTCCACCCGAACGAATTCCTTCCCAGATTCTTCCTCCTCTTCGAGTCCTTCTTCCTTTGTTTCCACAGCCAAAAGTCATCCCCGTGTTGGGCGTGATTGGCGGCATCGGGTCCGGCAAGAGTTCCGTGGCTCGACGCCTTCAGTCGCTTCGTCCGATCGCCGTGATTGACGCCGACCACTTCGGGCACCAAGTCCTCCATCTTTCGGACGTCCACGAACGGATTCTGAAACGCTTCGGACCAGCCGTGTTTGAAACGGATTCCTCAACCCTCAACCCTCATCGTCAAATCTCACGCGCGGCGCTCGGGCGAGTCGTTTTCGGCTCGGACGTGGCGGCGGAAACTGCTCGGCGGGATTTGGAAGCCATCGTGCATCCTGAAATTCGTTCGCTCCTGGAGCACACGATTCGGGAACTGCGGCGGCAGGCGAACGTCGAGGCGATTGTGCTCGACGCCGCCGTGCTGCTGGAGGCGGGATGGAATGACCTGTGTGATGTCGTGGTCTTCATCGACACGCCGCAGGCCGA
>CAMAWN010000302.1 GCA_945861865.1 Candidatus Kuenenia stuttgartensis | reverse complement strand
CGGTCAGCCATTCCCGCATGCTTTTGACTAAGAATCTCGATCAACACTCCCACGGGCTTGAGGCCAGCAATGCGCATCAGATCGACCGTCGCTTCGGTGTGGCCGGCTCGGCGCAGCACGCCCCCTTCCTTCGCAAGCAACGGATTCATGTGGCCCGGACGAACGAAGTCCCCCGACGAAGAATTCGAGTCCACCAACGCTCGCAGCGTTTTCGCGCGGCTCTCTGCGCTGACGCCTGTGCCGGCGTCACGATGATCGACCGGCGTCAGAAACGGCGTGTGATTCGGCGAGGAATTCGATTCGGCCGCGACCAGCGGCGACAGTCGTAAACGCTCGGCCGTCTCGCGTGTGAGCGGAGCGCACATCACACCTCGGCCGCGAGTCAGCATGAAGTCAACTTGCTCGGGCGTGATCGACTCCGCCGCGGCGACGAAATCTCCTTCGTTTTCGCGATCCGACGCATCCACCACAATCACGAGCCGACCGGCTCGCAGTGCGGCGAGCGCATCATCGACAGTGTTGAGATGCGCTGAAGTCATCGTTCCCTCAAAGTCTGTCTCGTAGCCAAGCTCGCCAGAGATTGGGTGTGGCTCGTCACGACATCCCAAGCTCTGGCGAGCTTGGCTACCAAGTCATGAATCATCCCGGCTAACGGTCACTCATTGGTCATGGTCTGGAAGAAGTCGACAACCGCCGGATCAGTTTCATGCGGCGGGATTTCTTCAATCTGTTCAAAGGCATCCAGCGAGCCGACCCAGTCGATAAAATTGGGCCGCAGTTCGACGCCCGACAAAGCGTTGATCTCGTCATTCACATCCGCTGCCGAGCAGAACGGCTCCAGGGCCGCTGCCACCAGCGATGCCATGGCCGGACGATCGGCCGGCTTCTTCGACAGCATCTTCGCCACCAATTCCACGACGGGCTGCGGCAGCGACGAATTGAATTCCTTCGCCGATGGGGCGGGATCGCGCGCGTGACGAATCATCTTCCGCAACGGATTCTTATCGGCGAACACGACTCGCCCCGTCAGACAGTGAAAGGCCACGCAACCCAGCGAGTAGATGTCACTGCGGCTATCGAGCGCCTTGTCATCCTCGCCCTGCTCTGGCGAGACGTAATCGAAATTCCAATGCAGTTCGTCCGCCTGATCGGACGGTATCGAGTCGGCGTCATCGAGGAATTCGAGCGAATCGTGAGCCGCTCCGAATTCCATGATCTTGAGGTGCCGAGACGATGTCACCCAAAGATTGGCCGGCTGCACGTCACGCAGGACGACTCCCATTTCATTCAGATAGGACATGCCCAACGCCGCCTCGCGTATGAGCCGGCAGGCCTCTCCGAGCGGCAGCGACGGCGTGGCGGTCGAAGCTTCTCGCTTCAAGCGTGTCGCCAATGTTTCACCTTGGAGATCTTCCAGAGCCGCGTAAACGATTTGGCCGGCTCGACCGACCTGGAAGGTTCGCAAGACATTCGGATGATCCGCCAACACGGCGATCCGTAACTCCGTGGTCAGTCGCGCCGCTTGCTCGCGATCGCTGGACACATCAAAGGGAAAGATCTTGAGAGCGACAGCTTGATCGAACTCGGGATGCCGCGCTCGAAAGAGCATGCCCAACCGGCCCGCTGCGACACGGTCAAAGACTTCGTAGGGGCCCAGCCGATAGGGACCAGGGATTCCTGCGAGAAGACCACTCGCCTGAAATTCGGTCAACAACTGTTGTTTGACCAACAGCCGAACCAGCCCCTCACCGTCACTGAGGGTGTGATTGGTTGCCAACCAATCCGAGAGGCCCTTTCCAAATGCGCCGGCAGGCATCAACCGGCCATCAATCACGCTCTGGCGAACTTGGTCGCAATTCATTCCGAGACCTTTGCTATTCATCGAGACTTCGAGCCCTCGAACACAGTCAATACTGTATCGCTCGGCAACGCGCCGGAGAAATCTCTCGCGGCATATCTGACAAAAACCAGACGAACTTTAGAAGGTGCTCGCGAATCCCCAGCGATCCTTCGCTGGAATGATCCGATCCTTCCAGAAGCCAGATCGCCGATTGACAACCAAGCCGACGTTGATATGTTGTGCCTGACGAATCCGCAGCCTAAGCTCCCCGATACGAATATCCTGCCAAGACACTGACCTGCCTGCGACCTCCCTCAAGACTCACCAGCAACTGACGATCGTTGACGACGTCACCGCTTAATCTCAACTGACAAACCATATTGCCCCTGTTGGATTCATCCCGCATGGGCTTTGATTGATTGCCTTGGTCTTACGCGGGATGACCTCCCGATGCCACTCCGTCATGAAGAGGAGCAATCCATGAGGATGACGAACCGTCTGCTGTTTGCCGTGACCGCCGCGAGTGCTTTCGCGGCCCTCAACTCCGCGTTTGCGGAACCCGCTAAACCCAAGGGATTGGGCGATCCGGGTCAGCTTGCCGCTCTGAAAGTGGAGCCGACGGTGGACGGCAAACCCATCGTGCTGCGAGGCCGCGACGCTCGTCAGCAGGTCTACGTCACCGGCAATTATTCCAGCGGTCAGCTTCGCGACCATACCCGCAAGGTGCAGTACGCCGCCGAACCGGCCGGGATCGTCAACGTCGATGCGACCGGATTGATCACGCCAATCAAGGACGGCGATGTCACTCTGAAAGTCACCGGCAACGGCTTGAATGTCGCGACCCCGATTCACGTCGAGGGAGTCGAGCACCAAGTCCCCATCAACTTCAAGAATCAGATCGTCCCGATCTTCACGAAGCTCGGCTGCAACAGCGGCGGCTGCCACGGCAAGGCGTCCGGGCAGAACGGTTTCAAGCTCTCGCTGCTTGGTTTCTATCCCGATGAAGATCACGAATTCCTCGTCAAAGAGAACCGCGGACGACGTGTCTTCCCGTCTTCGCCTTCCGACAGCCTGCTGTTGATGAAGGCCACCGGCCGATCGCCCCATGGCGGCGGCAAGCGGATGGATGTTGATAGCTACGAGTTTCGCTTGATCTCCCGCTGGGTCGAGCAGGGCCTCCCCTACGGTTCTGATAAGGACGCCTACGTCACCGGCATCAAGTGCCTGCCCGAAGGCCGAGTCATGGATCGCGGAGCCGATCAGCAGATCACCGTCATCGCATCGTACAGCGACGGGACGTCCGAAGACGTGACTCGCATGGCGCTGTTTGAAGCCAACGACACCGAGATGGCCGAAGCCACCAACACCGGCATGATCAAGACGCTCGACCTCGCCGGTGAAGTCGCGATCATGGCGCGTTATCAAGGAACCGTCTCGACGTTCCGTGCAACGATTCCGCTCGGTGCCGATATCGCCGCCGTCCCGGCCAGCAAGAACTTCATCGACGATGCCGTCTTCGGCAAACTAAAAGTGCTCGGCATCCCGCCGTCGCCGGTGGCCGATGACGCAACGTTCCTGCGCCGCGTTTCGATCGACGTCAGCGGCACGCTGCCGACCGAAGAACAGGTCCGAGCATTCCTCGCCGACACCGATCCGGCCAAGCGCGACAAGCTGGTGGATCGCTTGCTCGCTTCGCCCGACTATGCCGACTACTTCGCGAACAAGTGGAACCTCGTCTTGCGGAACAAGAACCGCACTCCGGACGACAACTCCGCGACCTACGGTTTCTATCAATGGATTTGGTCGAACCTCTATGAGAACAAGCCCTACGACCAGATCGTCCGCGAAGTGCTGACGGCTTCGGGCGACTCAGCGACGAACCCGGCGGTCGTTTGGTATCGCGAAGTGGACGAGAACAACGAACAAGTCGAAGACGCGGCCCAATTGTTCCTTGGTCTGCGAATTCAATGTGCTCGCTGCCACCACCATCCATTCGAGAAGTGGAGCCAGAACGACTACTACGGCTTCAGCGCGTTCTTCACCCGCGTGGGTAAGAAGAACGTCTTCGAGCCGGGCATGGCCAAAGCGTCTCGCGACAAGCGCGTGTTCCACAACGACGGTGTGGCCGCCGCGACGAACCCGCGTAACGGTCAGTCGCTCAAGCCGACGGGATTGGGCTCACCTGCTCTGGAGATTGCCCCCGATCGCGATCCGCGACATTTCCTCGCCGACTGGATGGCCGACAAGAACAACCCGTTCTTCGCTAAGTCAGTCGTCAATCGTTACTGGAAACACTTCTTCGATCGGGGCATCGTCGAACCAGAAGACGACATGCGTGAGACGAATCCGCCATCGAACCCGGAACTGCTCGACAAGTTGGCGAAGGGCTTCATCGACAGTGGCTTCAACCTGAAGTGGCTCGTCAAGACGATTACGTCGTCCAGCACCTACCAACTCAGCTCGCTGCCGAACGACTACAACTTGAAGGACAAGCAAAACTTCTCCCGCTACTACCCGAAGCGTCTGACGGCCGAAGTGCTCTACGACGGCTTCCATCGCGTGACGAACACCACTCAGAACTTCGGTTCGCTGCCTCCCGGTACGAAGGCAGTGCAACTGCCCGACGCCAGCATCGGTCCGTATTTCTTGAAGGTCTTTGGCCAGCCACAAGGCGACACCGCTTGCGAATGCGAACGCTCGCAAGAGGCGAACCTCGCTCAAAGCCTGCACCTCCTCAACAGCAGCGAAGTGCAAGACAAAATCGCGAACGCTTCCGGCCGAGCGACCACGATGGCCAACGACAAAGTCCGCACTCACGAAGAGAAGGTCAAGGAGTTGTACCGCTGGGTCTACTCCCGCGAACCGAACGCCGACGAGTCGAAGATCGCGCTGGCACATCTCGCCAAGCACGAAGCCACCCCGAAGATTGC
>CAMAWN010000301.1 GCA_945861865.1 Candidatus Kuenenia stuttgartensis | reverse complement strand
CGGTCAGCCATTCCCGCATGCTTTTGACTAAGAATCTCGATCAACACTCCCACGGGCTTGAGGCCAGCAATGCGCATCAGATCGACCGTCGCTTCGGTGTGGCCGGCTCGGCGCAGCACGCCCCCTTCCTTCGCAAGCAACGGATTCATATGGCCCGGACGAACGAAGTCCCCCGACGAAGAATTGGAGTCGACCAACGCTCGCAGCGTTTTCGCGCGGCTCTCTGCGCTCACACCAGTGCCGGCATCACGATGATCGACCGGCGTCAGAAACGGCGTGTGATTCGGCGAGGAATTCGACTCGGCCGCGACCAGCGGCGACAGTCGCAAACGATCGGCCGTCTCGCGTGTGAGCGGCGCGCACATCACACCTCGGCCGCGAGTCAGCATGAAGTCAACTTGCTCGGCGGTGATCGACTCCGCCGCGGCGACGAAATCTCCTTCGTTCTCGCGATCCGACGCATCCACCACAATCACGAGCCGACCGGCTCGCAGCGCGGCGAGCGCATCATCGACAGTGTTGAGATGCGCTGACGTCATCGTTTCCTCAAGGTCTGTGTCGTAGCCAATCTCGCCAGAGATTGGGTGTAGCTCGAAACAACATCCCAAGCTCTGGCGAGCTTGGCTACGAAGTCATGAATCATCCCGGCGAACGGTCACTCATTGGTCATGGTCTGGAAGAAGTCGACAACCGCCGGATCAGTTTCATGCGGCGGGATTTCTTCAATCTGTTCAAAGGCGTCCAGCGAGCCGACCCAGTCGATAAAATTGGGCCGCAGTTCGACGCCCGACAAAGCGTTGATCTCATCATTCACATCCGCTGCCGAGCAGAACGGCTCCAGTGCCGCTGCCACCAGCGATGCCGTGGCAGGACGATCGGCCGGCTTCTTCGACAGCATCTTCGCCACCAAATCCACGACGGGCTGCGGCAGTGACGAATTGAATTCCTTCGCCGAAGGTGCTGGATCGCGCGCGTGGCGAATCATTTTCCGCAACGGATTCTTATCGGCGAACACGACTCGCCCAGTCAAACAGTGAAAGGCCACACAACCCAGCGAGTAGATGTCACTGCGGCTATCGAGCGCCTTGTCATCTTCCCCTTGCTCCGGTGAGACGTAATCGAAATTCCAACGGAGTTCGTCCGCCTGATCGGTCGGGATCGCGTCCGCATCATCGAGGAATTCGAGCGAATCGTGAGCCGCTCCGAATTCCATGATTTTGAGGTGCCGAGAGGATGTCACCCAGAGATTGGCCGGCTGCACGTCACGCAGGACGACTCCCATTTCATTCAGATAGGACATGCCCAACGCCGCCTCGCGAATGAACCGGCAGGCCTCTCCGAGCGGCAGCGACGGCGTCGCGGTCGCAGCTTCTCGCTTCAATCGTGTCGCCAATGTTTCACCTTGGAGATCTTCCAGAGCCGCGTAAACGATTTGGCTGGCTCGACCGACCTGGAAGGTTCGCAAGACATTGGGATGATCCGCCAACACGGCGATCCGTAACTCAGTGGTCAGTCGCGCCGCTTGCTCGCGATCGCTGGACACATCAAAGGGAAAGATCTTGAGAGCGACCGCTTGATCGAACTCGGGGTGCCGCGCTCGAAAGAGCATGCCCAACCGGCCCGCTGCGACACGGTCAAAGACTTCGTAGGGGCCCAACCGATAGGGGCCAGGGATTCCTGCTAGAAGACCGCTCGCTTGAAATTCGGTCAGCAACTGTTGTTTGACCAACAGCCGAACCAGACCCTCACCGTCGCTGAGGGTGTGATTGGTTGCCAACCAATCCGAGAGGCCCTTTCCAAATGCGCCGGCAGGCATCAACCGGCCATCAATCACGCTCTGGCGAACTTGGTCGCAATTCATTCCAAGACCTTTGCTATTCATCGAGACTTCGAGCCCTCGCACACAGTCAATACTGTATCGCTCGGCAACGCAGCGGAGAAATCTCTCGCGTCATATCTGACAAAAACCAGACGAACTTTAGACTGTGCCAGAGAATCCCCAGCGATCCTTCGCGGGAACGATCCGATCCTTCCAGAAGCCAGATCGCCGATTGACAACCAAGCCGACGTTGATATGTTGTGCCTGACGAATCCGCAGCCTAAGCTCCCCCATACGAATATCCTGCCAACACACAGACCTGCCTGCGACCTCCCTCAAGACTCACCAGCAACTGACGATCGTTGCCGAAGTCACAGCCTAATCGCTCAACCGACAAACTTAATTGCTTCTGTGGGGCTAGTCCCACAGGGGCTTCGATTGATTGCCTTGGTCTCACGCGGGATGACCTCCCGATGCTACTCCGTCATAAAAAGGAGCAATCCATGAGGATGACGTACCGTCTGCTGTTTGCCGTGACCGCCGCGAGTGCTTTCGCGTCCCTCAACTCCGCGTTTGCGGAACCAGCAAAACCCAAGGGATTGGGTGACCCCGGTCAACTTGCCGCTCTGAAAGTGGAACCGACGGTGGATGGCAAGCCCATCGTGCTGCGAGGCCGAGATGCTCGCCAGCAGGTCTACGTCACCGGCAATTATTCCAGCGGTCAGCTTCGCGACCACACTCGCAAGGTGCAGTACTCCGCCGAGCCGGCCGGGATCGTCAACGTCGATGCGACCGGGTTGGTCACCCCGATCAAGGACGGCGATGTCACACTGAAAGTCACCGGCAACGGATTGAATGTCGCAACCCCGATTCACGTCGAGGGAGTCGAGCACCAAGTCCCCATCAACTTTAAGAACCAGATCGTGCCGATCTTCACGAAGCTCGGCTGCAACAGCGGTGGCTGCCACGGCAAGGCGTCCGGACAGAACGGTTTCAAGCTCTCGCTGCTCGGTTTCTATCCCGATGAGGATCACGAATTCCTCGTCAAAGAGAATCGTGGACGACGCGTCTTCCCGACTTCGCCAGCCGACAGCCTGCTGCTGATGAAAGCCACTGGCCGATCACCTCACGGCGGCGGCAAGCGGATGGATGTCGATAGCTACGAGTTTCGCTTGATCTCGCGCTGGGTCGAGCAGGGCCTGCCCTACGGTTCCGATAAGGACGCCTACGTCACCGGCATCAAGTGCCTGCCCGAAGGCCGAGTCATGGATCGCGGAGCCGATCAGCAGATCACCGTCATCGCGTCGTACAGCGACGGCACGTCCGAAGACGTGACCCGCATGGCGCTGTTTGAAGCTAACGATACCGAAATGGCCGAAGCGACCAACACCGGCATGATCAAGACGCTCGACCTCGCCGGCGAAGTGGCCATCATGGCACGCTATCAAGGAACAGTCTCGACATTCCGAGCAACGATTCCGCTCGGTGCCGATATCGCCGCCGTTCCGGCCAGCAAGAACTTCATTGACGATGCCGTCTTCGGCAAGCTGAAGGTGCTCGGAATCCCGCCGTCACCGGTGGCCGACGACGCGACTTTCTTGCGCCGAGTTTCGATCGACGTCAGCGGCACGCTGCCAACCGAAGAACAAGTCCGAGCGTTCCTCGCCGACACCGATCCGGCCAAGCGCGACAAGCTGGTGGATCGCTTGCTCGCTTCGCCCGACTATGCCGACTACTTCGCGAACAAGTGGAACCTCGTCTTGCGGAACAAGAACCGCACCCCGGACGACAACTCCGCGACCTACGGTTTCTATCAATGGATTTGGTCGAACCTCTATGAGAACAAGCCCTACGACCAGATCGTCCGCGAAGTGCTGACGGCTTCGGGCGACTCAGCGACGAACCCGGCCGTCGTGTGGTATCGCGAAGTGGACGAGAACAACGAACAAGTCGAAGACGCGGCCCAATTGTTCCTCGGCCTGCGAATTCAATGTGCTCGCTGCCACCACCATCCGTTCGAGAAGTGGAGCCAGAACGACTATTACGGCTTCAGCGCGTTCTTCACCCGCGTGGGCAAGAAGAACGTCTTCGAGCCGGGCATGGCCAAAGCATCTCGCGACAAGCGCGTCTTCCACAACGACGGTGTGGCCGCCGCGACAAACCCCCGCAACGGTCAGTCGCTCAAGCCGACGGGACTTGGCTCGCCAGCTCTGGAGATCGCCGCTGATCGTGATCCACGGCACTATCTCGCCGACTGGATGGCCGACAAGAACAATCCGTTCTTTGCGAAGTCAGTCGTCAATCGTTATTGGAAGCACTTCTTCGATCGGGGCATCGTCGAACCCGAAGACGACATGCGTGAGACGAACCCGCCGTCGAACCCGGAATTGCTCAACAAGCTGGCGGCCGGATTCATCGACAGTGGCTTCAACCTGAAATGGCTGGTCAAGACGATCACCTCATCGAGCACCTACCAACTCAGTTCGCTGCCGAACGACTACAACTTGAAGGACAAGCAAAACTTCTCCCGCTACTACCCGAAGCGACTCACGGCCGAGGTGCTCTACGACGGCTTCCATCGCGTCACGAACACCACTCAAAACTTCGGCTCGCTGCCTCCCGGTACGAAGGCAGTGCAACTGCCGGATGCCAGCATCGGCCCGTATTTCTTGAAGGTCTTCGGCCAGCCGCAAGGGGACACCGCCTGTGAATGCGAACGCTCGCAAGAGGCTAACCTTGCTCAAAGCCTGCACCTGCTCAACAGCAGCGAAGTGCAAGACAAGATCGCCAACGCTTCCGGCCGCGCGACCACGATGGCCAACGACAAAGTCCGCACTCACGAAGAGAAGGTCAAGGAGTTGTACCGCTGGGTCTACTCCCGCGAACCGAACGCCGACGAGTCGAAGATCGCGCTGGCACATCTCGCCAAGCACGAAGCCACCCCGAAGATTGC
>CAMAWN010000300.1 GCA_945861865.1 Candidatus Kuenenia stuttgartensis | reverse complement strand
TCGCTCCCTGTTCGTCGGAGATCCCTTTCTCGCGCATGCCGGTGAACGTGATGACGTTCTCGCACTGATGCTCGACGGCCAGGTCGATGCTGGCTCGCAGTTTCGTCAGGCAGAATTCGTGGTTGTCGCGGTTGAACGGGCCGCGAGCGGACCCGTGACTGCTGACCAGCGAAATCTTCAAGCCCAACTTTCGCACGGCCGGATAGTGCTCCGCGCCGATCCCTTCGATCGCCTCCAATCCGATCTCGCGGCAATGCCGAGCCAATTCTTCGGCGGGCATCGGATTGAAGCACCAGCCCATCACCGATTGCCGAATGCGACCGTTGCGAATCTTGAAATCCGGTTCCACCGGCCGATCCGCAGCGATGCTCGTCGCCGTCCCAACGGCAACGGTCCCGGCGGCCAACGTGCCCACCGCGGTCTTGATGAGGTCTCGTCGATTGAGTCGTGAAGTCATGAGATAGTTCCTGGAATCGAGTTTTGAGTCAGCGTCCCAGCTCTTGGGCCAATTGTCCGGCGTCGTAGATTTTGCGCATCGCTTCCAGCATTCCGGCGGAGTGAACCGAGATGGCTCGGCCGCCGACGTCGGACGAGTGGCGAAACTCGTTGGCGAGCGCCGGGATATTGGAATCGAAGATCAGGCCCACGAGTTCCCCCGCGCGATTCACGACGGGGCTACCGCTGTTGCCGCCGACACCGTCGGCTGTGCTGGCGAAGTTGAGCGGGGTTGAGAGATCCAGTTTTGATTTGCGATCGTGCCAGGTGCGCGGCAGTTGCCACGGGTCTTGGCCACCGTGAGCTGTTTCGTGCTCGAAGGCTTCACCCATCGTCGTCCAGGGTGGGATGGTCGGGTTGCTGTCAGAGATCCCCTTCACTGTGCCGAACGCGAGCCGCAGCGTGAACGTCGCGTCGGGATAGACCGACGTGCCGAATTTAGCGAACCGCAGCTTGGCGATCTCGCCATAAGCCTGCCGCTCCGGTTCCTCGACCGAGGTCTCGAACTCTTTGCGGACCAACCGCGCTCGTTCGTCGATCTCGCGAGCGAGCATGATCATTGAATCGGTCGAAGTTTCGATTGCCTTCCAGCCGCCAACCGCGATGCGTTTGCGTTCTTCAACGTCTTTCAGCTTTGTGTCGCTGACAAGTTCGGCCGCTCGCGCGACCGGCCCTTTGCCGGCCAGAGCTTTTTGCAAAACATCGGGTTCGTGTTCGAGTTCTTCCAGTAGCAAAGCGAGCGAATCGGTGAGTTTGGCTCGTTCGAGGTCTTCGTAGATCGGCGCGGGCGAGAAGACTTTTCGCTTGAGTGATTCGCGGCCGGAGTCACGGTACTCGGCCAGACGTTTTTCGTTGGGCTTCTCGTCTTCTGCCGCTATGCGCACCAGCGACCGTGCGATGCTGAAGAGATCGGAATAAAAGCCCGCTCCGGTTTCGAGCAGCAGGTGTCGCTTGAAGAGATGCGCATGATGCTCGTTCGCGGCGGCGATGCGGTCCCAAGGATCGGGATTTGAGATTTGAGATTTCAAATTTGAGATTTCAGATTTCAAACCGCCTCCAAATCGCAACTCCACCTCCGCCGCGCGTTTCGCCTCGAACAATCGCGGATCGTGCAGCGACTGCATTTGGCCGACCGACCGTTTGCGGCTGTTCTGCACGCCGAACAAATCCTTCTTGGCTCGACGAGCGAACTCCTCGCCATCTGCGACGAATTGTTGCAGCAGGATTTCTCTTCGACGTAGCAGGTTGAGCAGCGCTGGAAAGCGAACGTCTCGCTGAAACTTCAACGCATCGACCGTCAGCAACCGGCTGGTGCGAGCGGGATGGCCGGAGACGAAGACCAGTTCGCCGTCCGCCGCGCCCTTTGCGGACCATTTGAGAAAGTGTTCGATCTTCACCGGCTGGCCGTTCTCGTAGACGCGGAACAAAGCCATATCGAGATCGTGCCGAGGGAACTCGAAGTTGTCGGGATCACCGCCGAAGAACGCGATGGAAAACTCAGGCGCGAAGACCAGTCGCACGTCGGTGTATTTCTTGTAGCGATAGAGGTGATACGCGCCCCCTTGAAACAGCGTGATGACGTCGCTGCGGAGTTTCGTCTGCTCGGTCGATTCCTTTTCGATATTCGCGATCGCTGCTTGCCGTGCGGCCTGAGCTTTGTCGGCCGGTTCGGCCGCGACCGCTTTGTTGATGCGGTCGGTGACATCCACGATTTCGACAAGCTGGTTGAGTTCCAAATCCGGCGCGGCAACTTCGTCGGCTTGCGTCTTTGCCAGAAAGCCGTCGCGGTAGTAGTTGTGCTCGGCGGTGGAAATCTTCGCGAGCGTATCGGCTGCGACGTGATGATTGGTCAGCACGAGCCCGCTGCTCGACACAAACGATCCCGATCCGCCGGAGTTGAATCGCACCGATGACCGCATCAAATGGTCCGCCCACCCGGCTGGCGGCTCGAAGCCGTAACGCTCCTTCAGAATCTTTATTGGCAGTTGGTTGTAGACCCACATGCCCTCATCGGCGTTGGCCGAGTTCATCGCCCAAGCTGATAGGACCGCCAAAAGGAAGGCCAGAGATCGAGACGCGAATGTCATCGTGAGAACTCCCGTTTCAAAAGTAACCCGAAGCGTCAGTGAGGGCGAAGGCTCTATAACGCATCGTTCCAAATCAAGTCGGAAGAGCGTTCGCCCTCGCTGACGCTTCGGGTTAGTTGGGATCGCCACATCAGCCGCAGGGCGCTAGCCCCAGTTTGCGTGGCACGAACCGGGGCTAGCGCCCTGCGGCTGATGCATGGAGCACCTCGATCAGCGGGCGGAAGTAGGAATCGTGGCGGCTGATCATCGAGCCGGAGATGCGGACGCTGATCGAGGCGTTGCCTTCGCGGCCCTCGACGGTCCAGGCGAGGCCAGAGACTTCACAGTCGTTGATCAAACGGCCGGCGAGCTTTTCGATTTTCAATTCCGCGAAACGACTTGCAGCGACCACGAATCCGCGATCACTGGCTTCGATCAACAGCAGCCGAGTCGAAGTCCCAACAAGACCGCTCTTCCGTTCGCCGACAGGCAGCGCGATCTGAACCGGCCAAGCGATGACGGCGTCGGTGTAGGCGAATTGGATGGTTTCATCGGTGGCTAACTCGGCCAGCGCGACTTTGGCAACGAGCAGATCCAGGTTCGAGCCAGGTGCCTCCTTGGGCAGCAGCGAGGCGAACGCATCGCCGTATTCGCGGTCGAGCAGCTTCTTCGCTTTGGCGAAGTCTTGGCCGAGGAAGACTGCGGTTTCCAGAACGATCTCGTCGGGTTGTACGTCCCACGGACGTGCTCGCGCGGCGAGGCGACACAAATCCGCGACGTACTGCGTGACGGTCGGCAGCGAGACATCGAGGTCGGGCGGCTCGAAGACATACGGCGGATTCTCGACGATATCTTCGAGGAGTTCGCGGCGGTGATGCTCGTCGAGCTTGCGAAACAACTCGGCGAAGTTCAGCCGCGTGACGAGGTCATCGAGCGGACAGCCTTTGACGCAGATCAAGAACGCGGCGAGCGACGTCGCCGCCTTGATCTGTTCGCCGTGATGCTCAGCAGTCGTCTTGTCGTGCGCGGTGGCTGGCAGAGTGCCAGCGAGATGCAGTTTGAGGCCCAACCGATGCTCGACGCCGCTGCGCCATTCGTCGATGAGTTTGTGGGTCTTGCCGTGAATGAACGACTCGAAGAAGCGTTCCAGCCGCCGCGCGATCTGTTGGCGATCCGGTAATGGCAGGTTGTTGTGAGCATCGACCAACGCCCGCACGTTGTGATGCGTCGATAAGCAGCGATAGAGAAAGACGCGGTCATACTCGCTGCGCAAGTGCTGCGAGCCGACTTCGCGCAGAGCTTGAGCGAGGTTCTCGCGTGACAGCGGGAAGCGGCTCATGAGGTCGGTCAGTTCGGCGGCGTAGACCCAGTTCGGATCGCGATGGCGGAAGTCGCCGCCGTAGATGCTGGCGACTTCGAAGCCGATGACTCGCACGACTTCGTTCAGCAGCGAGACCGCTTGCTGATCGATTAACCAATTCGCCGCCGCCTTCGTGCCCCGCTTGCCGAGTTCCGTCAGTGCCCACGAGAGGCCCAACGTCACCGGAGTCGCTCCAGCGATCCAGCGGCCGAAGTACGATGCCGTTTGCATGTAACCAAAATACGGCTGCGCGGAATTGTAGAGGTCATACGCCTTCAACGCTTTCTGTAAGTAGCCGTGCAGCGTGTTGATGTTTTGATCCTTTGGGCTGAGCGGCAATCGCTCCAGCACGACCAGCAGATGCAGGCAAGCTCGGCTCCCCGCGCGCAGCAATTGGTCCAGGCTGGTTTCGAGCAACGGATTCTCGACACCGGGCCGATAGACCTGAGCGACTCGGATCACGAAGGCGTGCGCATCATCACGAATGCGGCGGCCGTCGAGCTTTCCCTCCGGCTTGTAATGCCCTGCTCGCAGACGCTGATAAAGCTGCTGAGACTCTTCGCCGATGATCTCCAAAACGCGATGGTCCTGCGCGGACAACTCACGCGGCGAAACGGTCGGTGCTTCTGCGATCGTGTCGTCGTCCGCCTGCGGATACTCCAGCCACTCGCGAAAGTTGACGAGCCGATTGGCCAAATGCAGTTCGCGCGAATCCAACTGCCGAGCACGATCGGTGAGCTGGTCCTTGGTTGAGTCCAAAAATTGGTCAATCTCAGCACGTCGCTCGGAGAGTTCTTGTCGCTCGGCTTTGATGGCTTCACGCTCGACCGCCAGTTCCTGATCGACGTCGCT
>CAMAWN010000299.1 GCA_945861865.1 Candidatus Kuenenia stuttgartensis | reverse complement strand
ACCGGACCTACACCGAGGATCTCAGTGCCGGCACTCTGACCATCGGTCCTTCGATGACGATCCGGGGCAGCGCCGGGAATCTGTCGACGGCCTACTATCCAGCCACGATCCTCAATCAAGGGACGTTTTCGGCGGACGACAGCGGTGGCCTGAGCAGCTTCGCTTATGACACGAACTTCAGCGCCGGTTACCCGATCAGCACGGGGACGGGTATTGACGTCAGCGGGGTGACGAATCCGGCCCCGCAGGTCGTGTATCAAACGGCGCACGTCGGTTCCAACACGTACACGCTGCCGAACCTGACGGCGGGGAACGACTACACATTGCGTCTGCACTTCGCGGAACTTCAGAACGCGGGTGTGGGCCAGCGGCTGTTCCATGTGGACGTCAACGGCACGCGGGTGCTCACAGACTTCGACATCCGAGTGGCGGCGGGCGGTGTCTACAAGGCGGTGGTGGAAGAGTTCACCGCCACGGCGGATGCCTCTGGCCAGATCACCGTCACGTTGACCTACGCCGGTCACAGCTACGATGCGGCGATCAACGGCGTCGAGTTGTTGTCCGGAACGACGGTGGTGCAAGCCATCAACGCCGGTCAGCAGGCGGGAGGCACCCTCACCATCAACTCCCCCTTCACCAACCAAGGCATTATCGAGGCGAAACACGGCGGGGTGTTGAGTCTCAATAATCTGGCAACTCACACGGGAGTGATTCATTCTGGAGTGGGCAGCACGGTCGCGATCAACGGTGCGTTTACTCAGACGAGCGTGGGCAGCATTAAGGTGGACATTTCGGGTCTGGAGTCGAGCCAGATTGGGAAAGTGTCCGTCACCGGAGCAGCGAGTTTGGGCGGGGCACTCGAAGCAACGTTCTTGGGTAGCATCGATCTTCATGCGGGCGATACGTTCCAGGTGTTGACCTACGGTAGCCACAGCGACGAGTTTGCCTCGGTGACGGCGGTGAACCTCGATGCGAATTTGAAGATCACGCCAGGTTACAGCGGCACGAATTTCGTCTTGGTTGTCGGTCAAGCGTTGCTCGCATCTTCGGCGACAGTGATTGGCACCGACAACTTGGAGCAGACTCGTCCATCTTCAATTGATCTCACGGCCGCAGAACTAAATGAAGCCCGCGACCGAGTGCTCACGCAACTGCGATCTGGCGGGCTGAGTGATTCGGTGATCGCGACTCTGGCGAACACGCAGGTCGGCATCATGAGCCTGCCGGGATTGATGTTGGGGTTCGCGACGCCCGACGGGATCTACATTGATCGAGACGCAGCGGGATTCGGTTGGCTGAGTGAATCGAGTGGCAACGGCGGTGTCACTCAGCAAACGGAACTTGGTTCTGGATTTGATTTGGACGCCACTTTGGCTCACGAATATGGCCATGTGCTGGGATTGAAACACGATGAATCGCTCTTCCCCAGCACGCTGTTGCGGGGCCTTCAGCCTCAGGTCGTCCAAGACATAATCGACGAAGTGTTTTCAAATCTCTCCGACTCGCTGAGCGGAACTTGACTTGTACCTTCGGGAACTGATCACCTTGGTCTCGCCGTCCACTTTCTATCGTTGATCCTTCGGTTCCGTAGACCTTACTTGGTTTCCTAACGCGTTCCTGATGCTTGAAAAAGCCCCTGAATTTCAGGGGCTTTTGCTTTTACCACGCTTCGACAATGCTTCGACCAAACGCAGATATCGCGCATTAGTGGGGGGTTAGTGGGGGGACTTTGCTGGAAACTGCGCGGCTGGTTCGACCCTGATCGGCTCACCGTTGCACCCGACATCGGCCCCCCAATTGAGGCTCCGTCCGGCTTGCAACAATGGCGTTCTCGGCAGCACGATTTCCGGCTGGGAATCCCGGTCCTTGGCCGGACCAACCGGGCACATAGCGCTGTTCAACGAATGTGTCAGACTCAACCCCAATAACGAGTTCGCAAAATAGCATGGCAGCCAAAATCTTCCACCCACTGCTGGCGTTGATCGCTTCGGCGAGCACCAACGAACTCGCGAAGTACGTCGAATTTCTGAAGGAAGAGAACAAGATTCTGCGTGCTCGAATCCCTTCGGTTCCGTAGACACACGCGGAAGGGCACTCTTTTTTGCGAGAACTGCTGAAGTGACAATAGATTACGCCATTCGGCCAAGTAGTGCAAATCGTGGCAACTCGACGCACGGAATGGCATTTTGACGCGGTAATTGAGCGGTGCGCCGGTAATTACCGGCAGCGAAACTGACGCGCTTTGGCTGCGACGGCAGCCAGCCAAATCGGCGTCGAACAGGGGTGAGTTGGGACGCCCTCAATGAGCCACAACTGTCCGATGACTTGGGCCGCTTTTGAGACGCTCCGGGACCACATAGCGCTGTTCAACGAATGTGTCAGACTCCACCTTAATAGCGACTTGCGACAATAGCATGACCGCCAAAATCTTCCACCCACTGCTGGCCTTGATCGCCTCGGCCAGCAGCAACGAGCTGGCGAAGTACGTCGAATTCCTGAAGGAGGAGAACAAGATCCTGCGGGCGCGAATCCCCGGCCAAGTTCACACAAAGCCGGATGAGCGATCTCGACTGATCAAGTTGGGGAGGGCGCTGGGCCAAGCGATCGAGGAGCTGATCACATTGGTCGCCCCGTCCACGTTTTATCGTTGGTGTCGTGAAGAGGGCTCCGGGAAGAAGAAGCCGAATCCCAAAGGTGGTCAACGCAAGTCGCGGGAGATCCGTGAATTCGTCATCGAGATCGCGAAGACCACGGGCTTCGGATACACGCGGATCATCGGCGAGCTGCGGAAGGTCGGGATCAAAGGAATCAGCCGGCAAACCGTCCGCAACATTTTGAAGGAGGAGGGCATTGTGCCGGGACCGGATCGAACGTCCGATTGCTGGGACAACTTCGTCAAACGACACGCGGAGACACTGTGGGCTGTGGATTTCTTCTCGGTCAAAACGGTGACGGCACGCGGCTTGAAGGACATGTATTTGCTGGCGTTTCTGTGCTTGAGCAGTCGCGAAGTGATCGTGTCGTCGTCCACCGAGCATCCCAACTCCGCTTGGGTGGTCGAGCAGACCAAAGAGTTCCTCGATCAGACGACCAATCGCGAGCAGAAACCGTCTATCGTGATGCACGATCGCGACACGAAGTTCACCAAAGAGTTCACGACGGCGCTGAAAGCCAAAGATGTGAGAACAAACGTCTTGCCGGTCGCTTCACCGAATCTCAACGGACGGGTGGAGCGAGTGATCCAAACGATCAAGTACGAGTGCTTGTTTCGATTCATCCTTTTTGGCAAGCGACATTTGGACCACGTCGTGGCTTCGTGGGTGGACTACTACAACACCCGGCGCAGCCACATGGAACGAGGTCATCTACCGCCGATCTGCAAGAGGGTTCCGAAAGCAGTTCGCAAGTTGTCGCGGGACAAGATCGAGGTTCGGTCGTATGTCGATGGATTGGTGCAGTCGTTTGAACGGAAGGTGGCGTAGACTGTGGTCTCCGGCAAGTAGGCATTGCGTCTTCGACCGATCAAGAGAACCGCCGCCTGACCACTCTTCGGCAGGAGGCGTTTATTCCACGCGTGCGCCCGGCTGATCGCTGCCACCGAAACCAGAGTCCGTTGCAGGAGAGGGTCGCATCTATTCTTGTTGCGTGCGCCTGAGCAAAGTATTCTCGCAACCAAGCGATTTGGCCCCGGGATCCGAATAGACGTAGGTTCTTCAAAATGCTGAATCTCCTCTCGACCGACAGCAAGGGAATCGGTCGTCGTGAGTTTCTGCGGATTGGGTCTCTGGCGGCTGGTGGAGTGACTTTGGCGGATCTTTGCCGGCGTCGCGCGATGGCCGATAACGTGCCACGAGATTCCGCTGTTATCCAGATCTTCTTGTGCGGCGGGCCGAGTCAGCATGATACGTTTGATCCCAAGCCGCTGGCTCCGATGGAGTGCCGGCCGTTTGATTCCATTGAAACGGCGATGCCAGGCGTGCGCGTCACGGAATTCTTCCCACGACTGGCGGCGATCTTGGATGAGTTTTCGGTGGTTCGGTCCGTTCATCATGGCGATGGCAGTCACAATCACAGCGTCCACTGGATGCAAACCGGACGTTATCCCGACAAGCTGGTGTTTGGCCAAAACCAGTTTCCCGCCAGTGGCACTGTGATCTCCAAGTATCGCGGAGCCAACGCCCGTGGCCTGCCGCCGAACGTCGCGATTCCCGATGGCTTCTACTACAGCACTGCTGCCTACCTGGGATCGCGCTACGATCCGCTGGAAATCCCCGATCCGAACAAACCTGATTTCCATGTGCCGAATCTGAAGCCGATTGAGGGCATCACGACCAACCGGCTGGACGATCGGCTGCGGATTCTGCACGGCTTGGATCGCTACCGTCGCGATATCGACACGCACGGCCAGTTCGCCGCGATGGATGCCTTTCAGACCGCGGCGCAGGACATGATTTCCGGCCCGGTCGTGCGGCGAGCTTTCGACATATCGGGCGAAGATCCCCGGCTGCGCGATCGCTACGGACGAACGCGGCTCGGGCAGGGCTGTCTGCTCGCCCGGCGGCTGGTGGAAGCGGGCGTCACATTCGTCAATGTGAAAGACTACGAGTTTTTTGAATGGGATCTGCACGGAACGGTTAGCGGACCCGGCATTGAGGGGACGAAAACCAAAGGTCCGCATCTCGACATGGCCTTGTCGAGCTTGATTCTGGATCTGAAACAGCGAGGTCTGTTGAATCGGGTGTTGGTGCAGGTGTTTGGCGAGTTCGGTCGTACAACGAATATCAAC
>CAMAWN010000298.1 GCA_945861865.1 Candidatus Kuenenia stuttgartensis | reverse complement strand
TTGGGGACGATGACCTTCGGCGCGCCGGTCGGCGAGGCCGATTCAATCAATCTGATTCACGCCGCGATGGATCGTGGCATCAACTTCATCGACACCGCGAACGTCTACGAAGGCTACAAGCGATTCCTCGGCAGCCCCGGTGGTGTGGCCGAAGAGATCGTCGGCAAGGCACTCGTCGGTCGCCGCGACAAAGCGATCCTCGCAACGAAGGTTGCAGCACCGGTCGGTCCAGGGCCGCAGGATCGAGGCTTGTCGGCGACACACATCCTGCGCGAAGTCGATCGCAGCTTGCAGCGGCTGAAGACCGATTACATCGACCTCTACATCCTGCACTGGCCCGATCGCGAAGTACCGCTCGAAACCTCGCTGGCTGCCGTCGATCAAGCGGTGAAGGCGGGCAAGGTGCGATACCTCGGCCTGTCGAATCATTACGGCTGGCAGATTTGCGAGAGCCTCTGGCTGGCCGAGCGACACGGCTGGCCGCGAGTCGTCTCGTCACAGATTCCGCTCAGCCTGCTGCGGCGCGAGTTCCATCACGACCTCGCCTTCTGCCGCAAGCACAACATCGGAGTGACTCCGTATCAGGCGTTGCAAAGCGGCTTGCTGACCGGCAAGTATCGACGTGGTCAGCCGCCGCCGACCGACTCGCGAGCCGCCGAGAAACCCGATTGGATCTGGAAGCTCGAAGCCCCGCTGTTCGACCGGCTCGAACGAGCGGATTCTGTCGCGAAGGAACTCAACGTGCCGATGTCTCAGCTTGCTCTCGCATGGACGCTGACTCAACCTTCAGTCACGTCTCCAATCGTCGGAGTCAAACGGCTCGACCAAATCGAAGACGCGATCGCTGCCGCCAGCGTGAAACTCTCCGCTGACCATCTCAAACAACTCGACACCGCGTGCCCGCCTCCGTGGACGCAGAATGACCCGGTTCGCGGATGAACCCACTTGGTCGCGTCTGTCCCGCTAGGGACATCCGACAATAGCCCACCGTTTCAACGGTGGGTTGCCGACGCCACTAAACTCCGAAGCCCCATCGGGGCGACAGAAAATGCCCGCCGGTTCTCCGAGAGTCTTTCGTCCCTGACGGGACTTCGCTGGTGGATTCGCTCAATAGCCAACCGTTGAAACGGTGGGCTATTCTCGAACGTCCCTGTCGGGACGAAGAACAAGGGCGATTGCCGAGGTCACGCTCGCAGCCAAGGAAATTAGAGCTGACGATCAACCGATGGCTGGTTACGACCTGGACCTTTACACTGTTTCGCATTGTGACCTCCAACATCTCTATTCCCACAGCTCAATGATGCAATGGCCAACACGCTGATCGATATCTGGCGAGAGCAACCCAGGTTTGTTGAAGGCAAGTCCTTTCGACAAATTATCCAACTCGCAGGTGATGGACGGCTACGCGATGGGAACGGCACGTCAAAGGAACTTTGCGACTGGTTGGCAGCGATTCCGCTTGACCGACTGAGGGGCTGCGTGGAGGAGTGCCTTAGCGAATCATTCGACGATGCTCCTCTTGCGCTCCAGGACGCCGCGAACGAATTGGGTGTTCGACTTGGTTTTGAAGTAACCCGGGGCCGATATCGAGGAGTCAAAGGAGAAGTTGGAAACGACGGACTCTGGCGGGCCGAAGACGGGTTCTCTTTGCTCGTAGAAGTGAAGACCACGGACGCGTACCGAATCAACCTCGACACCGTCGCTGGTTACAGAGACCAACTTGTCCGAAATGGACTAATCGACGCATATCGCTCTTCAATCTTGATCGCGGTCGGACGTCAGGACACAGGTGATCTTGAGGCGCAGATTCGTGGTTCTCGACACGCGTGGGACATCCGACTCATTAGCCTCGAAGCGCTGCTGCGACTTGCAGAAGTCAAAGAAGACCTGAGCGATTGGGACACGAGCAATAAGATCAACCAACTGCTTCGCCCAGTGGAGTACACCCGCCTCGACGGCATCGTCGAATTACTATTCGCCGCTAAGAAAGACCTGGAAACGCCTGTCGTCATTGCGCCTCCAATTGAAGCGAAACAGCCGCGCGCTACTTCATCGGTCACATCAAAGGAACTGGAACAAGCGAGAGATGCCGCAGTGCTACGGATTGGGAGCAAACTTGACTGCACTTTCGTCCGAAGGGGACGCGCACTTCGAATTTCTAGCGACGGAAAGAAAAGGCTTGTCTGCGTCGCCTCACAGCGCTACGAAGGCCCGTCGGGGTCAGGAAACTATTGGTTCGGCTTTACTCCGCCGCAACGGAGTTTCTTGTCAGAGGCGACTCAAGGATGGGTTGCACTGGTATGTGCTGATTCAGGTCGTTGCTTCTTAATCGACTGGCACGAATTCGAAAAATGGTTGCCTGAGTTTTGGACATCTCCACCAACTCCCGCGGAACAGATCCGCCATTGGCATGTCTATTTCAATGACTATGGAAGTCGGGTTGAACTGATGAAGGCGGGTGGTGGATTACTTCTCGATCTCGCTGAGTTTGACATTCCGAGCATTTGACATCGGACCGCATGGTTTCGGTGGGTAATCGCCCCCCAGTTAAGTAGGGCAGGCTCCCGTCTGCCGGAAATCATCAAGCCACTTGAGACACTTGAGTTCCATCGTAGATCACCGTTCGTGTCTTGTCGGCTTCTTGGCGAAAGAACCGGTTCTCCAGCGCCGCGGGCATCACGAGATCCACTGGGCGGCCGAACAACTCGGCGAGACGCTGACGCAATTCGACGAATCGCGACATCCAGGGACCGAAGTCATAGCCGGCTGGGAACTCGACGAGGAAATCGACATCGCTTTGGGACGTATCGAACGCTGCGGTACACGCGGAACCGAACAACTCCAGTCGTTGCACGCCAAACTCTCCGCACAGACGTTGCAGCGCGGACTCATTTTGTGCGATTAGCGGAGGCATGGTTGACCTCTCGATTCTCCGACCCTGACGGCTCCGCCACCACCGATCCGAAAGATGTAAACCGGCTTCGAGTCGAATCGCTTGCGACACGCGGCATCCACATCTTTCAGCGTCTTGCCGAGCACATAGTCGTGCGTCACAGGGTCAAGCGCAATGATCTCGCCGAAGTGCTCGTGTTCGAGACGCTCTTTGAGTTCGTTGTCGTAGATCGACTTGGCCTCGACGATGAAGTCGGGATTCTGAGCTTGCGATACGGACATCAGTCGTCCTCCCATTTCAGCGCCCGTGACATTTCCACGGCGTCAGCATACCGCTCGGATGCAAACTGGTCACTCTGGAATCGGCTCATCCAGCAGCAGCGCCTTCACGAACCGAACCGGCGGCGAGCCGAACGACAGCGTGCCGTCGTGGTAGCGTTTCAGCGTGAACTTGTCGGCCCAGGCTATTTCGGCGGCGGTGCGGAGGTCGCGGTGTTCTTGGTAGCCGACGAAGTATGTTGAGAGTTGCGTTGAGGTCAGTTGTGCTCGGACCCATTTGAGGGCGGCTTCGCGTTCTTCTTGGAACGTGTCGTGGACCATCAGCTTCATCGCGTCCTCGCGGTTCATGCCATCGACGTGGATGGCTTGGTCGAGGATCGAATTGGCGACGCCTCGCAAGTACCACTTGAGCGCGATCAGACGCATCAGCGGGTCGCGGTCGAGGAAACCTTCTTCGGACATGAGTTGCTCGGAGTAGACGCCCCAGCCTTCGACGAACGTGCCTGACGACAGGAGTGCTCGCAGGCGGCGCGGGCTGCGGTTCGAGTGGGCCAGTTGTAGGAAGTGACCGGGCATCGCTTCGTGGATCGTCAGGTCGTGGATCGAGCGGAAGTTGTACTCGCGCAGAAAAGAGCCGACTTGTTTTTCGGTCCAGTCGGCGGGAATCGGCGAAACGGCGTAATACGTCTTCTGTCCCACGTCGAGTGGCCCCGGCGAGTCGCAGTACGCGATCGACACGCCGCGTTGAAACTCCGGCATCAGGATGATCTCCAGCGGATCGTTCGGGATCGTCACGAGGTCGTGTTTGCGGACGAACTCGGTGGTCATTTCGAGCGATTTCTTGGCGAAATCGACGATGCCGTCGCGAGCGGGGATTTCGGCATACGCTTTTTCGAGCGCGGCGGTGATGACTTTCTGCTGTTGTTCGGGAGACGGCTTTTCGGGGAAGTCGGCGGGGTCGGGAGACCCGCGCCGAGCGCCCTGTTTTGGATCGGACTTGAGCAGCACTCCGCGCGCGATCGAGTACATCTCGGCTCGCACGCGGCGGAGTTCAAATTCGGCGCGGTCGCGAATATCTGGCCGCGAGAGACCGCTGCCGAGCGAGTACGCCAGCTTGGCGTCGAACAGCTTCGCTCCGATGCGGAAGTTGCCTTTCGCGTTCGGCAGCAATTCCTTTTCGAGCCAGCGTTGATGTTGCTCAACCGCGTCGGTCGCTGTGACGATCGCTTTCTCGAGTCGCGAGCGATCGGCTTCGCTCAGCTTGCCCATCTGCGGCTTGACCATATTGTCGAGGATGCTGATCAGTCCTCGGTTCTGCTTGACCGCCGTCTCGGCATGAATTGGCGGGACACGTTTCGCGTCGAGCGTTCCGCGAACCTGCTCGTACAACTTCGGCAGTCTTTCCAACCGATTCGCAACAGACTTCAACCGCGTCTCGACCGGAGCAAACTCGCGAGCCATCAGTCCGTAGATCGCTCCGCCCGTGAGTTGCGTGTACGCGACGGGATTCCACGCCCATTCCTGAAGCACATCGAGCCGCCACAAGTCGCCTCGAAGCTGCTGCGTCAGCAGTTGGTAGTCGACTTGGTTCTCTCGGCTGAGCGACTTCTTCTCGA
>CAMAWN010000297.1 GCA_945861865.1 Candidatus Kuenenia stuttgartensis | reverse complement strand
CTCGGGCTGAATCCGAAAGCCGAGTATCGCGATGATCTCACCGGAGTCACCGAGTATCGGAGCGGCCGCGTACATGACGGGCACGCCCGCTCGCGCGACGCCCTTCCGATCTGGAATCACGGCTTTGCTTTTGATGGGGGGCAACATCATCGGCTTGAGAACCATCACTTTCTCGCGAATAAACTCCATCTCCGCATCCGTCAGAACGATGCCGACTAACTGGTCGTGATTCGACGCCGCGATGCGTCCACTTTTTTCGAGAATGACAAAGCCGTCGTAATTGTGAGCCTTCACCTGCGGGCCAAGCTCGCTCCGCAGTTCGGCCGCCTGGGGCAGGTTGAGCAACTCCAACGTTGTCGCGTCGGGCTTCGCATCGGTTAACAGCGAATGAATCGTCGCGGCGATTTGCTCATCGGCCATCGCCGACGCCGCGATATTCTGCTGCATCCGCACCCAATTCCGCACCGCTTCTCGCTCGGCCTCCAAGGTCGTCTGCAACACGGATCGCAAGTTTTCCTGCAACGATGCTTCGACCTTCATTCGCAGCAGCCAACCCACCACTGCCAGGACCGCCAAGACCATCAACGGCCGCACCCACACATGCCGCCGCCAAAAGCTGGAAATCGTCTGAATCGTTCGATCTGATTCGGTCACGCGATGCCCTTGCAGAGATTATTGAAGCCATCGAAACCTGTCGGTGAACTGCCTCAGCGGCTTCGTGGCGGAATCGACTCGGCGGTCCAGCATCCGAGCCAATGCGATCTGCGTCAGCCACGATGAGACGCCGTCATCGAGAAACATTCGCAGAATAGGGATCGCGACTCGTGACCGACAGCATTGGCGAGCGGTGACAAGACTTCAAGCGTGGCGGATCGCGGCGGAGGTCATCAGAAGAATCTGGAGATCACGTCTTGTCGCGTCCGACACTGCTCGCGTCAGCAGCGGACGTTGGCTGCGGCCACTACGAACACTCACGCTTCGTCCGCTCAATTGAGGACGATCGTCTCGGACCGTTGCGCGGTATTGGCGGTCTCTGGAGGTGAGTCGCTCTCGAGATTGGGGAAATATCGCCGCCACCAGTGCCGCGCGTCAGACTCGGTCCAAGAGTTGGCCGAGGGGACGCGATTCAGCTCGGCAATGATTTCGTGAGCGGACTTCGGTCGGTCGGCGGCGGGTTTGGACAGACAGTGCAGCAGCAGTTGTTCGAGTTCCGGCGACACAGGTTTGCCCAGTCGCTTCGAGGGCAATTCAGGCTGCGTCTTGACCTGATGCATGAGGATGTCGAGCACAGTTTCTCCGAGGAACGGCGGCTGGCCGGTCAGCAGGAAGTAGCCGACGGCTCCGACGGCGTACAAGTCAGTGCGCGCGTCAACGGTGTTGGGCGACTGGTACGCTTCCGGCGACATATACATTGGCGTGCCGACGATTCCGCCGGCTTTCGTGACCATGGCCTCGTGGGAATTGTCGGTCACTTTGACGAGTCCGAAGTCGAGCAGTTTGACGACGTCGAACATCCCGCCGCGCACGTTGAGCAGGATGTTCGCCGGCTTCACGTCGCGGTGGATCAGGCCGATCGAATGCGCTTCGGCCAGCGAGCCGCAGACTTGTTTCAAGATGTGGATGACTCGCCCTTCGGGTTGCGGGCCGTGGCGGTCCACGAGGTCTTGCAGGTTCAGGCCGTCGAGGTATTCCATGGCGAAGTAGAACAAACCTTCGGGCGTGCGGCCGTAGTCATAAATCGCGATCGTGTTCGGGTGATTGAGCTGGCTGGTGAGCTGCACCTCGCGTTCGAACCGTGCGATCGACTTATCGTCCGCTTTGGCCGTATCGAAAAACTTGACCGCCGTCGGTCGCAGCAGCATCGCGTGCTTGGCTCGATAGACAACGCCCATGCCGCCTTCGCCGAGCTTTTCCTCAAGTGTGGACTGGCCGAACCGCTTGAGGTTGATCTCGGCCAACCGAGCCTTTTCGGCGAGGTGGTCGGCACGCATCATGAACACGAGCATCGCCAGTGACACGACCGCCAGCAGTCCCAACAGCCCCCAGATCGCTCGGCTGATGGCGTCGAGCGTTTGATTCGCTTCGCGGACATCGACCTTCGTCGCGATGCCGAAACCTTCGTCATTGAGCCACTCCCAGGCCTGAACCACCGGCACTCCACGATAATCGCGATGGCCGTCGATGTTCTCGCCGTCGCGACCAGCCGCCGCTTCCGTGGCCATGTACGTCAGCGGCTGCTCAGACCGCAACAACTTTGGCTGCGCGCCGGTCGTCAGGTTCACGCCCGGGTCTCGCAACGAAACGTTGAGCGTCGAATCTTCTCCCTCGGGCAGCAACCCGATACCTCGAAGCTGTTCGTCGTAGCGGCTGTTGCTCAGCATGAGACCGCTGCGGTCGAAGGCAAACGTCTCGCCGGTGTCGCCGATGCGAGCAATCTCCAGAATCTTCGTGAACGTGACCTCCGGCTGAATTCGCAAGCCGAGCGCCGCGATGACCTCACCCGATTCGCCCAGCACCGGAGCGACCGCGAACATCGTCGGCACGCCGGATCGCGCGACGCCGTGCCGATCCGGCAACACGACTCGACTTTTCGCCGGCGGCAACACCATCGACTGCCCCGCGAACGCTTTCTCGCGGAACAATCGCATTTCCGCATCCGTGAGCATCACGCCAACCAACTCGCTGCGATACGACGCCACGATCCGTCCGCTCGCCTCGACGACGACGAAGCCGTTGTACTCCTGAGCCTCCAACACGGGAGCCAGCTCGCGCCGCAGTTCGGCCGACTGCGGCAGGTTAAACAGTTCCAGCGCTGCTGAGTCTGACTTCGCATTCGCGACCAGCGAGCGAATCGCTGCGGCGATCTGCTCATCGCCAGCGGCGGCCTCCGCCTGGCTTCGCTGCATCCGTATCCAATTCTGCACCGCCGATTGCTCGGCTTTCAAAGTCGTCTTCAACACGGAGCGCAAGTTCGCCTGTAACGTCGCTTCAACGCTCGCTCGCAGCCACCAACCGATCGACGCCAACACCACCAACACCAGCAACGGCCGCACCCACACGTGCCGCCGCCAATTGCTGGAAAAACTCTTCGACAAGTGAATGGATTTGGTCACACGAAGACCTTGCAGATGTGATTGGAGACGTTGAATCCTCAGCCGACGCGTTTCGCAAGACGTTGGCCGAAGCGTTACCCAAGAAGGGAACCCCGCGGCCTTCGCGACGACGACTTTCCGGACAGACACTTAATACCACTGAGCGAGATCGCTCGTACTGACCCGATCAATCGGGTCAGTACGAGCAAAGGTGCCCAGGCGGATTAGTCGCGCTTCCGTTCGCGTTTCGGCTTGTAGGGCTCACGGGTTGGCGAGCGTTCTGGATGCGAGTCCGGGCGCGGCGGCGCGGCAATCATCGCGTTGACGTTGCGGCCACGCAGGCGCGTGCCGATGACCGCTTTCAGAATTGTTTCGGCGTGCTCGGCGGCGACTTGGACGAAGCTGATCGTCGGCAGAATTTGAATCGGGCCGATGACCGTGCGCGGCAAGCCGCTTTCGTTGGCGATACAGCCGACAAAGTCTCCCGGTGCCGCGCCGTAATTGTGGCCGACGTTGAATTTCAGCCAGACGCCGGACTCGTCGATCCGTTTCGCGGCGGGGTCAGGAGACCCGCGCCGAGCGCTGTCCGCCGGTTCTCGCGCATCGTCACGCGAGACACGCGGACGAGGAGTATATTCACGAGTCGCACCGCGAACTGGTCGCGGATCGTCTTCGCGGATGCGTTCCGGGTTCCGGCCGCTTTCTCCCGCGAGCAAGTGAATCAGCGCGGACACGATCTCGCCCGGAGCGTGGCCAGACTCCATCAAGTCTTCGAGCAGTTTGTCCTGCCGCTTGAACTTGCCTTCCTGAATCGTGTTCCGCAGCGACTCGACCATGCGGTTGGCGTGCTTCTCTTCGAGGTCTTCCAAACGCGGCACGGAAATGCGTTCGATCTTGGCTTTCGTGAATCGCAACACTTGCTGCAAGCGGCCGAACTCGCGGCCGGTAACGAGGCTGATCGCTTTGCCGCTCTTGCCCGCTCGGCCCGTGCGGCCGATGCGATGCACGTAGTCTTCCGGGTCGTGCGGCAATTCGTAGTTGAAGACGATTTCGAGATCATCGACGTCCAATCCGCGAGCGGCCACATCGGTCGCCACCAGTAATTCCACCTTGCGGTCGCGGAAGCGTTTCATCACCCGCTCGCGCATCGCCTGCGTCATGTCGCCGTGCAGTTTGTCGGCGTTGTAACCGCGAGCGATCAGCGTCTCAGTCAGCTCATCAACCTGCACCTTCGTGAAGCCGAAGATCAAGCCGTATTGCACGTCGTACAGGTCGATCAACCGGCAGAGGACTTCGGTTCGCGAACGGAAATCGACTTCGACGTAGCTCTGGTCAATGGCCGGAATCGTCAGGCTCGTAGATTCAATGCGGATGTGAAGCGGATTGTTCGTGAAGCGTTCGATGATCTTCTTGATCGGCGGCGGCAGCGTGGCCGAGAACAACACGACCTGTCGTTCCTTCGGCACCGATTCGAGTATCTTTTCGATGTCTTCGCGAAAGCCCATGTCCAACATGCGGTCGGCTTCATCGAGCACGACCATCCGCACCTTGTCCAGCTTGAGCGTCCCTTGGCCGATGTGGTCGATGATGCGCCCCGGCGTGCCGATGACGATCTGCGGCCCGGCCTTCAGTCCGCGAAATTGGTGCTCGTAACTTTGTCCGCCGTAGACGGGCAGTTCGCGCACCCCCTTCTTGAAGTACGCCAGCTTGGCAATCTCTTCGGCAACCTGCGAAGCCAGCTCGCGAGTCGGGCAGAGCATCAGCACCTGCACCGC
>CAMAWN010000296.1 GCA_945861865.1 Candidatus Kuenenia stuttgartensis | reverse complement strand
ACGGCTGCTGGATGAGGCGCTGTCCATCGGCGTGCAGACCGCTCCGTGCATCGAGGCCGACGGAGGACCGATTCGTGTTCGCTCACTCGCTGAAATTGATGCGCGTTGCAGTCGTCTCGTGTGGCTGGGGCTGGGACCAGCGGACGCTCGTGCCTCGTGTTGGTCGGCCAGCGAACTCAGACAACTGCGCGAAGCGGGGTTTGATCTTGATGACGGCAGCCGCGAGTTGACCTCGCTGCGTGCGGCGGAGGCTCGGGGATTGGGGTTCGTTCAGGAATCTTTGTTGGCCGTACTGGTTCCCCAAGACTGGGAGCGGCGTTGGCATCCGCTTTGGCTGGCAATCCGCAACCGCTTGGAGAATGCCGAGCATCCACCGGCCCTCGAAGACTTGGTCGCTGCTGGAAACTGCGACTCGATTGCGCCGTTCGTCTTCGCGGTCGATGAACGAAACATCGAGCCGCCTCAACCGCAGCGTCTCACTTGGACCGTTCCCTCGGAGCTGCTCCATGAACGAGAAACCGTTTCAGCCTCGGAATTGCAGGATCGACTCGGCTGTCCGTTGAAGTGGGTGCTGAATTATCAAGCCAAACTGCGTCCCAGCCGAATTGCCAGGCTGCCGGAGAACCACACACTGAAAGGGACGTTCTGCCACAGCGTGTTGGAGCGTGTCTTCGGTGACGGTGGGCCTCTGCCGTCTATCGAGCAGGCGGTCGAGCAAGTCGCGAAAGTCTTCGATGAACGACTGCCGCTCGACGCCGCCCCGCTGGCGCAAGCCGACCAGTTGATCGAGCGTCAGAGGCTGCGTAGGGAGTTGTTGAATGCGACGCGGATCTTGGTTGGGACGCTGGCGGCCGGCGGCTATCACATCGTGGGCATTGAAGAGGAGGTCGTGAGCGAAGCCTTCGGCAAATCACTGACCGGCTGGATCGACTGCGTCGCCGCGCGCGACGACGGCAGCGAGGCGATCATTGATTTCAAATATGCCGGCCGAAACAAGTATCGCGATCTGATCCAAGACGGCCGAGCCGTGCAGCTCGCCACCTACGCGTATGCTCGCTCACGCGGCGGAGCATCCTTTCCATCAGTCGCGTATTTGGTACTCGCCGACGCGCAGTTCTACACGCCTTCAGGAAGCCCCGTGCATGGTGACGGAAATCGCTTCGTGATCAACGCACCGGCAATCCAAACGGTGTGGGATGAATTTGCTGCCGCACTCGATGCGTCCGGCGCTTGGCTGACCTCTGGCGAGCCGATTCCGGCCAGACCGCTGCAAGCCGTGACGGATTGGCCGGCCGGCTCAACGATCGTGTTGAAGGACAAGCTGAAGGACAACGAAGTCCAGGACGTCTGCCGTTACTGTGATTACCAGCGTTTGTGTGGATTGGAGGAGACCAAGTGAAGACGACTCTCGAAATTGTTCGCGCCGGTGCCGGCTCTGGAAAAACCACCGATCTCTGTGAGACGGTGGCCGTCGCTGTACTTGGCGGCTTGGATGCGTCGCGAATTCTAGCGACCACGTTCACGAACAAAGCGGCCGCGGAACTCAAAGGACGGATTCAGGCGCGGCTCTTGGCCGGACTCGATGGCGACACCGCTGTCGCCCATCGACAGGCCGATCGACTCGATTTGGCCGCCATCGGAACGATTCACAGCGTTGCGCATCGGCTTTTGTCGCGGTACGCGATTTCGCTGGGCTTATCACCGCGCTTGAAAGTTCTCACCCAAGTTGCACAAGCCCAGGCTCTTGGCGATTTGTTGGGGGCGATGCCGGTGAACGACTGGCAGAAGCTGACCGTGAGTGCGGAGCGTCTGGCAGTCACGGATTTGCAAGAGCGCATTCTCAAGCTGCTGTCGGCCAAACGCGGAAACCGAATCTCCGATGAACTTTTTCGCCAGCAGATGCGGACCAGCGCCGATCGCGTCTGCAAATTGTTGGCTCCAGACGGTGCGGCCACGACTGTTGATCCTGTGGATCATTTGCTGCGGCTTGTCGAGGACGCGTTGGTCAACATTGAGAAGTTGGCCAACGATACGACAGGGGTGACGAAGACAGCATGTCAGCAATTGCGCCGCTTGAAGGCGCAACCAAAGCCGACGTGGAGCAGCTATCTTCAGGCAAAGAAGCTCGCAGCCGGCAAGAAGAGCGGTGCGGATGGGATGTTGGATACGCTCCGAACGCACGCCAGTCAGATTCGCTTGAATCCAGGACTACACGCGGACGTTCGAGACTTCGCCGCGTGCCTCGCGGACCAAACCATTTGGCTCGGCAGCCAATTCGATGAGTATAAGACCAAACGTGGGTTGGTGGACTTCACCGATCTGGAAGTCCTGTTCCTCGAACTGCTGGAAAACGCAGACCTCGCGGCTAGTCTGTCGGAAGATTTCGATTTGATCCTCGTGGATGAGTTTCAGGACACGAATCCGTTACAGCTCGCGATCTTTCAGCGGCTGCGGCAGCTTGCTCCAAGAAGTCGCTGGGTGGGTGATCCGAAGCAAGCCATCTACGGATTTCGCGAGACCGACCCCGATCTCATCAATGATGTCTGGAAAACTGCGACCGACGCGCAACGGAAAGAGTTGCCTGACAATTACCGCAGCCAGCGCGGGTTGGTTCAACTTGTGGGTAAGCTGTTCTTTCCTGTCTTCGGCAAGGAAGCGATTCAGAATCCCAAGAAACCCGCCAGCCCGAAAGGCGTCGAACGCTGGATATTGGAGAGCGAGAACCAGCCGCAAGACGCGGATGCTCTGGCCTGCGGAATCTCGAAATTGCACTCCGAAGGAATCCGCTTCGGGGACATGGCTGTGCTTGAACGAGTCAATCGACGTCTGAACGGCTTGGCTCGTGCGCTGGATTCGCTCGGCATTCCGTACCTGCTGGATAGCCCAGGACTGTTGGCAACTCGCGAAGGTGTTCTCGTGCTGGCCGGGTTGCGGTTGGTGTCGGATCGAAGTGACTCGCTTGCCGCCGCGACGATCTTGCACATTCTCGGCGATCCGAATTTGGAGACGCCGGAGTGGCTTCACGAGCGATTGACGGCGGTCCAAGAGACCCCCCGACCGACGATACGACAGAGCCTTCGGAGTTCGTGATGCCGTGGAACGGTGATGCTCGCCTCTCGGCGATGGAGCGCATCGACCGCCGCACACTTGCACCGCTGCTGGTGGTGCAACAAGTCATCGAAGCGCTTGAAGTGCCGTCCTTGGTTCAGAAGTGGGGCGAGCCAGCGCGTCGTTGCTCGAACTTGGACTCTCTGATTCAGCACGCTCGCGACTATGAAGAACTGGCACGGGAGACCGGCGGTGCCGTGACGCTCACCGGTCTCATTTTGTACTTTGAGAAACTGGCGAGCGACAAAATGGACGTGCGATACCCGCCGCTCGGTCACGATGCGGTGACACTGACGACGTACCATTCGGCGAAAGGGCTGGAGTGGCCTGTCGTGATCCTCAGCGGGCTGGACTCCGATCGCGATGCGGAGATGTGGTCGCCGGTCGTGACCGGAGGCAATCCGGGTGAGGGTGATCCGCTCGAAGGGCGGGCTCTTCGGGCATGGACTTGGCCGTTTGGATTTACCGATGGTGAGTTTCCCAAAATGGTCACCGGCAGCGGTCTGGAGGACGACGCGCTCGCTTCTCCCGAGGGACAGGAGAGAACGCAGCGAGCACAGCAGGAAAGCCTGCGGCTGCTCTATGTGGGCTGCACGCGAGCCAAAACCAAGCTCGTCTTCGTCCATCGACCAGACAGGTACGAATGGTTGAAACGACTGGACTTGGTGGACTCAGTTCTCGATTGTTCGCAAGGAGCGGGCGAACACACGCTCGATGGCGTCGACACGACGTTTGTGGTGCGCCCATTGAATGCCGACATGATTGCTTCCTGTCGCTTGCCAACCGCGACGAGCGAACGCTGGCTGGCACCTCCCAAGGGATCGACGATCACGCCGTCTGAGCCTCGATTTCATCAGCCGAGTCGTCTGTCGGCTTCGGCCGCTCGCGCGGCCTTCCGAATTCAAGAGCTGACCGGATCGCCGCACTTTCCGACGGGAGCCAAAGAAGACCAGTACAGCGCGATCGGAGACGCTGTTCACGCCTACTTCGCGGCGCTGCCGTCGCTGCGCGCTTTGACGAGCGTCCAAAAAGAAGCTGTCGCCGAACGCTGTTTGGCCGCGTACTCGGTAACGGGACTGCTCACTCCAGCGGTCATCGTCTCCGCAGGAGAACGGTTCTGCGCGTGGGTGGAATCGCAATATCCCGGAGCTTGCTGGCTGACCGAGACTCCCGTGACCGTACGAAGACTCGCAGGCGGTCAATGGAAGGGGACGCTGGATTTGCTCCTACAACTTACCGACGGCGACCTCGTCATCATCGACCACAAAAGCGCGCCGCTTCGGCGGGAACATTGCGCCGCCAAGGCGGCCAGCTATTCGGGGCAACTTTCCGCGTATCAAGAGATGATCCGCAGCGCGGACCAGTCGATCCGCTCAACCTGGATTCACTTCCCGTTGGCCGGAGTGGTAGCGGAATTCTTGCAGCCCGGTGAACCCTCTAAGTAGCCGAGTCACTCCGTGACTCGAAAGCATTGCTTACCGAACGACCCCTGCATTGTTTTCCGAAGACTTGAGGGACTTGCCATGACGGACCAATCTGCTCGCTTCGTTTCGGCGGGCACCAAGCGGCTGCAAGTGACTCGCAATGGGCGGAGCATCGTTGACTGCAAAATAATTTGTGAGCATTCTCAAATTCGCGATGACATTTTTATCAAATCAGGTTGCAGTCCGGCGGCAGTACAGGCGTCTTGTTGGGCAGAGTTATTTGTTGTCCGATTGGTTAGGCCCGCGCCGCGCTGCACTGCTGGTGACAACACACAATTCGGTTTCGTTCTCTGGGAGAGAAGGCGGCCTCCAAAACCGCCCGTCTGGGTTCGAG
>CAMAWN010000295.1 GCA_945861865.1 Candidatus Kuenenia stuttgartensis | reverse complement strand
TACCGGCCCGATTGTTTCTTTCAGTTCACACAGAGCGGCAAGTCGTTCAACGTCTACTTTGAGATCGACCAATCGACTGAGCCGCTCAATTCGCGGGCCGAGCAGAGCATTCGCACGAAGCTCATTCATTACGAAGCGTGCCAAGATGCGTTCATCACATGGTGGAAGGGACAGAGCCAGCCGGGAGCGAGACCATTCTTTCGCGTGGCATTTCTCACCCGGAGTTGGGAGCGCGCCTATCACATCATGTGGCTCGCTCGTGAGTGTGCCCGCAATCCCGATCGGCACTTGGCCTACGCCGCGACGCAGGACTCGTTGCTCGCGGAGCCGCGAGCGTTGCACGCTCCGATGTTTCTCGACCATCACGGCCGCTGGCAGTCTCTCGTCAACCCGCACCCCACATCGGCCTTCGTCCGATCGCCCGTGCGACTGTCGCGTCCCGTGACGTTACCCGTGTTTGTCTGGTAGCGTCGCACTGCCGACTATCGTTCCGACGTGCGTTCGACGCGGGTATCACGCCGCGTCCCTTCTCCCAAACGGATGAGGAAGCCAGCGACCGACCGGAGACGTGGCGGCCACCGCCTCACGCGAGCCTACACACACTCAACTGAGGCGGTTTTTGTCCCCGAATGTTTGATGTCTTCCATTGCTTCATGGTCGTGACTGCGGACTTGCGCGAGATCGGAGATCAAGTACGCTGAGGCTATGCCGAAGTTTGAATGCGACAGTTGCGGAGCTTGCTGCAAAGGCCATCTCTTAATCGAATGCGATGAGATCGACGTGCTCCGCGAACCACGGTTGATCGACGCTGATCGTCACCATGCCGGTAAAAGCGTGGACCAAATGGTGCAGGAGATCACCGACGACTGCATGGCGGTACTCTTGAATTGCGGTCAGCGGTGCCAATTCCTTGGCGAAGACAATCGCTGCGGGATCTATCCGACTCGGCCGAACTGTTGCGTGGGAATGGAGCCGGGTGACGAGCAATGTCAGTATTCACGCAGGGTGGAAGGTCTGCCGCCGCTTCAGCCCGTTGGACAATTGAGTGATAGCTCAACCGCTGTGGCGATCCATTCAAGCTGAAAAGTCGTGGTACGCTGCGAACGTGCTGAAACTGCTCTCCGCCCCGGCCGCCAACGAACGCGGGCCGCGATATATGGAGAAGGCGCTCGCGGCCATTCATCAGGCGAATCACCTGCGACGGCCCATCGTCTTCGGATACAGAGCTTCGTGGCAGCGAGTCGGTCTTTTCTTTGAATGTCCTGACGAACTCTCGCAACTCGTCTGCGGACCGATCACGGCGAACTACCCGCAGTGCTCGCTCACGACTCCGGACCCAGCGGACTTGCCGACGGACTCTGAGGACGGTGAGACTTGGTCGTCAGAACTCTCGCTCGTGCCCGAACTGTTTCCCATTCTGCGTCACGGGCAGTTTGAAGATCAACTCAATCGCAATTTCGCAGACCCGATCAATGGCATCTTGCGAGCGATCAAGTCCGACGAATCGACCCGCTGCCGAGTCGAAATCATCGTGCGACCAGCCAGTCATCGGCGAGGCCATGCCGCGATCAAAGCCGTGCATCGGCTCGACCGTCCCTTCTTTCATCGCCACCCCAAATTGGCCGCGTTCTATGCTCGGCACATCACTCGCCGTGCGGCGTGGCCGCTCGCTTGGATCGTGGGCCTCTTGGCCGCACGGGCAGTCGGCCACGTCACCAGCAATACGCTCGTAACATCGACTGGCCGCACCCACGAACGAGAAGCTGACCTGCAAGCCGCGAGCGACAAGCTTGGCGGGCACTTGTTCGAGACTCACATCCGCTTGAGCGTCATCGTGCAACGAGGTGGAGCCGACCCAGTTCGAGATCGCTTACATTCGCTGGCCGGTGCTTTCGGGGCGTTCACGAGATCGCGGCTCGCGACCTTTCGGCTTGGTCCGCTGCAACGTGGTCGCTGTCATCCGCTGCAAGGTCGTGGCTTTCTTCTGTCCCATGAAGAACTCGCGACACTGTGGCATCCGCCGACGGCGACTGTTCTGGCCGAACAAATGCAGACGACCGAGTTCGGAGAACTCGAAGGACCGGGAAAGTTCTACTCAGGAGAAGAGGACGGGGCGGTCATCGTCGGCCGCATTCGGTTTCGAGAGGACCGCCGCATCATCGGCATCGCGAAGGAAGATCGTCGCCGGCACCTGTATGTCGTCGGCAAGACCGGCATGGGCAAGACTACGCTGCTGCTGAACCAGATTCATGCGGACCTGGCGGCGGGGCATGGCGTCTGTCTCGTTGACCCACACGGCGACCTCGCGACAAGCATCATTCGCATGATGCCGAAGCAACGGACCAACGACGTGATCTTGTTTGATGCCGGCGATCGAGACTTCGCCGTGGCGTTCAATCCGCTCGCGTGCCGTGATCCGGCACTGATCGACCAAGTCACGTCGGGCATCGTCTCTGCGTTCAAGAAGCTCCACGATTCTTGGGGACCACGATTGGAGGACACGCTACGCAATGCGGTGTTCGCGACCGTCGAGCAAGGCGGCACGATGCTGGAGCTGATGCGATTGCTCGCTGAGCGAAGCTATCGCGAAGCCATCGTCCCGAAAATTCGAGACGACGTGGTCCGCAGTTTCTGGATGAACGAGTTCGCCAATTGGGACGACCGCTATCGCACCGAGGCTGTCGCCGCGATTCAAAATAAGATTCGACCGTTTCTGACCAACCGTACCATGCGAGCGATCGTGAGCCAGCCCGGCCGATCGCTCAACCTGCGCGAGATCATGGACCAGGGCAAAGTGCTGATCGTCAACCTGAGCAAAGGCCGCGTCGGCGAAGACAACGCCACGTTGCTCGGAGCGTTTCTCGTCACGACCATCCAGCAAGCGGCAATGACACGGGCTGATGTTCCCGAAGACCAACGCCGGGATTTCTTCCTCTACATCGACGAGTTCCAAAACTTCACGACCAGCTCGTTCGCTTCCATCTTGAGCGAAGCCCGCAAGTATCGCTTGAGCCTGACCATCGCCCACCAGTACCTAAAGCAACTGGACGATGCGACCGCCGATGCCGTGTTCGGCAACGTCGGTTCGATCATCGCCTTCCAAGTCGGTACGGACGACGCGGAAGTCCTCGCCGAACAACTCAGCAAACATCCCGGCCAACTTCATTCCCAAGACCTGACCAATCTCCCCCGGTACACCGCTTACGCCCGACTGTTGATCGACGGGATGCCCAGTAACCCGTTCTCCATGCAGACTCTTTCTCCACCTCCCATCACCGAAGACCGCTTCGCGATTGTCACCGAACGCTCCCGCCGGCAACACGCTCAACCGTTCGAGAAAGTCCAGGCCGAGATCGCTGGCCAGTGGCGAGCGTGAATCACTCCTAATGCCGCTGCTTGCGCTGGTTCTGTCCCTGCGCTACGGTCGCACCGTCTGACTCGCGTTGAGTTAGACGAATCGAGCACACCGCTCTTTGACCGCACGCAAAGGAGAAGGGCATGGACCCGCAAGCCACTTGGGATGAACTCTTAGAAGCAAGATTGCAACGTGACTGGAATCGAGCCGAAGAACTGGCGAACTCGCTGCTGGATTGGCTGCAACGAAGAGGATTCCCGCCGCACACAGTCGGGGACGAAAAGCTTGGCACGCGATGGCATCACGCGGTTGCCTACACCGTTTGTCATCTCGTACTGGCCGACGTCCGCCAAGCCCGTAAGCGTGCAAAGCGTCGAAGGGCATGACGCTCGCCCCAAGCATGACGCTTGGGGCTTCTTCGTGTCCGGACGTGGCACGTCGAATAAGCCCCAACACGATTGTGTTGGGGCGGAAGTCTGAGCGTCACGGTCACGCTACGCGCCGCGACATTGCGAGAGCGGCTTTGGTGCGAAGTGCAGGTCGCGTTCGATGGGCAGGCCCATCGGCCCACGAACCTCTTCGATTTCTGAAAGCGAGAAATATCCAAGTTCGGCTTCGTGTCCGATGACTAGACCGAAACACAATCGCTCTTCTGGATCGAACTCAGTCACGAACCAAGTCCACGAGCTATCGGGAGTGAAGAACTTGGCGTGGACAAGCGGGTCGCTGACTTTCTCCGACGAGTAGAGTCGAGGGATCGACTTCGCGAGGCTGTTGGGAATCAGGTCGTAAGCAGGATCGGTCGGATCACGAGGGATCAGCAATTGAGACATGGTCTGCCCTTTCGGTTGTTTCGAATTGAGAAAGAACGGCGCTCAGACCTACTCACACTGCCCGACTGTCCGACGAATGCGCAATCAAGATCGTCACGAATCCCCGTGGTATGCTGGCCGACGGTCAATGCAGTCCGTCACGAACGACAACTTCGGCCCGCTGATTGCCTACCTCGTGCCAGGGGCGACTGTGCTGTTTGGCCTGAGTCAGTTCGAGCCTGCGCTCCAGTCGTGGTTTGCTGTGAACCCGACGCAGGCACCAACGATTGGCGGGTTCCTTTACCTGACCATCGCGTCGATTGCGTGCGGAATGGTCGTGAGTGCTGTCCGTTGGGCAGTCGTGGACACACTCCACCACATCACGGGATTGCCGCTTCCGCCGCTCGACTTTTCAAAGCTCGGACAGAACGTCGATGCGTTCAATCTGCTGATCGAGATCCATTACCGGCACTACCAGTTCAACGCAAACATGCTCGTTGCGACCGCCATCGCGTACATCAGCTATCGCATCAAGCACCATGCACCGCTCAGTTGGTTGGATGTTGGCTTCGTACTCTTGGAAATCATTTTCCTCACGACGTCACGCGACACAATCGGCTTATGTGGCCCGCCACATAAGCGGAGTTATGTGGCGCAGTTGCTTATGTGGCCCCGACGCCGATTCTCAGTTTGATGGCTCACTCGCAGGGTGGTATCGTGGGTTCATTCCATGAAGGAAGTGTCCTCTGGTAACTTCGGCTTGTTGATCGCGTTCGTGCTGCCGGGCTTCATCG
>CAMAWN010000294.1 GCA_945861865.1 Candidatus Kuenenia stuttgartensis | reverse complement strand
GGCATCGGCATTTGATCGTGACCAAGGATGAAAATCTCAGCGACCAGCAACGCGCCGACTTACCGACGATGTTCCAGGACCTCCTATTGCAAACGCTGCGAAACTTCGTGGACAAAGTAAGTCGGCGGTTCGAGGCCCAGCAGTCGCCGTACCAAGCCCACTGTCGCCGAGCGGTCCTGCTGACCAACGGGGTGTACGCGGCGATTCCCGAATTAGGCGACGGCGATGCTGGAGGGGGACAAGTTCGACAAGAGGATCGTCTTCCTCCGCACGTCGCCCGCGCCTCGAGCTGGCACATCGCCGCGAACTCGCTGAAAACGCCCGCCCGTGATTCGCACCAATAATCACGTGGAACGCACCAACCGCAAGCGGCGTTTCTTCGAGAAGTCCCGCGACAAATGGCGTCGCCGACGCAGCTTCGTCCTTCTGGCCTTCGACCACTGCCGACAAACCCACGCAACCACAACCGCCCGCCCCTCAGACCGCTCGTCCGCGAACTCCTCCCATCCTCCAACCAATCGCCAGGCCGCCTGATTCTTGAAACCGCTGTGGCTTGGGCGAGAAGTGCCGAGAAATTCTCCTGGCATATGCCTCGATCCTGCTTGTAATCGGCCCCGGTTCGCTCCGAGTCGGGGGACATCGCGAAGTTGTGATTCGTTGGATGATCGAGTGTTCGGTCATCGGGATTGTCTCCGGCATCGCAACTTTCGTTTTTTTTTCACGACGGAAGAAGCTCGTAGAACGATCCGATTCATCGACTGATCAGGGTGGCGATCAGGATTCCGGTCGCGACTGAGACGTTCAGCGACGGGACTTCACCGCGCGGCGTGATGCGGCAGACGGAGTCGCAGTGTTCGGTGGTCAGGCGGCGCATCCCTTTCTCTTCGTTGCCGACGATCAGCAGCCACGGGCGGCTGCGGTCCACTTGAGTGACGTCGTCGGCCGCGTGCTCGGAAGTGCCGAGAACCCACAGGCCCGACTCTTTGGCGACCGCGACGGCGCGAGCGAGATTCGGGACGATCGTGAACGGGACGTGTTCGAGGCCGCCGGCCGCGACGTCGTACGCGACTCCGCTGAGCGGCGCGGATCGGTCTTTCGTGACGACGATCCCCTGCACTCCGAAGAAGGCGGCGGTGCGAAAGATCGCTCCGACGTTGTGCGGGTCTTGCAGATTGTCGAGCGCCAGCCAAAGGCCGTGTCCGTTGGCTCGCGTTGCGACGTCGGCAAAGAGTTCTTCGAGCGGCACGTCCGGTCGCTCGCGCACCGTGGCGGACATGCCGGTCTCGCGACCTTCTTTCTCGCCGCTGCGACGGTCGCGCGAGGCGGGACGTCCGCCGCGCGTGACGCGGACAGCGTGTGCGCGAGCGACGTCGATCACCTCGGACCAAGCCGGACTCGGCGCATCGGTCGCGACTTGAATGTCGAGGACGTCCAGCGGGCGAGCCTGAATCGCGGCGAGGACGCTGTGTGGGTTTTTGAGTTCGAGGGCCATGCGGATTGAGCAATCGGGAAAGTGGGATAACGGTTATCGGCGTTCGGCGATCGGCGAACGGCCGGGCAGCGCTCGCTGACGTTGTGCTTCGTAAAACAAAATGCCGGCGGAGACGGCCGCGTTGAGGGACTCGACCGCTCCGAACTGCGGAATCGTGACGAGTTCGTCGCAAACCGCGAGCAACTCGTCACGAATGCCGGTCCCTTCGTTGCCGATGACGATCGCAGCGGCGCGAGTCAGATCGCTGTCGCTGATCGGTTGCGAGGCACGTTGGCTGGTGCCGATGACTCGGATTCCGAGTGATCGCAACTGCTCGGCGAGTACGACGACGTCGTCGGCCTGCGCGATCGGAATGTGATTGACCGCACCGGCAGAGCTGCGGGCGACTTGGGCCGTGACCTCGACCTGACCGTGCGTCGGCACGAACAGCGCATCGACTCCGAGCACATGTGCCGATCGGATGACTGCCCCGAAGTTGTGCGGGTCTTGCAAGCCGTCGAGCAATCCGAACAGCGGGCCTGGCTTTGCAGCAGACAGCACATCCTCAACGCGGTCGTAGGGGAACGCGGCCATCTTGGCGAGGAAACCTTGATGTTCTCGCGAATGGCAGAGGTCCGTCAGGCGGTCGAACGATTCGATCGTCAGCGTCACCTCGCGGGCTTGAGACCACTCGGTCGCGAAGGCGAGATCGTCTTCCGGCAAGCGATCGGAGAGGTGCAATTCCAGCACTGTCCAGCGAGCGGCTCGCAGCGTTTCGGTGACGACATGTCGTCCCCACAGCCAGCATCTCTGATGATTGCCGAGCAGCGCGGGTTTGCCCTTTCGTCGTCGATATCGCTCGACCATGTCGTCTCACCGCCTCGTGATGCCAGCCGGATCGTCGTCTCGCGGAGGCATTGTGGCGGAAGCGAACGCCCACCGGGAGGGCCATCAGGCTCACAACGTCACTTGATGCGGATCGAATAGCCCGTGCCGATGAAGTAATCGTCGGAGGCGTCCGTCAGGCCGATGCCGGCACGAATGTCAAATTGCGTGTCTGCCGTTGGCCGGTAGGTGAGGCCCGCATCGACGTAGTGCTGCACTCGCTCGGTGCGCGCGCCGGACGGGTAGAAACCGAAGTACTCGGTGTAGCCCCCCACCTTCTCGGCGAGGTTGTAGTTGATCGTCACCGCCTGAGCCCATTCGGTGTAGCGTTGCGACGTCCCGCCATCGACCGCGCTGTTGAACTGCGTGCTGCCTCCGATGGCGATGAAGTCGGTCACATCCCACCCGTAGAGCCAATTCACTCCGGCCAGCGCTTTGTCGGCGGTCACAGATTTGTGGCCCGTGGGAACGGTCGTCTGTGGAACCAACGCCATTTCCGGCCACCAACCCTCCTGCGGCGTGAGCCCAATTTTGACTCCCAGATACAAGTCCTCAACCCCGCTGTTGGTCACCGTTGGCGATGTCACGCTTTGCGATTGGCTGAAGGGGAACACTCCCAGCCGCAGTTCCAACCAGTCTTCCAACACGCCGTATCGGAACAGAACCTCGCCGATCGAGTGCGTGGTCGAATTGTCGTCCGGGTCGTCGTTGCGGATGTAGGTGTAGCCGGATTCGATTTGCAGCACTCCCTTGCCGACGGTTGTGCTGGCTTCGACGAAGTCGGGGCGATCGGTTTGCAGGTCGTCATCGACGGGCGGCCCACCGGAGAACGTCGTGCCGTAGCTCCACTGAAACAGCGTCTTGCGAGGTTCATTGGCGGGTGGGCCGTAGTTAATCTTCGGCTCCTCTTCTTCACCACCGGGTTTGCCAAGTTCCAGGTCATCCTCCGGCCACGGAAACGACACGGGGGACACCCAGTCAACAAGCTGCAACGGCGGCTGGCGCTCCGAACGATTTCGCGTCGCAGCGAGTCGAGCATCAGCGGTCGATCGTGAAGCACCCGCCGTCGAAAGCAACTGCGGCCTCGACGGCTCGGCAGCTCTCAGGACGAGTCCGTTTGCAAAGCAGAAAAACAGCGACGACGACCAAATAAAGGAACGCATTGAGGAGTCCTTTCCTCACCACGCGCAGTCAAACACGACTTGATGACGCGTCGCGCAAATTAACTTTCCCGTCATCTTGACGGGTTGTTTTCAGATATCGGCGTCGCCTTGTCGGCAGACAACTTCGGCTGTAAATGTTTGACGAGTCGAAAACAGATCGCTGCGGTCTGTCGATTCAGTCTCGCTGAATTGCCAAGTCAACCATCCTTTGCATGGATTGGATGGCTGATTTTCCCCGTCCTGAGCCGATGGTTGCACTTTTTTAGCTTGGTTGCGAAGAGTTGTGAGCCGGGGCACAATGCCGGCCCAAATTTGACGACTCCAGACCGCCAACAGGTGATTTTGTGACTTCTTTCCGAGGCACTTTGCTGCGGCCGCAAACCGGGCCGATGGCCAAGATCCCAATCTACGCCACCGACGCGGATCGCGACGCCCTCCGAGCCGCCTGCCGATTCAACGCGGAGATCATGGACTACCTCCGGCCGCATGTTCGGGCTGGTATCTCCACTCGAGAGATCGACCAACTGGCTTACGACTACACGATCAAGCACAGCCACACACCCGCCTGTCTTGGCTACAACGGCTACCCGAACACGGTTTGCACCAGCGTCAACGAAGTGGTTTGCCACGGCATCCCGAACGACAACTTGCTGCGCGAGGGGGACATCGTCAACGTCGATCTCACGACGATCGTTGATGGCTGGCATGGTGACTCGTCCGAAACATTTCTGATCGGCGAGGTCTCACCCAACGCCAAGCGACTCGTTCAGGCCGCGTTCGATGCCATGTGGATCGGCATCCATGCCATCAAGCCGTTCGGCCGAGTCATCGACATCGGCCGAGCCATCTATCGTTTTGCCAGAGATCAGGGCTTCGAGATCGTCCGCGAATTCCAAGGCCACGGAGTCGGCCGCAATTTCCATCAAGAGCCAGGCGTCCCACACTTCCCCGATCTGCAATCCGGCAAGTCGGTCGTTCGCCCCGGCACTTGCCTGACGATCGAGCCGATGCTCAACGAGGGGAATTGGAAAACCGAAATCGACAAAGCCGACGGCTGGACCGTCCGCACTCAAGACCGCAGCCTCTCGGCCCAATTCGAGCACACGATTTTGATGACCGAGAAAGGCCCAGAAGTTTTGACGCTCACGAAGCATGGCCCCCAAGAAGGCCACAAGTTCTGAGCCTGACGACACGACTGCGATCAGTCACCGCACTTCGCAACCGTCGCTTGCCGACACTTCCGCAACCCCGTATTCTCCCGCCCTCGCAAACCGGCCCAGGTGGCGAAATTGGCAGACGCGCTAGCTTCAGGAGCTAGTTCCCTCACGGGAATGGAGGTTCAAGTCCTCTCCTGGGCATTCCTTGAGACCGAAACGAGTTACGTTACCTGCCGACGTTCGGCAGTGCGGTGAGAAACCTGTTTGAATCGTGGAACATTTTCCACGAAATGAACAAGGAACCGCACGATGCCACGCAAAAAGAACGTCCTTCCGTCGTACCTGCTCCACAAAAC
>CAMAWN010000293.1 GCA_945861865.1 Candidatus Kuenenia stuttgartensis | reverse complement strand
TTCGCTGACATGCTCGGCACGCTCCGTCGGCTCAGCGTCCGACAACAGGTTTTGACCTTGGCCCTCGCAGGACCAGGGTCTCGAAAAATCCAACAACTCCTAGAAAACGCGGTGGCCTTGGCCACCTAAAGTGCAAAAGTCGAATTAAGGGATTTACCGGCTGGCTCGTGAGCACCGGCAAATTGCCAAGCGATCCCCTCGCGACCGTCCAGAATCCAAACCCAGGAACGGATCGGCGACTTGAGCGGCGAATGCTGCGACGCGAGGAATGGCATTGGCTCCGCGATGTGACCGCGGCTGATGACGATCAGTTCGGGATGTCCAGCGCGGAGCGTGTGCTGCTGTACGAGACGGCGATTCAGACCGGGTTGCGATCAAACGAACTTCGGAGTCTTTCGCGTGGGAGGCTCTACCTCACGGCCGTGAAGCCGTATATCACCTGCAAGGCCGGCTCAACCAAGAATCGAAAGGAAGCTCGGCAATACATCCTGACGGACTTGGCGAATCGTCTGCGGGTTCACATCGCGAAGAAGGCCCCCAAGGCTCCGGTGTTCGCTTTGCCCGAAGATTACGAGATGGCCGAGATGCTTCGCGGCGATCTGGAAGCGGCTCGCACGGCATGGCTGCACGAAGCTCGGCGCGATCCCGAAGAGTTCGCCAACCGCGAGCAGAGCGACTTCTTGACCGCCAAGAACCACGACGGCGACTCGCTCGACTTCCACGCTCTGAGGCACACCTGCGGTGGTTGGCTCGCAATGTCGGGAGCACACCCGAAGTCCATCCAATCGGTGATGCGCCACAGCAGCATCACGCTCACGATGGACACCTACGGCCATCTCATTCCCGGTCAGGAAGCCGAGACCGTCGCCCGGTTCTCCGATCTGATGGGCAACGATCAGCCAAACATCATGCGAGCGACCGGAACGATGGACGAAAAGGCCGGCGGTTCAGACAAGCCGTCTGAAAAGCGCAGCGGACGGCGCAGCAAATTACCTGCTGCGCTGTGCGTGGCCGATGCGACACGGTGCGATAACGTCCAACCGATCGACGCTGCCGATGCGTCTTGCAACTCTCTGCCGATTGCGGAGTTGGGCGTCATTGTGCGACCCGGTGCGACGGAAAACGAAAGTGGGACCGCTGGGATTCGAACCCAGAACCAAAGGATTATGAGTCCTCTGCTCTAACCGTTGAGCTACGGTCCCGTAATGCGTGAATTAAGGCCGTTTTATTGCATTTTCGGCCAACCTCAAATCAAGTTGTCTTAGTGGACTACTACTTTTTATACTACTCGGCATGAAAAAATTACCCCCGCCGGATTGCGGCCGACGAGCCTCCTGGAATCTGCGATTCCAGAATCGGCCAAACTCTCTCTGATCCCACGGTCCAACTCTTGGGGTCCACTGCAGTATCACCACCACGGCAACGACGAAACCCCCGTCGCCGCGACGGTGCGATTACGAAGCCGTAGCAAACACAAACGCCGCCGGGCGTGTCGATTCGGTTGCGATGGATCTTTCCGAAAGCTTGAGCCTTTGCCGGTTCTACCGCTTGGAGCTTGGATTTTGACTTCCCGTGAGCGATTGCAGTTCGGCTTCGATCAAGGCAATCTGGTTCGCGAGCGTCTTCGATTCTTCAGGATCATCCTTTTGTTTCTGCACTCCTGAGAGCTGCTGGCGAAGCCGCTGCAAGTTGCTGCGCAGAACGTCGATTCGTTTTTTGCTCTTTTTGTCCATGTGGTTCTTTCTTGGCTCATGCGGTTGGATGCGGAATTCAGTTTTCCAACCGGTTGACTCGGTGATCTGCGTTCTCGCTCGCAGCCAACCGATAGTAATCGGTTCTTCGTTGGGCCTAACCACAAGAACTGCGGCCGTACAATTCTCATGAAGCACGGAGGCAGTCATGCACAATCAAACGGACTTCTTCGTCGGCCCTCTGGCCACATTGCTGATTGTGGTCTTACCCAAGTCCCCGCAGGCTCCCTGAATTCGTTGAAATCGTTAGACGAAACTCGATGACGGGTGAATGTCCAGCAGGGTTTTCGGTCGAAAGAATGTATGTGGACCTGTGGGCTGGGCGGACGCACATGGCGGCTGCTGGCGACCGACACCGAAAGTACCAAGGAATAGTCGATGAATTTCCAAAAATGGGAAGTCACCATCCAACAGATGATCGAAGAATCCAATCGCGAGCCAAAAGAGCCGGGCAAAAACCGAGTTTTGACGGAATGGCGAGCGACGCTGACCAAGGAACCGCATTCTCTGCAACCGTTTCAAATTGATGAAATCGTGAGAGAAGTCCGCAGAAGGCTCACAAACAGCCTCCAGCACTCCAGCAGCAGCAACTCTCAGGCTCAACTGACGTCGGTCGCTTCCGCGGTCATGGCTTGATGGGCTTCGCCAAGCCGTCTCGCTCGGCCAGATGGCGAGCGGTTCGGACGCCTGAGTTCAACGCACCTTCCATCCAACCCGTGAACGCGTAGCAGGCGTACTCGCCGGCGAAATGCAAATGTTGGTGATGGCCTCGATCGAGGATTGGTCCGACCGTCGTAACTTGTCCGGGAGCGGGAAACGAATACGTGCCGCGTGCCCAGGCGTCGCTGACCCAATCCACGAAACGACCCGTTGTGATCGACTTCGCTGCCCCGGGATACAGCCGATCCAAGGTGGCTCGGCAACGGGCATCTCGTTCGGCATCTGGCCAGCCGCGGCATTCGTCCGCTGATCGGCCGCCGGCGAAGGCCACGAGTGCATGCGGCCCCGCGTCTCCTTGGCCGGCGGTTGTCTCCCACGTCAGTTGAATTGGTCCGCGACACATCGCGTTTGGCTGACGTTGCAAGTCGTTCCAGATCGGCTTGTCAAAAACCGCGAGGTACTTCGTGCTGGCGGCCATCGGCACGATCAATTGCGGAGGCAACGGCGGATCGAACGCGATCTTGTTCCAGGTGCTCGGCGGCACCGTGAGCACCACGTCATCCGCTTCGATCGTCGTGCCGTCGGCCAATTCGACCATTGCGATTTTGTCGCGCAGCCGAATGGCATGGACTGGCGTGTCGAGCCGCAAGGCGGACTGACCGCGATGGCCGACCAACGACTCCGTGAGTTTCTCCGCAAGCTGCTGAGTTCCGCCGACGCAGTGCAGTGTGTCGGTCTCGTCCCAAAACTTTTGCAGTCCGCCACCGCGCACGATCGCCAAAATGCCCAGCCAACTTTGCCACGCCGGGATCAAACCGTTGATCCCCGTCCACTGAATCTCAAGCAGCTCTTGGCATCGCCGATCAACATCCAGCCGCCTGATCCAGCTGTCTAGCGACCGAGCATCGAGTTGCTCTGAGTTCGGACCGGCCCAAGGCCGGAGAGCGTCGATGCCCTCCGCATCCACGTTGATGCGTTCCAAGGCCGATCGCATCTCGCTCCAAATCTTGCGAGCCGAATCGGGCGCGAGCAATCCGTCACCCAGCGAAATCACATCGCAGGGATTCCACGGCATCTCGACAAACCGCAGTCCGAATCGTTTCGCGTAAGCCATCCAAGTCGGCTGATTCGGACCGACCAGTTCGCCTCCGGCTTCAACCGATTTGTCTTTGACAAGATCACGAATCGTGAGCACTCGCCCGCCGACGCGATTGCGTGCTTCGAGAACCGTGACGCGATATCCGGCCGCCGCCAATTCGTCCGCGCACGCCAGCCCTGCGAAGCCCGCGCCGACAACAACGACTCGCGGCAAGTCGGCATTCGCAGCCGCGCCGTACGATTCGAGAGTCCACAAGCCACCGGCCGATGCCAATGCAGCTTTCAGAACATCGCGTCGTGTCGGCGCGTCAGGCCATTGAGCATGTTTGTGCTGCAACTGCCGATAGATGGAAAAGAACATGAGATCGCTCCGTCGTAGGACGCGTTTTCAACGTGCGAGTCGGATGAGATAGGCTTCGTGATTGCTCCATCACGGCGACGGAGGTTTCATCCAGCGATTGATTCTCCCAGTAACTCAGTTGCAACACTTGCTGAAAAACTCCGCCAACATCCGACACCATAAAACTTAGCTCCACAAAAATCTGAGAGCACCCCGTATGTCGGCAAAGAGGCACCTGGCGGTAACATCAAATCAGATGATCTGCTAACCTGCGGACACTGGTTTTCGGGGTTGTTAAAGAATAGATCGTTTCAGCAAGGAGAAGCAAAAATGGGCGAGAAGGGCAAAAAAGACAAAGGCCAAAAAGAACAACAGAAAAAACCGCTGCTGAGCCTCAAGGAAAAGCGGCAAATGAAAAATGCAAAGAAGGGCAAATAGCTGAACCGCGATTTGCTGGCTCGGAAACGGACATCCCCCCCCGATTCCTTCATCGGTATGCTGACCAACTTCACCGATGAGGGAATGAGGGTTGTCCGACTCTTGTGATGAGGGTGATCGAAAATGGGACCGCTGGGACTCGAACTCCGAACCAAAGGATTATGAGTCACCGGGGAACTCGCACTTTCCTCGAAGATAACGCGAAAACGACTCAGAGCGCAGCGGACGGCGCAGCGAACTTCTCTCAGAGACCGGCTGACGACCATCGCTTGCTTGGGGTGATCGAAGTCTGGCCGGTGCTTGCCGAGGACGTGAAGCGGGCCATCCTCAGACTCTCGAAGCTCGTGAGTGACGACACTCACGACGTTGATGATGAGACGGCACCACTGGCCGGAGAGGCGGTGTCGCGATGAATTGGAGTGAACTGCCAGCGCAACAAAAAAGCCGCCTCTCGGCAGCTAATAAAACGCCCGGCCTTGTGGGCTGCGAATCGGTTGTTCCCCATTGGCAGGATGCGAGAGGCAGAAGGCTACGACGTTGACGACTTGAACGACGTGACGAATCTCGCTTCACCGCTGGCCAATGGTTTGTCGTGGTCAATCAGAGACGCCGTGGACTTCCCCCCGTTTTGCGGGCGCGTAGTAAAGCGCGTAGAGTGCAAGACGAGGAGCGAGAACGATGCGTCAGCGACGGAAGTTTACCCGAGAGTTCAAGGTGGAGGCCGTGCGGTTGTCGAGGCAGCCAGGGCGGAGTGTTGGCGA
>CAMAWN010000292.1 GCA_945861865.1 Candidatus Kuenenia stuttgartensis | reverse complement strand
CGAGTTCAACTCGGCGGAATTCGACGTCGCGGCCGAAGTCGATCTCCAGCCAATCGGTCTCGGACTTCGATTCGTAACTGGTCCAGCGATTCCAGCCACGAGAAAGATCGCAAACACAATTCGAATGATGCTCATGTTGGTTCTCTGTTAGATGGTGTCAGCGGTTGGAGTTGGCGAGTTTCTCGGCATCAACTCAAGATTTCGGAGACCACTCGGCCGTGAACGTCGGTCAAACGGTAGTCGCGACCGGCGAAGTGGTAGGTCAAGCGTTCGTGATCCAAACCCAGCAAGTGCAGAATCGTGGCATGCAGGTCGTGGACGTGGACGCGGTTCTCGATGGCGTCCCAGCCGAAGTCGTCGGTGGCACCGTGAGTCATGCCTCCGCGAACGCCGCCGCCAGCCAGCCACATCGAGAATCCGAACGGATGATGATCGCGACCGTCCTTCCCTTCGGCGGTTGGCGTACGACCGAATTCGCCGCCCCAGATCACCAGCGTCTCGTCGAGCAGGCCGCGAGACTTCAGATCTTGGAGCAAGCCCGCGATTGGCTGATCGGTGGCGAGTGCATTGTTCTCGTGTCCGGCTTTGAGACCGCTGTGTTGGTCCCAGGGTTGAAAGCCTCCCGTCGTGTGATAGAGCTGCACGAAGCGGACGCCCCGCTCGACGAGGCGTCGCGCCAAGAGACATTGTCGACCGAACATTTCCGTCTTCGGTTCGTCGAGTCCATAGAGCTTGCCGGTCGCCGATGTTTCACCGGCAAGATCGAACGCTTCGGGCGCTTCGGTCTGCATCCGATAGGCAAGCTCGAACGATTCGATGCGGGCGCTCAGCCGGTCGTCGTCCGCGCGTGCCTCGCGGTGCAGTCCGTTCAAGCGGGCGAGCGCATCGAGTTCGCGCCGTTGTCGCTCACGAGACACCTGCAAACTGCTGAGATTTCGCAGCGGTTGCTTGAGGTTCGAGACGAACGTCCCTTGGTAGGTGGCGGGGAGAAAGCTGGAACCATATTGCCGCGCTCCTTCGATGATCGGGCCGGGGCCGATGGCGACAAATCCGGGCAGGTTTTGATTCTCGGTCCCCAGTCCGTACGTCACCCAAGCGCCGAGGCTGGGCCGTGAGAAGACTCGCTCGCCGGTGTTCATCAGCAAGCAGCCGCCGGGATGATTCGGGTCGTCGGTGACCATCGAACGCACAACGCAGATGTCATCGATGCAGGATGCCGTTCGCGGAAAGAGTTCGCTGACTTCGATCCTCGACTGTCCGTATTTCTGAAACTTCCACGGCGAGGCGAGCAGCTTGCGTTGCTGACCAAGATACAGCTTCGGCGACGGCTGGCCATCGTCCTGGGTGAGGCGCGGTTTTGGATCGTACGTGTCGACCTGCGAAGGCCCACCGGGCATGAAGAGAAAAATGACTCGCTTGGCTCGCGCCGCGAAATGAGGACGGCGCGCGGCCAACGGGTACTCGGCAGCGGAGGTCTGTTCGGCAAGCAACGCGGACAAAGCGAGGGCACCGAAACCGGCTCCGGTACGGCTAAGCATTTCGCGACGGTTCATAGAAGTCCTTTGGAACGTAGCCATCATCGCTCCGCGTGATGAGCCGAATGGCCAAACCGCGTCGGTGACACGGTCGGCTCGTGACGCGGAGCGGTGACGGCTACGTTCGACTGAGGCAACTTTTAATCAACATAGACGAACTCATTCGTGCAGAGGATGACTCGACAGTAACGAACCCAAGCCTCTTTGGCAGCGGGATCGGCGACGAGTTGCCGACCGATGTCGATCTCCGATCGCGTGGGCTCGCGTCCGAGGGCCAGCTCGTACAAGCGTGTGATACGTTCGTCGTTGCCACCGGAGGGAACTTCGTGTGCGACTCGCGCCGCGAGTGCCGCCGAAACGTCGTCGAGCAACGGATCGTTGAGCAGATACAACGCCTGCGGAGCGACAATCGACTGTGTCCGACGTTCGAGGATGCCGCCGCCATCAGGGCCGTCGAACAATGAATTGAAGTCGGCCGTTTTCGATCCCGTGCGCACCGACATCAGGTAGAGCGTGCGTCGCGGCACGGCGACTTCCAGAAAGCCCGGCCCACCGGGTGTCGCGTCGAGTCGACCGGAGACGGCCAAGAGTGAGTCGCGAATCGCTTCGGCTTCCAATCGGCGGCGAGGCATCCGTGCGAGCCAGCGGTTTTCAGGATCGACCGTTCGCGTCGCGTCGGATGCGAACGTGCTCTGCTGATAGACGCTCGACAACACAATCAGCCGGTGCAGCGACTTGATCGACCAGCCCGACTCGATGAAGCGGAGCGCCAAGTGATCGAGCAGTTCTGGATGACTTGGCTGCTCGCCCCGCACTCCGAAGTTTGTCGAGGTCCGGACCAGGCCCTCACCAAAATGATGCTGCCAAATGCGATTGACCATGACGCGCGCCGTGAGCGGGTTGTCGGGCCGCGTCAGCCACTGAGCCAGTTCACGGCGACCGCTCCCTGCTGAAATCTTTGGCGGATTGAGTCCGGCCACCACTTCGGGAAAGCCGCGCGGAACCACCTTGCCGGGAGTCGCGGGATTGCCGCGAAGAAAAACCGGAGCATCGTGAAACCCCTCGTGCTTGGTTCCGAGTGGTCCACCCTCTTGCACAACAACCGCCTGTGGAATCACGACGGCCGGTTTCTTCTTGAGCAACTCCAATTCCTCGCGCTGCGCCGCAAGCCGTTCCCGCACTTCCTGAGGGAGCAACTGCGATCGGTCTGCCACAGCGATCCAATAAGGACTGCGGGGCGACAGCAATTCGACATAGAGATCAGAGACGGGATCGTCGCTCGCCACTTGCTTGTCGAGAGGTGCGAACCAACGAGTCCGCAGCTCGGCTTCGACTCGCACGCGGGCCGCTTCGTTGAGTGGACTTCCATAAACTCGCAACTCGCACAAGTCGCCGCGAAATCGTTGACTGGCTCCCGATCCCGGTCCCCCGATCCGCAGCGCCGCAATCGCAGGATCCGACGAGACCGCATCAATCGTCTTGTTCGTGCCGATCGGCTCGCCATTGCGAAACAAAGCAACTCCGCCGGAACCCCACGTCAGGCTGATCAATTGGAAATCGGAGTGATTCGCCGGAGCCGGCGCGACGATGTCACCGTTGGCCCCCGTTCGACGCACGATCGCGTGAAGACCGCCCGCCGCCGTGGGCATCAAACCAAGTCCGTGCTGTCCCACTGCCGAGTCTTCCCAACCGGTGAGGCGTGTTCCAGCACTGACCGCTTGGTCGGGACGAAAGACGGCGAACAAAGCACCGGTGAGTGGCACCGTGCGCGGCGACTGCAACACCGCTTCGCCATCGAAGCGGAGCACGGGACGCAAATGCCCGTGAATCATTTCTGTCGCCAGCATTGGGCCGCGAGCGTCGGCAGGAGGCGTGGCATCGTCGGCGATCGCGGCACGATCAGGCCACAGCATGACCTGTCGATCCGCATTGATCGCGATGTGCCGATCGTCAGCGCGGAATTCCAAAACCTCAGTCGTCGCTAGCGACCGGGCCACCGCGTCGATTGTTATTCGCTCACGACGCTCCGCCGCGAACGTCGACAGTTTCTTCGCCAGTTCCGTAGCCGAAGTCGTGAGACTTCGGTCCGAACTCTCACGAGTTCGGTTACCTCTATTCCCGAGCAATTTCACCCACCGCTCCAACACGGACGCATCGAGCTTTCTCGCTGCGGCGAAGTCCGTCAGCGCGGGCGGATTTCCTTCGCGCATCGCATGGATGTACTCGACCGCCGCAGGCAGGTCGCGAGGTGTCGTGGCGATCAAGTGCCGCTCCAGATGCGACAAGAACTCTTGATCGGCGGCGACTTGAACGAGCTGCGTCAGTTCGGTCAGCCGCTGCTTGTCGCGCTGGGCCTGAGCGTTGAGCGCCTGAATCTCGGCGGTAGGAAGCAGCGGCATTCGGACCAGCGGCGTGTTGCCTGCCACCGGACTGGGAATGACTCGCGTGCTGAAAAAGATTCCGGCCAGCGCGTAATAGTCTTCCGTCGAAATCGGATCGAACTTGTGATCGTGACACCGAGCACACGCCAGCGTGAGTCCGAGAAATGCTCGCCCGACGACGTCGATCTCGTCGTTGACGTAATCGGCAATCATCTGCTGCTTATCAACGTCACCGGGAACGAAATCGGCGATGGCCAACATCCCCGTTGCGACGAGCGCTTCGGTATCGATCTTCGTCGGGTCGAGCGGCTGCATCAGGTCACCGGCCAGTTGCCGCGTGATGAGTTCGTCGTACGGCAGATCGCGGTTGAACGCGGCGACGACCCAATCGCGATACCGCCACACTTCGCGGAAGTCGCTCTCGATCGGCAATTGAATCAGATCGCGCGCGTCGGCGTAGCGGACAACGTCCAGCCAGTGCCGCCCCCACCGCTCGCCATGCTGAGGGGACGCCAGCAACCGATCGACGACCCTCGCGAAAGCACCGGGCGCATCGTCGTTCAGAAACTCTCGCAGTTCTTGAGGAGACGGCGGCAGCCCCGTCAAATCGAATGTGATCCGGCGAAGCAAAGAACGCTTGTCGGCGGGGGGCGCGGGAGTCAATCCAACTGCATCGTGCTTCGCTCGAATGAATGCATCGACGCTGCTTTGCCCCCATCGCGCGTCTGGAACAGACGGAGGAGCGACTCGCTGTGGCGGCACGAACGACCAGAACTTGCGACCCTCTTCGACCGACAATCCTCGCTTCACGACTGCCGCCGGACCATCGCGCGGGTCGGCCGCTCCCGCTGCGATCCACGCTTCAAAGTCCGCGATCACTGCCGCCGACAGTTTCTCTTTCGGAGGCATCGCCGAAACACTCGCGTCGTGTCGCAGAGCCTTTAGCAACAAACTCTCGCCCGGTTTCCCCGGCACGATCGCTGGCCCGCTGTCGCCCCCTTTGAGCAACCCCGCCCGCGTATCAACCGTCAGCATCCCCTTCAGCTTCCCGCGCGTCACCGCCTCTGCCGAGTGGCACTCATAACACTGAGCGACCAGCACCGGCCGAATCTTCTTCTCGAAGAAGTCGATGTCTTTCGCCGGGTTCTTTTCGCTCGCAAGTGACGCTGCTGCTGTCCCGAGCAACGTCACGATGCTCGCGATACCGACCACACGATTCTGCACAGAGCGTCTCACACGACTCTCCTAAGAATTCACAAT
>CAMAWN010000291.1 GCA_945861865.1 Candidatus Kuenenia stuttgartensis | reverse complement strand
GACTTAGCGACCAGCGGCAAGAATTTGTCGAACTGCTGAAGGCCAAACAAGCGCAGGCACCATGCCGAGCCGTTCCGAGCATCCTCCGGCTGGACAGGGTCGCCGATGGTGTTCCACGCCCATCGCAAGTCGGCGTCAAAATCGCCGTCGCTAGGTGGCAGGTTGGTTGGAAAGTCGTCGCCGTCATCCGCGACGAGATCAACTTTGGACTGACCCTGCTGAGTTACCGTTATCGGCGGGAACTCCTCGGACATCCGCCTCCAGGCTTCGTCGTTGGCCTCACCCTTGGTCTTGCCAGCTTGACGTAGCTCACGACGAACCCGGTCACGGAACTCACACGCTGCGGTCCAACGACCATCACGCTGCAATCGGTGGGTGGCTTCGATTTTCGATTCAGGCATGTGAAACCCCTTGATCATGGAATGGATGGGAAACTGAAATTCAACCGCGCCGAAGTGACGGGATAGGTGAGGTACTTGAAGCCGAAAGGGGGTGGGGGTCTGGTTAAGATTCCGGCCGGCATGGATTCTTCCCAGCCGAGTTTTGTCCGTGTTCTGGCTCGTTTCGTCCCGCCGTTCTCGAAGTACGCTCCAACCTCTTCCGTGCTCGGTAATCTCGTCGGCATGACCGCACTCACTCTCAAGTCGCAGGCGTCCTCCCTCAAATGCGTCGCCGAAGTCGCATTTGCTCGCAACGTCAACAGGGCTGGTCGCCTCACCGGCTGATCCTGATCGGACGGTGAGTGCCCTCATCGGATCAACCTCCATCCGTTCGACGTTCGGCCATCAACCGCCGCACCGCGTCCGCCTTCTCTGCATCCGACAGGAGCAGCGAGGCGATCATCGCCAGTGCGGCAGAGAACGAATCTGTCTTGATTGGCAACGACTCTGCCCGACTCAAAACCGAACTGCCGACCGCTTCGCCGCGTTCGTTTTCCGGTGAGTTGGTGTCACCATTGGTAGCACGGCGTGAACGCCGCTTCGCAACTCGTTGCGGCTTCTGAGCGTTAAAACTCTGCCCCGCCGGACTCTCGATCCGGAGGGTGCCGCGCACTTCCCAGCCGACCCGGTCACAGACCTTTCAACCGATTCCATGGTTTGTCTGACAACTCAAATCGACGCAGGAGTCTCCTCCTCCTTGAGGCAAAATCCCCTCACGCGGTTTATCATCTCTCCCCTGTTTTCCAAACAGAATGTCAACACGGCCTAATTGTTCTTTCGGACTGGCTCCGATTGCTCGCGGGGCGGAAACCCGCTGGCCTCGGCCGCCGTCAGTCTTTGAAATGTCAACATCTGACCCGAGGCAGGATCGGTGATCGTGATTTCGATCTGAGCGACTCCGAACGGAATCTCATCGCTCAACCACAAGTCCACTCGATAGCGCAGTGAGTGATCGGCGCGCTTCGGTTGAAACAAAACTTGCGCGGCGGCTCGCTGACAACGAAACGCTTTGCCGGGTCGCAACGGTGTCTTGAGGTACCGGATGTGACCGGGGCGATACTCCACCGACTGAGGCAAGCCGGTGACGAGTCGCTGCGCGGCGAGCAGTTCATTTCGCGGAAGCTTGCTACCGTCGATTGATCTCAAAAACTCGGATGACTTCTTGCCCGCATTGAACGCCGCGACGTCGATGAGGACGTAGGCTCCGGGCGGACGATCCAGACGGCCATCGGGGAGCGGATCGACAAGGAAGTTCCAATCCATATTCAAGAGTCGCACTTCGACAAAGTCACTTCGATTCGCGGCGTTGACGGCGGTCACTGTCAATTGGCTATCGCCGATCGAATGTTCGAGATCCATCGGGTCCATGCTTGAAAGCCACGATCTTGTGCCGACGAATTTCACGCTCACATCGCCTGAGATCTTTGGATCGCCGAGCTGCGGGAACCACGACCACAGCGGATGGCCGAACTCGAATGGCGGTGGGGGTTCGGAATAATTGACCCATTTCCAACGCTCCATCAGCGACAGCAGCCAGGTTGATTGCCATGGATTGCTGCCGGAAAGATTGGCCGAGACGACGGAGGCCGCCAGCAAAATCGACGCGAGAATCTGAAACCCACGACGCGAACCCCACGAGTCGAAGACTGGGATCATCGCGATCAGCCACAGCGGCACGAGCCACAGCATCCAGCGCAGCGCGACGCTGTTGCCGCCGTAGTTGTAGTTCTGCGTCCGAGTCAGATAGAAGCCGAAGATGACCGCCGTCAGTCCAGCGCCGACCAACAGTATCGTCCGCTGCCGGCACTCCGGCCAACGCCGCCAACGGAACCAGCCAACGAGCGTCAGCAGCCACACCGGCGTCAGCGACAGCAGGCCGTGATGGCCGATCGTGCAATGCACGAAATACATCAGCGGTGAATCGAGGTTGCGGTCTAGATCCTGCGGGTTCGACCAATAGCTGGGGATGCCTTCGTGCTCGTAGACGTACTTGTCGCTCCCGTAGCTGGAATAGAACGGCGACAGCGATCCGGTCACGACGCAGTTCAACGCCACGAACGCGATCACGGGGATCAACGCCGCTGGCACGAACACGGTCAGTGTCCGTTTTGGATTGGCTTTCAGCAGCAACGCTCCGAAGACGACGACGAGCAGAGCGGCTGGAATTTCCAGCGTGAAGGTCGCTGCCGAAAAGAAACCAGCCAATGCGAAGAACCTCTTGCGGTGATCGCCGTCACTGATGATTCGAAGCAGCGGGTACATCGCCAGCACAACGCAGATCGCGGCCGGCGAGTGATTGTTGAGCGACGACGTGAACGGGCCGAGTAACGTCCCCCAACTCGCGACCGCCAGCACGAACAGCTTGCCGAAGTCGCGGCGGGCGTAACGCTCGACGAGCATCGCCGTGACGATCAGTGAGAGGAGCTGCGGCAGCCAGTTCACCAGCAGCAGGATGATCCGGGAAACCTCGGCTGTGTGATCGGTCAAGTTCCAGCCGCTGATCTGTTTGACGCACCAATAAACTCCGGCGACAAGCGTGCTCTGAAGCGGCGGTTTCGTCGAATAAAAGTGCCCCTCGTGCCGCACTTTGTCGATCGTGCCCCAGCCGGGAGCGGTGTCAATTTCGTCGATTTGGTAGGTGCCACGTTCGACCAGCGACCAGACGGTCGACCACCGCGAACGGTCATTCGCCGACTGCAACGGCGGAGCCTGCAGGATCTGCGCGAACGACATTGCCGCTGACGTGGCGATGATCAACAGCATCCCGAATCGCCGCGCCGCGCGAACTTCCGCGACGGGATCGTTCGGGACAGTTGGGCTGTGCTCCGTCATAACAGCTCACGCAAATAGAAATGGTGCGGTCCCAACTTGCCGCCGTAGTTGCCGGCCGTGATGAGCGTCAACCCGGAACAGCGCGACGCGGCGTGCAGTCCGGCACACATCGCGGCCCGAACAGAATCGGCGGAGAGTCCGTCGATGACCAATTCGTAGACGGCACCAGTGCCAGGTGGCAGTTCGCTGCGCGTGACGGCGGCCAGCGTCGGGCAGTAGGCATCGTTGGTGCTGGCCTTCAATTTCTTGTATCGCGAGCCGATTTTGCTACCAGCTCGAACGATGCCGCCGGGGAACGGCAGCGCGACATCGGCAACGCCGCGCATCGCCGTGGCGGCAGCTTCGGCGGCAAGCAACGCTTGAATTTGATTGACGGCACAGATCAGCAAGTTGCCACCGGCGACCCCTTTGATGGTGCCGATGCGATCCTCGCAAACGAACTCGCCATCCATGACCGGGATGCGCCAGAAGCGGCGTGTGCCGAGTTTCTTCGAGGCTTGAAAACCGTCGCCAAAGAATCGCAGTTGCCCGCCGACGGAAATCTGTTTGTCGCGCGGCGTCCCCGGCAGCCCGTCGTAGCAGGCGGTTGTCGGGCAGGTCAGCACGCATTGTCCGACTCGTTCGGTGGCCGCCTTTTGCAGAGCGTCGCGGCTGAACGCGAACAGCAACACGCTGACTCCCGGCCGGCCGTCAGGCGTGTCGTCTGGTGGGATCGCGCATTCGAGTGCCGCTTCGCAATCGCAAGCGATCACGCTCGTGGCGAAGCCGCAGAGTTCACTGGCCGCCGTCCGCGCCCAAGCTTCCGATGCGGCGGTGATGACCAGTCGCGTGGCGGTGATCGGAAACGCTTCGGCGAACGTGTCGGCGACCGGAGTGCCATTGAGGCTCAGGAGGGTCGGCAGTGCGGCGGGGTCTGTCGCGGCATTCAATCTCGTCAGCCTTTATGAACTTTATGAAGGAGATAAATACGTGATCATCCGACGGGAGTCTAACCGGACACCCGTAACGGACAAACGTCGAAGTCAACTGGCAGCACTGTACGAGCCGAACCCATCCCCAAAACAGCAACACTGACTGCACGAGTGCTGGATGCCCCCGTTCACATCATGGCTGGATTTCTGTGCCAATCCTGATGTGTCCGGAGAAAATCCTCATCCTTGAAAAAATAGCCAACACATGTATCTTGCGGTGTTTTGTGAGTTTGAGCACGACTTGTCGCTCCTGTGAGAATCGAGACGTCCGCAATGAAGCAGACTTTGTTTTACTGTGTGATGCTGATTTCGGCGATGTGCGGTTGTGGCAAGCAGCAATCCGATGAAGGCTCGGTCGATAAAACTCGGGCTAAGCTCCAGGCAATTAGCGGAGCCTATATGACGGCGACGATGAAAACCGAGCGAGCACCAGCCAAGCCAGACGATCTGCTGCCATTTTTGGGAGATGCGACCACATCCGAGGAGCAAAAACGGGCAAAGTTACGCTCGGACAACGACGGAGAAGACTTCGTCATCGCGTGGGGAGTCGATTTCCGCAAACAGAGGGAGAGCGGTCTATTGCGGGACGCCATTTTTGCTTACGAGAAACGAGGCAAGGGGGGCCAGCGATATGTGCTCAAGCTGCCCACCGATATCTTCATCATTCCGGATGACGTCTTTCAAAAATCTCAGTTTCACGAGGGCTACCAGCCAAATCCTTAGAGGCCGACAAAAACTGTGGCTGATGAGGTTCACAGGCCCGTCAAAAACCGGACACTAGCGAGCAATGGCACTTACCACTACTGCGCACTATTCGCGAAAGTCGCCGTGTGTTATAGGGTTTTGAGGTTTTTAGTCGAGGAAGTCGGCGAATGGGTTGGGAGGTCAAGGATGACCGTCGAACAGATCGAGAGTTTGCGAGCCACTCTGAGCGAGTTTTTGGG
>CAMAWN010000290.1 GCA_945861865.1 Candidatus Kuenenia stuttgartensis | reverse complement strand
CGAGTTCAACTCGGCGGAATTCGACGTCGCGGCCGAAGTCGATCTCCAGCCAATCGGTCTCGGACTTCGATTCGTAACTGGTCCAGCGATTCCAGCCACGAGAAAGATCGCAAACACAATTCGAATGATGCTCATGTTGGTTCTCTGTTGGATGGTGTCAGCGGTTGGAGTTGGCGAGTTTCTCGGCATCAACTCAAGATTTCGGAGACCACTCGGCCGTGAACGTCGGTCAAACGGTAATCGCGGCCGCCGTGGCGGTAGGTCAGCTTCTCGTGATCGAGGCCCAGCAGGTGCAGCAGCGTGGCATGCAGGTCGTGGATATGGACTTTGCCCTCGATCGCTTCGTAGCCGTGTTCGTCGGTGGCTCCATGAGCGAAGCCGCCGCGTGTGCCGCCGCCGGCCAGCCACATCGAGTAGCCCTTGTTGTTGTGGCCGCGACCGTCGGTTGTGGGATCGTCGGGAGTGCGGCCGAACTCGCCGCCCCAGATCACCAGCGTGTCGTGCAACATCCCGCGCTGTTCCAGATCGGTCAGCAAACCAGCGATCGGGCGGTCGATCTGCTGGCAGTTGTTCGTCATGCCGCTGGTCAAGAAGCCGTGAAGATCCCACTCGGTGTGCGTGATCTCGATGAAGCGGACTCCCGCCTCGGCGAACCGCCGTGCGAGCAAACATTGTCGGCCGAACGTTTCGGTTGGGCCTCCGGCGGCTCCGTACAGCGCGAGCGTCTCCTTGGTCTCTGCGGTGAGGTCCATGACTTTCGGCATCGCATCCTGCATCCGAAAGGCAAGCTCATACGATTCGATCAGTCCTTCCACGCGCGGATCGGCGGTTTGATCGGCGAGTTCACGATTCATCGCTTGCAGCAGGTCGAGCTGCTGACGCTGCCCCGCCTTCGTAAGCCGCGTGTTGGCAAGATTGCCGACCGCCGGATTCTTCACCGGCCGATTCGCATCGCCCAGCAAAGTCGCCGAGTACGCCGCTGGCAAAAACGCATTCGAGTAATACCGCAGTCCGCCGAGGGCCGACAGCGGGTTGATCGAGATGAAACCGGGGAGGTTTTGGTTCTCGGTGCCGAGTCCATACAGCGTCCAAGCACCGAGTGATGGCCTCACGAACTGAAAGCTGCCCGTATGTAATTGCTCGAGCGCTTGCGAATGGTTCTCGTTGTCGGTGTGCATGCCGCGCAGCACACAGAGCTTGTCGGCGTGCCCACCCGTCTCCGGCAACAGCTCGACGATGCTCAGCCCGCTTTCGCCACGTCGTTGAAACTTCCAGCGCGAACCGAGCAGCTTTGAATTCGGCGTCCGACCCGGCTTCCCATGATCGGCCGAGAGTTGCGTTTTTTCATCGAACGTCTCGACGTGCGAAGGTCCACCGCGCATGCAGAGGAAGATGATCCGCTTCGCAGACGCCGCGAAGTGCGGCCGCTTGGGAGTCAACGGCCCACCGGTCTCGGCAGCCATCGCCGCGAACGCGACGTAACCGAACCCGGCGGAGACGGACTTGAGAAGCGTACGACGAGTGAGTGTTTGCATTGGCGATCTCTTCATCAAAAGTCAGAAAACAATCTGACAGAAAAATGGGGGCAGAAAAAAGGAAGACATGTTTTGCGTTTTTTTCTGCCCCCATTTTTCTGCCAAACAATCCCATCAACCCTTCGGCTTCAAACAACGCAGAGTCACCCGGTGACGTCCGATATTCGCCCAAAGCAGTGCCTCGATGCTGGCATGATTCACCAGACATTGGGCGTGAATTGCAAATTGGTGCTGGCTGTCGAGGTCTTCAAGGGCACTCAGTTCGAAGGCCGTGTTCGCCGTGACGAACGGTAGCGCGTGAGGTCCGAGAACGCGATCGTCGAATTTCACGGTCGTTGGCCGAATGACGAACTCTTTACCGCCGAAGAAGTGCGTCAGCGCTTCCTCGTAAAGTCCGAGATCGAGAGACGTTCCCCAGTCCTGCAAAATGTCTGACAGAATTTGCCGAAACGGGCCGGCACCTGGCACGCTGGGCTCCCATTCGTCGGTGACGATTTCAAACTGCAAACGATCCCGATGGCAAAGAACATTGTTGACGAACTCACGCGTCATCATTTCCGGACGGACATTGATCAACATGCCGTGCTTCAATTCAGCCAACATGAGGTAATTCAATAGTTGAGCCTTGTGACGTGGCACCAGCGCCTCGGCCGCTTTGAATTCCAACAGGCCGCCCAACGCCAACAGCACGTCCAAGAAATAAGTCTTCTGAAAAGTGCTATGTGTGACGTGAATTGGCTCTTCCAGCAGCACGTCGGATCGGCGCAGGGCGAGAGCCCGCTTGTAGTGTTTCTCGTCAAAGAAGCGACCCAGCTCTTTGCGTATCGCCAAAAGATCACCGAACGCCGCAAACGAAAGCTTGCCGAAGGCATCTCGGTCGAATGGCCGCATGATTTGGTTGCAAACAATCGGCATCGGGAGCTCCTTTTGAAAACGGAAGTGGAAGACTATTTGGCAGAAAAATGGGGGCAGAAAAAAGGAACGCAAGAAAGAAAGTTCCATCTTGTTCTCTTTTTTCTGCCCCCATTTTTCTGCCACCCCTCTTTCACCTCAACACCCGAAATTCTCCGCTGGCAAACACAACCTGACAAAAGCTCGTCCAACATTCCTCGCGGAGCTTCTCGTCCGAAGCGATGTATTTCAGCGAGCGATTCAGTTCTTCTGGAGTCGGTGATCGGGCGAAGGCTCGTTGATAAATCCGACTGACACGGCCCGCGTCGTCGAGCGAGGCATCCTCCAACAATCGTCGAGCGGCGTGGCGGGATTGTTCGATGATCCACGGGCTGTTCATCAAGAACAACGATTGAGCCGGAACGGTGCTTTCGTCGCGCTGCGCGACCGAGCGTTCTGGCGAGGCGAAGTCGAACAGCGGAAACATCTCCGGCAACACGCCGCGCACAACTGGCAGATAAACGCTGCGATGCGGCTGCTCAAGATTCGTGGGCGCGAACAGAGGCTGGAAGGTGCGATACTCGTCTTCGCGATACGGATTGAACTTCGCGAGAAAGGCTTGTTCGGAAGTCGGCGGCGTCAGGTCCAGCGTGCCGGCGACCGCCTTGATCGCATCACGAAACGCTTCGACTTCGAGACGTCTCGGCTGCATGCGTCCGAGAAAGATGTTGTCGGGATCAATCTCCTGTGAGCCGCGAGGCGCTAGCCGCGGGTCCGCATTTGTTGCAGACCGGCGGCTAGCGCCTGGCCGCTCACGAAGCTCAGTCCCGCTCGCCTCTCGATACGTCCGGCTCAGGACGATTGCTCGCACCAGCCGCTTGATCGACCAGCCGTCGTCCATGAATCGCACGGCGAGATGATCGAGCAGTTCCGGATGCGACGGGCGAGCGCCGTTGACTCCGAAATCATCCGGCGTCGTCACGAGTCCTCGGCCGAACAGATGCAACCAGATTCGATTGACGAAGACTCGCGCGGTGAGCGGGTTGTCGCGCCGTGTCAGACGGTCGGCCAGTTCGAGCCGGCCGCTGTTTTTCACGTCAAACGGCTTCGCGTCGACGAACGTGATGACTTGCAACGCGCCGCGCGGGACCGCGTCGCTGAGGTTCGTTGTTTCGCCGCGAATGTGGATGCGGCAGTCCTCCAGAATCTCTCGTTCGCGCAAGCCCATCGCCCAGCCGGGTTGTGGCGAGGCGGAATCCATCGCAGTCTGCAACGCTTGCTCGTGGGCTTTGACCTTCACGTCCCAGTCTTTGACTTCCGCCTCCAGGCGAGCGAGGTCGAGTTCGAGCGTGGCCTTGTCGGCATCCGGCTTCGTGAGTTTCAACTTCGCATCGGCCACGCGCCGCACGACTCGGTAGCGATCCGACCGAGCGGTGTTTTGCGCGAGCGTCAGTTCTTGCAGCTTGACGAGATACGCGAGCCCGTCCGGGCCGAGCCGTTCGGCATCGGGGCCGACCGGCAGCAGTTCGCTGTGCGAATGAGCGGTCGCCTTGATCCCCTTCGGCCCATAACCCGCGAGCGTTTGCGTGCTGCGGAAGATGCCCGCCAGTGCGTAGTAGTCGGCGGTTGGAATCGGATCGAACTTGTGGTCGTGGCAGCGAGCACATCCGACCGACAAGCCCAGCACCGCGCGGCTGACCAACTCGATCTGCTCGTCGATCACGTCCATGCGGAAGACTTCCGGCTTGATCTCTTCAAACGCTTTCGCACCGAGCGCGAGGAATCCGGTTGCGATCCGTTGCTCGTCACGTTGCTGCGGAGACGCGAACGGCAAGAGGTCACCGGCGATCTGCTCGCGCAGGAATTGATCGAACGGTTTGTCGCGATGAAACGACTCGATGACGTAATCGCGATACCGCCAGGCGTGATAGAAATAGACGTTCCGATCCCGACCGTTGCTGTCGGCGTACCGCGCCACATCCAGCCAGTGCCGCCCCCACCGCTCTCCGAACTGCCGCCGGCTCAGCAACCGATCCACCGTCTGCGACAACCACGATTGCTGTTGCTCCGGTTGAGCATTCGCGGCGTTCCAGCCGTTCACGAACTCAGCGACTTCCTCCGGCGACGGCGGCAAGCCGAGCAAATCGAACGACAATCTCCGCAGCAATAAATGCGGTTCCGTGTCGCCGAGCGGTTCGATCTTCTGCTCTTCCAGTTTGGCCAACACGAAGCGGTCGACGTCATCCCGCGCCCAATCGGTGCGCTTCACGGTTGGCGGTGTGACTCGTTGCGGCGGCACGAACGACCAGAATTTGCGACCCTCTTCGACCGACAATCCTCGCTTCACGACTGCCGCCGGACCATCGCGCGGGTCGGCCGCTCCCGCCGCGATCCACGCTTCAAAGTCCGCGATCACCGCCGCCGACAGTTTCTCTTTCGGAGGCATCGCCGAAACACTCGCGTCGTGTCGCAGAGCCTTCAGCAACAAACTCTCGCCCGGCTTCCCCGACACAATCGCTGGCCCGCTGTCGCCTCCTTTGAGCAACCCCGCGCGCGTATCAACCGTCAGCATCCCCTTCAGCTTCCCGCGCGTCACCGCCTCTGCCGAGTGGCACTCATAACACTGAGCGACCAGCACCGGCCGAATTTTCTTCTCGAAGAAGTCGATGTCTTTCGCCGGGTTCTTTTCGCTCGCAAGTGACGCTGCTGCTGTCCCGAGCAACGTCACGATGCTCGCGATACCGACCACACGATTCTGCACAGAGCGTCTCACACGACTCTCCTAAGAATTCACAAT
>CAMAWN010000289.1 GCA_945861865.1 Candidatus Kuenenia stuttgartensis | reverse complement strand
TGCTCCGCCGAGCCGGACTGAGCCTGCTCAAAAACAACCTCACCCACAAAATCGGTGTCAAAAACAAACGACTCATCGCCGCCAGCGACGAGGACTATCTCCTGCAAGTCCTCTTCAGTTCGTGACTTCATGTGCAATTGCCCTGGCGTCCGAGTTGTGGTCGCGTAGGCGAAGCGTGGAGACGCTGGGCGGATCGGACAGCCATTCTCTCAAGTCGATTGCCAAGTCGAGCCGTAGCGGGATCGTGGAGCCTTGGCGATTCTTCTCATCGGCCGCGTTGAGTTCGACGAACGGCATCGGAGAATCGAGGTCGAGTTGTCCCACCGTCAACGATGCAAGTTCACCTTTGCGAAGTCCGGTCAAAACGAGCGTCTTGTAAATCAACGCTCGTTCGCGGCCGAGACGTTCCAGCTTCGCCACGAACTCGAAATTGTGGGTGAGGCGTTCCCTTGCACGGACAACCGCCGCTTGCAGCCCGTCGAGCGTCAACGCGGCCAGCTTCCAATTCGATCGCTTGCGTCGATTACCGACCCCTTCGCTTTGCGTGTCGTCAGGTGCGGTCGTTTCCCGACCGTACTCGGCGAGCGGTCGCCAGCGTGCCACATCCAACAGTTGCATCAATTCCGCTTCGGTCATCGACCGGCGTTGTCGGCGACGGTCGAGCTTCGCATCGGCTTTCGGCACTTTGGTAAACGGATTGGCGGACAGGCGGTGAAGAAACGCGAATTCAGTCGTGATGAGCTGTTTGCCTGCTACGAGCAACACCGAACGGACTACGAGATCAAGCCACGAGTGAAGTGGCAGCAGATTCTCATTTCGCGCCGCGACGAAGAAAAAGCACTGGCCAAGCGGAAGGTGCTGTTGGATGGTTTCAAAGCAGGTCGCGACTTCGGCGAACTCGCGGGCGAGCTTTCCGATGGTTCGACAAACCGCACCCACGGTGATCGTTGCCTCAGACGTCGGACTCGGCGGACGCTGAGAATTCGCTCCAACGCAGGACCGCAACGGCGATCAGCAGCAGCACTGGTGGCAGCAGAAGAAGAATCGTGACGTGTTGCCAGGCGGGTTCGTCTCCGATCCTGATCAGAGCCTGCACTCCTGACGGACGTTCGCCGGGGTCGGAGAGGGACAGTTGGCACCATTTCACGAGGAGTGCTTGCAGGCGATATTGAACCGTCAACTTGTTGATGATCGCCGGGATGATGCGGATGACAAACTCGAAGATCAACGTGTACGCGACCGCGAGCACGAGCGCTCGGCGAGGCAGCAGTGTCCCCAACAGCAGGTAGATCGCTCCGTAAGCCGGGCACGAGAGACAGACCAGTCGGGCCATCGTCCACCACATTCGCCAGCCGTCGCCGGTGTCGGCAAGCGGTACCGCAATCGTCAATCCGATCAACGCTGCCGGGATCACCCACGTCACAGCGGCCAGATATTTTCCGAGCAATACCGCAGTGCCGCCGTTTGGTCGCACCGTCAGATAGACCCAACTCCGCCGTTCCAGTTCCGCGGAGATCGCCGGCGTTGCCCACAGCAACGTCCCCAGCATCGACACGAGCATCGGGATCAAGGCGTAAAGCATGAAGGCCCAGAAGATCCGCAATTGTTCCGGAGGGATGGGGTACATCACTCGTTGTTCTTCGCTCGGCATCGAGAAGCGAATCACTCCAACGATGAACACCGGGAACAAAGCCAGGAGTGCCCACCACGCCATGCGCGGCAGAGTCAACGCACGCTTCCACTCGAACAGAAAGACGGCATTCACATTCCCGATCACAGTTCACCTCGATGCAGCTTCATCAGGGAATTGAACAGCTCCTGCAACGATTCGTCCGCCGAGTGCATTTCCGAAACCTTCAGCCCTGATGCCTTGAGCCAGCCGGGAAGCTGTTCGAACAATCGTCCGGGCTGCGGCGTCGCGACGGTGAGCAATCCATCTTTGATCTGTACCGAATCGGCAGCGTGTTCGCGAAGCAACAGCGCCGCCAACGCGTGAGGATCGGAGGTTCGCAGCGCGACTTCGTTCGGCAATCCAACCATCATCGCGTGAACGTCCTGAGCCGTCCCCGACGCCAGCAACCGACCGCCGCAAATCAGCAGAAACGACTGCGTCAGCGATTCGATTTCGTGCAGCAGATGGCTGGCGAACAGCAAGCTCTTTCCTTGCCCGATCCAGTGACGCAACACGGCGGTCAGCTCGTGCCGGCCCACCGGATCAAGTCCGTTGAACGGCTCATCGAGAATCAGAAAGTCCGGGTCGTGCGCGAGCGCCTGAGCCAACTTCGTCCGCTGTCGCATGCCGCGCGAGTAACTCGAAATTGGCCGGTGCATCGCCTGCGTCATCCCCACCAATTCGAGAGCTTTCTCCGCCGCTTCGCCCGCCTCGTGAGCCGTCATCCCTTGAAGCTGTTGCAGATACCTCACCCAGTCAAAGGCCGAAACGCTGGCGTACAACCCCTCGCTGCCGGGGCAGTAACCGAGCCGGCGAAACAGCCCGGCGTTGTTGCGAGGGGACTCTCCCAACACAAGCACCGTTCCCAACGTCGGTCGCAGTTGGCCGGAGATCAAATTGAGCAGCGTCGATTTCCCCGAACCGTTCGGCCCCAACAGTCCGTATGCACCCGGCTTCAGCGTCAGCGTGAAGTCATTCACGCCGATCACTTTGCCGTACAGTTTTGTGACGTTCCGCAGTTCGATCATGGAAGTCCCACAGGAAAAATCAGACCCGCATCGGAGCCGAGATGCGCCGCAAAAGAACCGCCAGAGCAATCACCGTCACGGCGATCAGAATCCCCGCCGAGACCCACACCTCTCGAAAATTCACAAATCCAAACACCCACGACTGCACTCGGCCCAGAGTGTGATACAGCGACACATGAGTCCAAGACGATTGTTCCAAGACCATCTCTCGCCCCATTCGGCCTCCGCTCATCTGAGCACTGAACGCATCCCCGGCAGTGGCGGCACCGAAGGTGAACCAACCCAGAATCCAGCTCGCGAACCAGGCGAAGCCGGCGTAGCGACTCTCCTGAGTCAGCGACGAGAAGCAGAGCGCCAGCACCGATGTCGGCAGCATCAGGATCACCGAAGCCGCCACGATTCGCAGCGGCAGATCCCATGTTGCGGTCACAACATTCAGACTTGGCGAGAGCAAAACTCCGAGGACGTACAGCGCGAGTGCCGGCAGCGTCGAGATCATCGACAGATACACCCACACGCTCGCCAGCTTGCCGAGCAGATATTCGCCACGAGTCAGCGGCCGCGAGAAGTACAGCAGGAACGCTCGCGAGCGGACATCCTGCGAGATCATCGGCGGAGCAATCAAGCCGATCACCATCACCATCAACACTCCCTGCGGATAGCGAAACAATGTTTGTAACAGCGATGCCCAGACCGTGTGCCGGCTGCTCTGCAAATTCCCGCTCCGAATCGATTCACCGATTTCTTGGGCCACCGGAACTGGCATCAAACCACCCAGATAGTCCATCGCTGGTCGTTGCCAATCGGGATACAAGGCCGCCTGTTCCCAGACGAAGAAGCCAATCCCAAACACCACAGCCGGCAACCACGCGAAGAACAACATGCGTCTCAGCCAGCGACTCTGCCACGCCCGGCGAATGCCCACAGCTGAGATCACCGTCCAGCGCATCCAACCCGATTCCAATTCGCCCGACCAACCACGATAGCCCAGCCGGTTCACACCGCGACCGTCCGTGTTTTCGTCGGTGTCGAGTTCCGCCATTTCGACATCGCCGTCCAGCGACGCATCCATCATGACTTGGCCCCCTCACGAACGGCCTGCAAGAAAATTTCTTCCAGCGAGTTGCGCGATGGCGTCAGCGATCGCACGCCGACGCCGCACTGCTCCGCCACCTGCCACGCCTGAGCCGCCAACTCTTGCGGAACACCGCGCAACACCAACACGCCGTCCGACCGCGACTCGATCGGCACGCCACGACCCCGAAACACGTCGATGAACTGTTCCACCGATCCGAGCAATCGGACTTCCAGCGACGGCTCCGCCGGACGACTCAACTCGGACATCCGATCCGCAATCTGCACTCGGCCGCGAGCCAGAATCACGACCGAATCGCTGAGCGTCTGCACGTCGGGCAGGATGTGCGTGCAGATCAGCACCGCCTTGCCGTGATCGCGAGCCAACACTCGAATCCGATTGAGCATCACGACCCGCTCTTCGGGATCGAGACCCGACGTCGGCTCATCCAGAATCAGCACCGGCGGATCGTGAACGATCGCCTGCGCGAATCGCAGCTTCTGCCTCATGCCGGTCGAGTACGTCTCGACTGTGCGATAGCGTTCTTGAGCCAGTCCACAGAAGTCGAGAATCTCATGCGACCGACGCAATGCCTCAATGGCCGGAATCCGCGAAAGCTGAGCCACGAACTGCACGCACTCGATCCCCGTCATGCCGTGCAGAAAGCAGTCATCTTCGGGCATGTAGCCGACGTTGGCGCGAATCTCGCGATACTGCGAACCCAGTTTGAAGTTCAACAGCCGCCCGTGGCCGCTACTGGTCTTCACCAGTCCGAGTAGCACTTTGATCAACGTCGTCTTGCCCGCCCCATTCGGCCCCAGCAACCCCGTGATCCCCGACTCGACTTTCAGCGACACGCGATCGAGCGCCCGAAACCGGCCGTAGTCTTTGGTAATCTCAACGATGTCAATCAAAGCGGCCATGAGTGCAGCCGTCGTTGAAAATGCAGAAACCCCGCATCTCTGCGAGGTCTTTGCGGTGCAGTGGGCGATGAGGGACTCGAACCCGTCGTCCCCGAAAACGCCGTAATGGTTCAAAACCGTATTGAGTTGCGGCAATCGGGGCAAGTCGCCGCCGAATCCGGCGGTGCGGAATCCGGTGCAGTCGGCGCAGAAGACGAATTTCTGAGCGTCCCGGATGATCCTCGGTTGCTGGGGTTGATCGACGTTTGGCCGGCGCTGTCGGAAGATTCTCGCGACGCAATTGTGAGGCTGGCGGGGCACCTTGCCGGCGACACGGCGGAGAATTCCTAGTTTAGTGAGTCTGTCTCGCGTTTGACGTACTAACACTACTGCGCACTATTCGCGAAAGTCGCCGTGTGTTATAGGGTTTTGAGGTTTTTAGTCGAGGAAGTCGGCGAATGGGTTGGGAGGTCAAGGATGACCGTCGAACAGATCGAGAGTTTGCGAGCCACTCTGAGCGAGTTTTTGGGCGAGTTCGCGGATTGCTTC
>CAMAWN010000288.1 GCA_945861865.1 Candidatus Kuenenia stuttgartensis | reverse complement strand
GTTTCACGGGCCAAAGTTCTTTCATCTTGGCCCACGACGCCGTGGAATTCATCCAGTCCGCCGCCACATCCTGCCAAGCGGCAGGCGCTCTCAGCGGAACACAGCCACGTGCGCTGGTCACTTGCCGAATTCCGGAGCTTTCATTTGAGCGATCGTTCCTCGCGATCCTCACCGATATCTCGCAGCTCTCACTCCCGCCGGGTGTTCACGGTCTGGTCGGCCTGAGATTTCTCCGCCACTTTCGCCGCTGGGGAGCGGAGCAATCCAACGATGGCTCCTGGAGTTTTTTCCTTTCCAGTGAACCAACCGCGCAGACCACGGGACAAAGTTAGTATCCGCTCCGAACCACGAGGAGCCCTGTGGCTGATCCCATCACGGCGCAACGCCATTCGGGTTCGCTGGCACCGAGACACAACTTCTCGGCCAAGCGCAACAAGTCGCTGTCGAGAATCATGGACGCCAGTCTGTGTTGAGCCGTAATGCCGAGGCCAAATGCGGCGGGCAGCAGTCATACAACCGACGATGCCAATGGGAGGAGACCTGCACCAACTCATGAGCGTCATCAAAGGTGTTTCGCACCACGATGGCCAGGCAGACTTCATCGGCGATTTCCGGGTCTTCTTCCACCTCGACCTCCAGCCGAGCGTCCGGAAAGACCGACTGCGTCATCTCCAGCACTTTGGGAAGGAATCCGGTGACACCCAACTTCGCGGCGAGTTGCACGACGCCGGCAGACAGTTCGATTTCCGGGGGGACCAGTGACGAAGGCATGACGATCTCCTTTCACATCGCAGGAGGAATATCAAACATCGTCCGTAACGGACAGAGGTTTTTTAGCAGCCGCCGTGAAACCACCTCCTGTAGCCGAACTCGTGAAACTTCAGACGCACCGAATTCTCACGAGGCCCACAAGAAACAGCACTGAAACTCGCGAGACCCCAAAGCCGCACTGACCCTTGGACCGCGTTGCTGGCGGTTAATGGACATGTCCGATCTGTCCCCATTATTCGCTCGTTGAGTTTCGCGTCGATGTCAAACAGATCGCCACGGACGCAGCCTCGCACAGCGTCGTTGCCGAACATGTGGCGTGTATGCAGTTCATGGTTACAAGGAAAGGCATTGACCGAGCGTGCGATTCTCGTTTACCACCCTCACGGAATTGATCGCAACCGGAAGGAACCGGTATCTCAAGGATGAGGATTTGGCATGGATGCCGCCGTTGTCTTGTTCGCAGTTCTCTGTTTTGCAGAGCCATCCGTAAAGGATCAAGTGGTTGTAGGTGACCGAAACTTCGTCGTTACAGCTCCCACTCGCGAATTTGCAAACGAGATCCTCTTGATTGCAAACGCAGCGAGAACTGAGATCGCACGAGATTGGGTCGGCAGCGATGCAGCCGAGCGTATTCCAAGGAGTGGCATTGAGGTAACTGTCGATCGGCAACAGCAGTGGGCTGGTCTTCAGATACGCGGCGAAAAGGACCAGCGTGTCTTCACGATCGTTTTATCTACGGATGAAGTTGCAACGGCACACGCATCGCTTCGACATGAGGTTGCGCATCTAATACTTCACAGCATCTTTGATGACCGCCTCCCTGCCTGGGCGGACGAAGGGGTTGCATGTTCGGAAGACTCCAAAAATGTTGTTAAGACGCTGCGCCGCACGACTTCTTGGTATCCGCTGACCGGTAAATGGCCAAAACTGGGGTCCGTGCTGAATCGCAAAAAAATTGAGGCGACCGATTACCAAGAATATGCGCTGTCTTGGTCGCTCACGCAGTTTTTCTTGGATCGCGGCAGCAAAGAAAAGCTCCTCAAATTTGCTGTCGAGGGCAAAGCGACAAATTGGAACACCGTGCTGCGGAAGTATTACTCAATTTCAAATGAGAAAGAGCTTCAAGAGCTCTGGCAAGAATGGGTCCGCGCCACCACAAGCGATCCGACGACCGAGCTAACAGGGTTAAGACAGTGACTCAGCAGCGAAATCCGATCAACTCTGTCATTTCATATTTCCGATCGCGAATTGGAGTTCGTCAAATTCGCTGAACAGGTCGGCCTTGCCGTTCCACATTTCACGATTGGGAATTCCCTGAAGTGCGTTTTTCGCTTGCTTTGACTGGAGGATATTCCAAGACCGGTCTAGGTTCGAGGCCGCGAAGTGAAGACAGTCCAACCCAATTCCCTTAGTTGTTTTCCCTTCGTTTTGGACGAACCAGAGCAAATAGTAAGACTGGGCCTGCTGACGTGTTCCAGGACGGAATCGCGGATCAACACCGACTGCAAATAAGCGTGCGATCAAATCGTGGGAGAAACGCAACCATTGAATCTTGACCTGCGGATTTGCATTTATTGCCAGATTGCTTGCTGTTCTTGCACAGAGAATCGTCGGCAGGGCTTGCTGTTCTTTCGGAGCCAGCAGTCGCGCCCGATCAAGGCGATCGACAGCGGCGTTCAACAATCGAGTACGTGGCAATTCTCGTTGTGAGAGTGCAAGTCGAAATTGAATTGCTCCACAAAGACACTCCAGCTCCCACGGCACGTCCAGCTTCCTTGATGCGTGATCCTTGATAAGACCAAGCGCTGTACTTTCAGCAACACCCAAATCTCCGTCCTTGGCAAGTTGGACGATTTTCTTGAGGTCGCCTCGAATTCGGGCGATGTCAATCGGTGGTGGATTGTTCGGCCCATTGTCTGGGGCAGGCCCAACATCGGGGGGTTGCTTAAGCTTCGCGATAAATGGCACACCTATTGGGCCTAAGTACCAACGGGCGGGGTTTTGTTGGTGTGAAGGACGACCTGGTACACGGCTGATTTCGATCGCTTTATCTGGGACATTTCTGGAAACGAACCGATAGAGTTCGTCTACATCGATAAAGCCATCATTGAACAACTCCGCCCCGCCGGACAGACCTTCAAGCAAGTAATAAGTGAAGAGGCCATGCCCTTTAGCTCGCCACTCAAGCGACTCTTCTTCTCCTTGGCAAGCTGTCAGAGTCCAAAGGCCCTTCGCCATTGAGAATTCCGCCGCGATTTGGTTCCCGATATTTGCAGCCTGCCCAGGTGCCCTGACTGGCCCCCCTCGCAATGCCCCAGCATGGCAGCAATCAAGAATTAGAAATTTTTGGGACGCTCGGGACTTTTCAAGCTTTTCCCGAAGCTTGCTTGTTAGCACCGCCGTCGCTTCAGTTCCGTCGTCGTCGATCGGCACCAAGCAACCGACACTACCGTTTGGCGTCATTTTCAGCCCGCCATGGCCCGCAAAGAAAACGAGTACGCTGTCGCCTTCACGTGCTTTAGTAAGAACATCGTCGATCGCCCTCCATATGTTTTTTGCTGTTGGATGAACGAGAGGATCGTTCGGGGCATCGACAACCTTGAAAACCTTGTCGTAGCCTCCGCTTTCTTTGAGCAATTCCGCTACCTTGCTTGCATCGTTCACGCAGCAATCCAACGGGCTCCTCGCGTATGCGTTAATTCCAATCACAACTGCGAATTTGCTTCCGGTTTTGAAGACCGTTTCGTCATTCGGCCCCAGCTTGTGAGCCACGATTTGTTGCGCGACGCAGGTTCCCAGTCCGAAACCTGCAAACAAAAAAGCACACAGCAAATTGCGAATGGTGGCCATGTGAAAACCCTCAGCGGCAGCATTGATCTCAGGTTGCGGGTCAGGCGACTTATTCAGGTCGAAACGATTTTGTGCATAGGCGAGACTTTTTCGCAAGGATAAGCCCGGCGGACCACACAAGAGTCGAGGACCATACGAAACTGCTTTTTGCACGGCGTTTTCACGTCATTCAACGATCCGCGTCAAATCGCGGAACTCAAGCAGCGCCTCGCCGAACTGCGTTCGCGCTGGAATCCCCCGTTGTGAGCTACTCGCCGTTGGCGAGCCGATGGGCGTCAGCCCTCGAACGATTCAGTCTCACAATGGACGCCGTGGCGACCGTTCCGCGTTGTCCGGGGCCTGACGGCCTCCGGCTCGCCAGCGTCTTTCGGAATCTTGTCGTGCTGCCTGCCATCAACTTCATGCCTGTTGATCGCAACTGGTTCTTGACCTGGACCACCTACAGGGAATGAAGCGGCGCTCCTTGTTCAGCGGGTCGCGAAACCGGAACGTGCCGGACTCCAACTGCGACCAGTCCGAGCCGAACGCATTCGCCGACATGCACAGCACGTGTACGCGGGAGTGCTCCAGACCAACCGTCAGCCGCACGCGCACGGCGACGGCTTCACCGGACAGCAGCACCACAGCGTGACGCGCGGCCGCGTCGAGGTCTCTGTGCCGGAGGCTCACCGCTTCGGCGAGACAGGTTCGTCCTTCTGGCAGAAACTCAAACGGTTCGACCTGCGCGACGACTCGCTCCGAGTGCAGCACGTCGAGCGGCAGGACCGTGACCCCTTCTTCGCCGAAATTCGCAACGTCCTGCAATTTGTTTTTTGAGCAAGAAGCCCCAATTTCCAAAACCCAATGACCAATGAAATCCCAAGCTCCAATGTCCAAAGCTAAACGGAGCACTTGAACGCGGAGTCCGAGAAATCTGGGCCAAAACTCATTGGGGTTTGGTCATTGGTTATTCATTGGACATTGGGATTTGGACCTTGGACATTTGGGTGCATGTCATCGCTCACAGCATGGGCAATCGCGGTCTGTTGCGATCACTTCAGCGGATCGCGGCGAATGCGCAGACTCAAGGCCGAGTGAAGTTCGGCCAGGTGTTCCTCGCCGCGCCGGATGTGGACCGCGATCTGTTCCTCGATCTCGCACGGCTGTACCCGGAACACGCCGAGCGGACGACGCTGTACGCCTCCGATGGCGACTTGCCGGTGCATCTCTCCGCGAAACTGCACGAGGCTCCGCGAGCCGGCTACTTCCAGCCCTACACCGTGACTCCCGGTGTGGACACGGTGGCGGTGCCGGACTTCGATCTCGATCTGCTGGGCCATGCGTATTTCGCACAGGCCGAGGCGCTGCTGCACGACATCTACGAACTCATGCGTCACGGCACCGCTCCCGGCCAACGGCAACGGATTTTGCCAGCCGTGCATGACGGGTCGCAGTTCTGGAAACTGCGGAAGTAGCGGAAGGGCTTCGGGCTGAGGTGATGCAAAGTTGAGGTTGACGAAGCTTTGTCATCGGGCGGGATTTGTTTCTTGTTTTCCGGCCCGAAGGGTCGCAACTCGATAGCCCAGGGCGCAGCCCTGGGGCACGAAACAACGCGATCCAGTTAGCCCCAACGGGGCGAAACT
>CAMAWN010000287.1 GCA_945861865.1 Candidatus Kuenenia stuttgartensis | reverse complement strand
GGGTCCACGATGTTGAGTTCCACGGGCGTGGTGAAGGTGCCGTCATCAATCCCAGCCAGCCCCGTGGAACTCACGAGGTTGTTATTGGAATCGTAGACTTCTCGCGTAAAGCCGCCGAGAAACTGAGAACTGTAGTAGCGGATGGATTGACCAAGTCCCGCCAAAGAGACGTCGTCGATCACCACGTCGCCACCATCGCCGAAGCCCGGATGAGCCCAGGTCAGATTGCCCGCCGCAGCTTGAAACAGCGTGCCGTTGTCCTGCGCGCCAGCCATGACCACGTTCGAGACGCTGTCGTAGGCGACGCTGTGAAGTTCGAAGAGGCTGATGTCCCCGATGATCGCACTCCACGATCCGGTATTCTGCATCGGAGTCGGCAGGCGGAATAAACCGCCGTCGGTCCCCAGCACCAGATTTCCAATGGCGTCGATCTGCATCTCACGAGTATCGACGTGCGGCGAATGAAAGTCGCCGCCAGCGATCACAGTGAGCTGACTGCCTAGATCGCGCGACGCATCGACACGAGTCAGATAATGTTCTCCGCCTCCCCCATAACCCAAATAGACGATGTCCGGATCCATCGGTTCGGCAGCGATTGCCATGTGGACGAAACCTTGTCCGCCACCGCTGGGAACATCGAGAGGCATAAACGCGCCGCCATTCAGGCTGCGGAAGACAAACGACAGCGAACTGTTGACGTCCACCGCCGCAAACACGGCGAGAGTCGATACGTCGTGATGCACGGCCAGCTCAATTTTGTCGGTGAACTCATCGATAATCCCGATGCCGTTTGTGATGTTGGTCCAAGTCAGCCCCGTATCCGTGCTCATGAACACGCCGCCGGTCGCGCCTCGGACCGCCGCATACAGAATGTCGGAATTCAGCGGATCACCCACCACGTCGCTGACTGACGTGGAATCCGGCAAACCATGTGTGCCGTCAGAAATCAATGTCCAACTCGCACCGCCATCTATGCTCCGGAACAACCCTCTGCCATTCCCGCCGCCCCAGACATTGTCCGATGCCGCCAACAAGGTCATTCCACGCGCTGTCACGCTGGTGATGTTCTCTCCCGCCAGATCCGTCGTTCCCAGTTGCGTCCATGTCAGACCGCCATCGGTCGTGCGCAAGACTCCGGTGAATTGGTCTCCCAGGAAATAACTGCTGGTGATGCCCACACCCGCGATCAGGGTATTCCCGGTGGCGTCGGTGGGATCGAATTCCAGCGCACCAATCGAAAGGGATGGAAATCCATCGGTCACCGGAACCCAATGCGGAGCGGCAGAGGTGGCGTTGTTCGTTTTCCAAACGCCACCGTTGACCCCACCCACATACATGATGTTGGGATTCGTGGGGTGGACCGCGATGGCCTGGACCGCGCCATTGATTTGATTATCCGGCGGCACGTCTTCCTGCCCGTTGATGCCCGGAGCCGGACCTTGGCTCTCCCACGGTCCCACCAGAATCGAGGCTGTGTAGAGATCGATTCGCGAGAGGGTGCCATTCGGGTTGTTGAACGTGCTGTTCGAGTTGTCCGCCCAGCTTGCGTGCATGACGCCGTTCGTGAAGGTCAGGCCGATATAATCGCCCAACTGCTGCCCGCCAGTGGCCGCGACGGTTCCATCCGTTGCACCTTGGCTGACCAGCGTGCTGCGTGACCACGTCAGGCCGCCATCGTTACTGGCAGAAGCAAAGGTTTGGACTTTCGTATTCGCGACATCGTTGCGCGCATCGAGCCACACGATTCCCACTGTGCCCGTCGTCTGATCAATGGCAATCTTGGGGAAGAACTGGCTGTTGGGACCGGTGTCGTCATTGACTTGAACGGGCACGCTCCAAGTGGCTCCGTCGTCCGAGGAATACCGCACCAGGATGTCCGTGTCGTTGCTCTCGTCGACCGTTTCTTCCGTGTAGACCAGGTACAGCCGACCGTTGAAAGCGCCACCGCTGCGGTCGTAAGCCAATCCACCCTCAGAGTCGATGGTCCTCGCTGGCTGCGCCGGAATTGAATCGAAACGATCCACGTTCGTGGTCGTTGCCGTGACAAAACTTCCAAACGGTGCCGCGCCGAGTCCGTCGGGATCGGTGATGACTTGGATCACGGTATCTGACTGACCGGTGACGACGACTTGACCGTTGGGGCCAATCGCGATGTCCCCGAACTGTCCAACTCCCGCCAACGACACAGGGGCGCTGAATGCGCCGACCAGACCCAGTCCCGTCACCGACGCGCCTGACGCGACGATGGTGCCTCCTTCGGCATAGGTGACCCACACGCTGACATCCACACCGCCGGTTCCCGGCCCGGACACAATCGTAGGTTGATCCGTCGAGGAACCCAGCGACGTCACTGCCGTGAATGTCACACCACCGTCTATGCTCAGAGCAATGGGAACTCCGCTAATTGAATCATTGATGTAACTCAGAAAGAGATTGCCGTACTGGTCCCACGTGACCGTCGGGTCGCAACAAGCCGCAACAAGTCCATCGAGGCCGTCTGCGATGACATAGTCCGCACCATTACTCGGCAGCCAGGTGACACCGCCGTCGATGCTGCGCGCGGCGAACAAACCACCCGAATCATTGTTGGAAGATGCAAACAGTTGCTGCGAGTTGAGCGGGTTGACGGCGATTGCCGACTCATCCTGATTGCCGAGCAACTGGCTGATGTTGACGTTGAGACCAGACACCACGCCAGCCAACAGTGACCGGTCCTCTAAACGCTCGACACCTGCACCAAGTCTGGAACTGCTGGGGGCCGCCATCCACGACGCTGCGTGAGTCTGGATGGAAGTGCCTCTCGTCGAACCTCGGCGAGCGAACGAACCCGTTCGTTGACGACTTCTCAGAATGCGACCTGCGAAACCTGGGAGCCATTGGGTGAACAACATCGGGGTGTCTCCTCACAGCATAAAAGGTGAGTACATGTCGTGATTACGTCTCTAAGAACTGGCAAATTGCAAACTTTACGTATAGTCCGCAAAGCCAGATCTTCAAGAAGCACGACGACGATCAGACCAATTGCCGACGAAATCGCTGTCGAAAAATCAAAGGACTCCGGTTGCACCAAATGTTCCGAAGAGTCGGGATAGATTTTCAAGCGACTCAGATCAAAGAAACTGCGTCACGTCATGATCTCTGCGACTTGACGAAATTTGTGATAGGGATCGCAGAAATTAGCCGCGCGGCGCTAGCCGTGATTATTCATGGCTCCACACTAACCCGACGCGCAAGCGAGGCTATCGTGACGGTTTAGCCTCGCTTGCGCGTCGGGTTAGTGTGCGGCAGTCTGTTTCCTCCTGCGGGAGGCCATGAATCATCCCGGCTAGGCCAGCACGAATTCGTGGGCTTCGAGTTCCTCGGTCATGTTGTCTTCGGATGGGATGTTCTCGCCGGTCCAGACGATCGAGGCGAACTGGCCGACGTCGTCGATCCAGTCGAGACCCACGGACTCGCGGGCGGGCCACGGCAGGCGGATGACGATGTGCTTCGCTCCCTTTGGACGGCCAAGCTGCATCGAGTAGAAGCGGTCGAGGTAGGACGGCTCCTTCAGGCAAGCGGTGCGGATCGCTTGCAGAAATGACATTTTGAGGGACGCCGGATCGCCCGTCGGTTCAAGGACGATGCGCAGTGTCGAATGCGGATTGTCGTCGAGCAGTTGCCGGATCAGCCGGCAGGCTTCGTCGCGGTGTTGGCGGAAGTCGGCGGATTGCAGACGCAGCTCGAAGGCTCCTTGACGTTGAGCGGGGAGCGGCAGGGGATCGCGTGCGAGGTCGTCGAGGTCCACGGCGTATTCGGCGAACGTGGGATGACGGCTTTCGGCGATCGGCTCTCGGCGTTCGGCCGGAGAGGGGAGGGCGTCGAATTCGGTGTCGAAGATTTCTTCGGCTTCTTCCATCAACCCGTACATGGTCGCGAGGTCGATGGTCGGCGTCTTAAGGACGTAGTACGGCGGGCGCGGTTGGAATTGCAGGCCGTGCATCTCGGCTTCCTGGCGGAAGGCGGTGCCGGGTAGGATCGCGAGATTGAAAACTTGCACGCTGGAGTAAAGGCCGGTGTCGCGCAGGAAGTGCATGCCTCGGCGGACGGAGTCGGGCGTGTCGCCGGGCAGGCCGATGATGAGATCGACTTTGACGTCGATGCCCACGTCCATCAGCGCGGTCACGCCGCGTTCAAAGGCTTTCATGTTGTTCTTGCGGTCCATCAGTTCCATCGCCAGCGGGTCGATGGATTGCAGACCGATTTCGACCTCGGTGAAGTTCGCATCGCGCAGCAATTGAGCGATCGCGGGAGTCAGCCCTTCGGCGCGCAGTTCTCCGAAGTAGCGCCATTGATGATCGGGGTTCTGCTCGGCGAGCAGCTTCACGAAGTCGGCGAAGTTGCGGGCTTGATTGAGCGTCGGATCGAGCAGCACGACCTCTTTGACTCCGCGTTCGCGCGCGTATTGCAGGTTGGCGATGATCTTCTCGCGCGAGACGAAATACAGGTCGTCGTAGCTCTTGGGGTAGTAGCAGAACTTGCACTTGAAGATGCAGCCGCGAATCGTTTCCAGCAGCAGCATGTCTTCGTCGGCCGCGTCGAGGATCCCTTCCAGATACGGCGAACTGATTTCATCGAGACTGGCGAGTGGCTGACGAAACGCGGGCAAAAGTAGCCCGCTCTCGCCGAGAGCGGAATGGCTTTCCAGCACGACAAGGTCAGGCGTACTTCGCTCTCGGCGAGAGCGAGCTACGTTCGGCGAAACGTACAACCCGGCGATCGGTTCGCGCGGGGTGTGCTGGTCACGCAGCGCGATGAGGAGTTCGGCGAAAGTTTGCTCCCCCTCGCCGATGGCGGCGAAGTCGATTGCTGGATGTTGCAGCACCCAGGCGTTGTCGGCGGTGACTTCGGGGCCGCCGATGATGATCCGCAGGTCGGGCCGGCGCTCTTTCAACCGACTGGCGATCCAGAGAGTTCGGTCGATGTTCCAGAGGTAGCAGGTAAAACCCACTAGCCACGGGTCGCGAGTCAGGATTTCCTCAACCAAGCCGCAGTCGCTGAGCGTGTTGGACAGGCCCGGCGGGAAGATTTCGATGTCGTAGAACTCCTGCAATCCACGTCGCTGGGCATACATCTTCAAGTAGCCGGCAGCGAGCGGCACATTCCCCTTGGCAGGCTCCAGGCCCGGCTGAGGAATCGGTAATTGCAGGAGTTGGATCGAACGTCGCGACATGGAGGTGACTCTACCGGCGCTCTCCGGCAGCGGCAACGAGGGGTCGCGGCTTGAGTCAAATCGGTT
>CAMAWN010000286.1 GCA_945861865.1 Candidatus Kuenenia stuttgartensis | reverse complement strand
GGACCAACAGTTGGCTGCATCAATTCCGCCGCCTTCGCGTCCGCTACGAACGACGCGCCGACATTCACCAAGCCTTCCTGACGCTCGGCTGCATCGTGATTTGTTTTCGATCCCTCGTGACCTGAGTTCATTTTGATAGACGCTCTTAGGCTCTTCTGCCGCACGACTGATTACCGACAAGAAGCACAGGAGCGACAAGGCCCTCATCCAGCACGCAACTCGTGAGCCTTGTTCGGTCATCTGTTTGTGATTCATTTCGTATCCAACCGGAAGCTGTCCATTAGGCTGCACTCAGGCATCGTCCAGGCACCAACCCAACTCGTGAAGCTCGGCTTCTGCGGCGAGTGATCGCGGCGACTCCGCGCTACGTCTGCGGTCGCTCCAGGACCAAACCTTCTTTTTCCAATCGCTGAAACATGTCGCGGAACGCCGACGTCCCATCCGGATCCCAGTATTCGGTCGTGAGCGGAGCGTCATAGTTGAGCGTTACCAGACGCCGTTTGTCGGGTCGGACCATGAACAGGGAATCTTGTGGATCCGCGATGTTGTACATCATCGTGCCGTTGGAATACTTGGTCTTGATGATCCACTTCGGCTGCTCGGGGAGTTTGAGATTCTTGAGCCGCTCCAACTCGCCACGATCGAGTGTCAGCCCCAGTCCCGGACGTTCCGGCACGCGGATTAGGCCGTTGACCGGTTCGAGACGTTCCTGAACGACGTCCGCCTTCCACGTCTCGGTGTCGCTGTTGAAGTGCAGGTGCGCTGTCTTGAAGGCCGCTTGCATGTGAACCGTCATCGCCCGCGTGATCGTGCCGCCGACGTTTTGCAGCGAGAATGGAAGTTCGAGTTGTGCGAACAACCCAGCCCGGCGAATCGCGTCGCCAATCTTGGCATGGCCGAGGATGTAACCGTCGGCAGCTCGCCGCTGAGTTTCAAAGCCGACTCCCAACGGCGAGTGGTGGTACAAGATCGGCAGCCGACACTTTTGACGCAGCTCGGCGTAGCCGTCGATATCCTTTTCCGGCAGCGGGTCTTCAAAGCAACCGGCGATCGGAAACTTCGCGATCTTCTCCAGCAATTCAAAGGTGTGATCGTCGGTGCCCCCCATCGTCAGATCGTGATGAATCTTGAAGCCTTTCGGTGCGACGGCCTGCATGGCGTCCATCTGATCGATCACGTTTTCGAACGGGGACAAGTGGTACTTCAGCCACGTGAAGCCGCGGGCGGAAAACTTTCGAACGGCATTGGCCATCCGCTGGGGATGTGTCGAGACGGTCCACGCCGCCGCCGGTATCCACGACCGATATTTCTGGCCGAACAACTTGTAGACAGGTACGCCGGCCGCCTGCCCCATGAGGTCGTACATGGCGATTCCCAACCCCAGACTGGTCTCGTCGCCGACCCAATCGAAGGGATTCGAGCCGATGTATTTCGCCAGCACCGCGTCCGGCTCCCGCGAACCGCTTTCGCCCAGACCGATCAATGCGCTGTTGGTGTGAACGATGTAAATCGTGCGCCGCGTGGGGCCGTAAAAGTGGTTCAGTTCGTAGGCGATCCAGTCGTCGTACGGCACGGTGATCTCGTGGGTCTCAATTTCGGTGACCTTTAAGCGGCCGTGCGTTTTCTCGGCTTGTTCCTGCGACCGTAGCACGGACAGAGACTGAATCGCGCACACAGCCGTCATGGCCGCACCGCTGGCCAGGAGGCTGCGACGAGTGATCCGTGGTGGTGTCGTGCGTCGCATGGTCATTGCTCCATTCACAAGCAAAACAGATCCCGTGTTGACGGACCTTTCGTCGTTTGTATTGCTCCGGCTTGGGACGGCAGACGAACCAACCCGTCTGGGCATCCGACGATTCCGGTCACAGCAATTCGGCAATCGGTGCTCCGTCGGGAAGGAGAGGAATCGGCCGGCCGGCGTTGGTCACAGTGTGCCGGGTTAAGTCGATTCCCAAGTGGCGGTAGATCGTGGCTAGCACATCCGTGGGCGAAACCGGTCGACTGGTGGGAACCTCGCCGTTGGGGCTGGAGGTGCCGATCACCTGACCGACCTTCAGTCCGCCGCCGGCCATGAGAATGCTCATCAGCGAGCCCCAGTGATCGCGACCGCCGGTTGCGTTCACGCGCGGAGTTCGGCCGAATTCTCCCCAGACCACCAGCAGGACTTTGCGATCGAGGCCGCGTTCGTAGAGATCCGCGATCAAGGTCGAGAGCATCTGATCGAGTGGCGGCCCGGAGATGTCCATGCCGCGTGTCGGGCCGTCGGAACCGTCGCTCGGCCGGTTGTCGTTGACGATATTGCGGTGCCAGTCCCAGCAGAGCGAATCCGGCGCGGTGTTGAGCGTGACAAAGGTCACGCCCGACTCCACCAACCGCCGAGCCAGCAGCCCCATCTGTCCCCAACGATGTCTCCCATAACGATCGCGCGTGGCCGGCGATTCTTCGTTGAGATCGAATGCTCGGCGTGCGGCACCGCTCGTCAACATGTCGAAGGCCGATTGCGTGAAGCTATCGATTCCGTCCATCGCACGGGTCGCATCCGCCTGACGTGCGAAACGATCCAGCCCTCTCAGCAACGACCGCCGATCCACGACGCGCGACAGCGTGAAATCGTCCGCGAGTTTCAAACTGGATGCCGCGTGGCGAACTTTGTCCTGCTGAAAACTCTTTTGAAACGGGTCTTGCAGAATCGTGAACGGCGCGTGTTGAGATCCGAGATACGCGGCTCCCATCACGGTCGCAATCTCCGGATTCCGAGTCTGCTCTTCGGAGAGCAACACATACGCGGGCACACCGAGATTCACCGCCCCTCGGAACCGCGAGGCCATCGCACCCGACGACGGATGCGTGCTGCGATTGAGGTCTCCGGAATAGCCGGTCGAGCACCAATGGGCTCCGACAAAATGCCCATTCGTGGCGTGCCTGACCGTGCGAATGACGGCCGCGCGGTCGAGAACCATCGCCGTGCGCGGCAACATTTCACAGCACAAAATTCCCGGCAGCTTGGTCTGAATCGCCGAGTACGGTCCCCGAATTTCGACGGGGGCTTCCGGCTTTGGATCCAGCGTTTCAAATTGACTCGGACCACCTCCCAGCCAAATCTGAATCACGGAAGTATCAGCCGTCGATCCCCCAGTCGCTTCGGCGAACGCTTGCTGACGCAGAATGTCCGCCAAAGAAAGCCCAGCGCCACCGGCAGACAAACTGGCCTGCAGGAAGCGTCGCCGAGATGTCGAGGCGGAACTGCTCATGGATGGCTTTCAATCGTGGAAGCGGAATCCCAACTCAAAATGATTCGTGATCCGCAGCGTGTGATTCGCCCTCCCGGTTGATCACACAAGTTCGCGAACCGGTTCGCGGCGATCGAGCAGATACTGCGGGCGTCCGTTGGGATCGGCGATGGTGGCGGTGTTCACGTCGATGCCGAGTTGACGGTAGAGCGTCGCGTGGACGTCTTGATAATGGATCGGCCGATCTTGAGGGACTTCGCCCAGACGATTGGTCGAGCCGATCACCTGTCCCATCCGCATGCCACCACCAGCGAGCAAGGCACACGAAGCCTGCGGCCAATGGTCGCGGCCGCCACCCGGATTGATGCGCGGCGTGCGACCGAATTCGCCCCAGGCAATGACGCTCACATCCTGATCGAGTCCGCGCACGTGCAAGTCTTCCACCAGCGCGGTCACTCCTTGATCGAGCTTGCCGAGTTGTTCGGGCAAGCGTTCAAAGTTCGCGCCGTGACGATCCCAACTGCCGAACGACAGCGTGACGCAACGCACTCCCGCTTCGACCAACCGTCGAGCCATCAGGAACTGATCCATCCAATGCGGTCCCGCGTCTTCACCGAATGCGGGGGACGAAGCACCACGACCGTAGCGGTCTCGCAACGCTGGATCTTCCTTTTCGAGATCCAGCGCCTCGACCAGTTTGCTCGACGTCAGCACATCGAACGCTTTCTGAGTGAACGCGTCGACTCCTTGCAGCTTCGAACTGGCGTCAACGTGCCGACGGAAACTGTCGAAACTCGTCAGCAGCGACTGACGATTCCGAAGCTGGTCCAGCGTGACTCCGTTGAGCCGCATGTTGGACATCCCGTCGCTGTCCGGCTGGAACGGTGCGTAGGCATTTCCCAAAAAGCCCGGCAATCCGGGATTGGAATACGGAGCGTGCCCGGTCTTCGTCGTCAGCCCTACGAACGGCGGTACGGCCGGATCGACCGCTCCTTGAATCTTCGCGACGGCTGCGCCGAGCGACGGATGATTGTCCTGCCGCCCATTCGGACCGATCGGATAGCCGCTCAGGCACAAGTCCGACGCGTGCTGATCCGGGCCGCCATACAACGACCGAATGATCGCGAACTTGTCCATCATCTTCGCCAGCCGAGGCATGTGCTCGCAGATTTCAATGCCCGGCACGTTCGTGCTGATCGGCCGAAACGCCCCACGAATTTCCTTCGGAGCGTCCATCTTCAAATCGTACATGTCCTGATGCGACGGCCCGCCGGACAAGTAGATCATGATGATCGCCTTGTGCGACAGCTTTTTCCCCCGCGTCATCGGCGATGTTTCTTCCGCTTGCAGAATCTGCGGCAACGTCAGCCCGCCCAAAGCCAATCCGCCGAGCTTCAAAAACTGCCGCCGAGATCCATCGCAAGTCGCCGCGCGTCGTTCGCCAAGCATCGAGAGCATTCCGAAGTCCTCCGAGTGTTTGTTGCCGTCACCACAATACATCGGCCGCCATTGATGCACCAATACAGAACCGATTTTTCCGCCCTCAGAGTGCGGCCCGCCGAGCCTCCGACGGGTTGTGCGAATTCCAACGGCCATCGCCGGGTCAGGCGACATCTGGCAGGCCAAACGGCTCGAACAAGCCTCGGTCCGCTCTTGCGATTGAGTCTGATGACCACCCAGTGTTGCCAAGCAACGTTCGTCGCTTCGACGCGGATCTCGGTCAGAGCGCACGTTCCCGTGAAGCTCGTCCCAGTCCGCCGCACGACAGGTTCGGGGCGTTGAGCAGTTCGATGCGAATTGCTGTGAGGTTCTTCAAGTCCAGCGACTGCGATTGGAACACAGCGACGAACGTGATTGTTTACCGCGTCGGAGCGAACAAAGGGATTGGTTGAGCGGTTCGTCGTGTTTGTGCGAGGAAGTCGAGGGGATCTCGGTTCGACTTTTGCACTTTAGGTGGCCAAGGCCACCGCGTTTTCTAGGAGTTGTTGGATTTTTCGAGACCCTGGTCCTGCGAGGGCCAAGGTCAAAACCTGTTGTCGGACGCTGAGCCGACGGAGCGTGCCGAGCATGTCAGCGAACGA
>CAMAWN010000285.1 GCA_945861865.1 Candidatus Kuenenia stuttgartensis | reverse complement strand
GCGTTTTGACCTCGGCCTTGAAGGCATTCCGCAACGCTTCCGCCCCTTCTGGATCGCAGCACCCGCGCGGATGGCCAAGCGTGCGTTGATTGCAACAGACAAAAAGATGATGCGTGAAGGCGGGCATGTGCGGTGACGTTATTCTTTCTCCCTCTCCCTTTGGGAGAGGGACGGGGTGAGGTTTCGAGACGATTGACGTGGTTTTTAATTGAAGCCGCGTTCTGAACGTTTGCCTATTGAGTCGGTCGCGATGATGTAAGTCGCTTGGCCTCGAAACCCTCACGCCCTCTCCCAAGGGGAGAAGGGACATCACCGGGGGTCAAACTTGACCCACGAAATCTGGGTGACCAACTGATTGAGCGACGCAAACGACAAATGAGCATTGGTCGCGAAACGCGGCGTGTTGTTGGCTGGGAACGTCGCCAGCGAAGCGTCGCCGACGAGAAACACGTTGAAGTCCTTCGACAGATTCTCGTAGCCGGCCGTCGTCTTGCAGAAGCACATGTCGGTGGCGTAGCCGGTCAGCAAGACGTGGCGAATGCCGTTCACTTTCAGGAAATTTTTGAGCGGCTCGTAACCTTCGGAGTCGTAGATCACGACGTCGTTGGGATCGACGTCGATGTCTTTCGTGACCGGGATCGGCTGTTGCCAGAAGCCTTCGTTGTTGTACTTCGCGCTGGCGTCGAGACCGGGGAACTGGCGGAAGTAGTCTCGGACCGGATTCTCGACCGACAGCGAAATCGTTTCGACGAGCGGCTGGCCTTTGTATTCAAAGCTCTTGAGCTTAGCCGTGAGTTCCTTCGCACCTTGCTGCCTGTCGGCGTCACTCGGCTTGGCTCGCAGCGAGCGGTACAGCTTTTTGCGGATCGGGTCTTCGCCGCCAGGGAGGCTATACATCACGAGCGGGACTTTGCTGCGTGCCGCCTTCAAGAATGGATTGATGACTTCGTGCGTGTGCCGCGCGGCAAGATGATTTTTATCCGGCGTGCAGAAGTCGCAGACTCCGGCCGGTTCGGGTGTGTTCCAGCCTTGACCGTCGTCGATGCCCCATGGGTGGACCATGATGACGGCGGTGGCTTTGGCTTGCAGCCGGTTTGGCATCTCGACAATGCCGCGCGCGTTGTACGAGAACCGCCACGCTCGCACGGAGAGATCGGCGTCCCGTTCATTGACGAGGATCGGAGCCTCGAACCGGCGTAACTCGCGAACTGGTTCGACGAACTCTGGATGATCTGCGAGCAGCGGCGGCGGGTTGTCGAGTGGTTTGAGAACATTGCGATAGGTTCTTACGGGATCATCGGCAGTCGCGACAGAGACGAGGACAGCGACAAGAGTGATGAAACTCAGAGACGATGTATGTGGCATGGAGAGTCCCTCGTTAAGTGGGCTGGCGACGGTCCTGAATTCGGAACCCAAGCAGAATTTCCAACTCCGCTTGTTTTCCTGCCTCAATGTACAATCGACATGCGCGAAGAAATGTGACGGCCGATTGGTGTAGCCGGCTCTTCATTCGATCCAATTGTTGTTGGGTCAATGTGATCGCAACTGAATCGGCTTGAATTTGGAGTTTCTCAGCCTCTTGAAGCCGCGCGGCACTAAGAGCATCAAAACGCTTCTCATCGCCCGCCAAGCAATCCATGCAGTGGCGAATTTCGTCGGCCCAGAAGTCGATGTTTGCAGCGAAACCGGCGAGTGTGACAGGTTCGTGGTGGAAGACAGCGTGATCCAGAACTCGAATCAACGCCAGACAAATGTCTTCCACATAAGTCATCGTGAGACAGACCTCAATGTGCGTTGTCAAAACGCAGAACCCCGGATCCGTGCGGAACAAGCCGGGGTTCTGCGATCGAATCGTCTTTCGATTACACATCCTTCTCCGCCGGCACAACGAACGGCTTGCGATACTCGCGGGTGAGCATCGGGTTGGCGACGGCGGCGTGTGGGCCGGTGAAGATTTCCTTCTTGCCGTCGAGCGTCAGGTCGAGGCCGAAGTAGCCCTTCGTGTCGGCGACATCGACTTTGTTCTCGGTGAGGTGCTCGGAGAAGCGGTCGAACGTGCCGAGGGCCTCGACGTCATTGGCCAGTCGCTCTTTGATCGCGGCGACGGGCATCTGCTGGCCCAAGCGGTACGAGATGTTGCCGAGGTGACACAGCGCGCTCGACAGGTGACCCTCGAGGATGTCCGCGTGGAGGTCTTCGTGTTTGCGGCTGCGACAGGCGGCGAGGAAGTTGCCAAAGTGATCGCCGCCACCTTTGAATTCCTTCACGACCTTGCCCTCCTTGTCGAAGACGATCCCCGATGAGTAGCTCGGCATGATCACATAGCCTTCAGTGCCGTAGAAAATCACGCCGACGCCGGCTCCTTTGTTGGCGTCGGTTTCGAGAATCTTGGCTCCCTGGTAATTGGGAGTCGGCAGACCTCGCGTTTCAAAGACCAGCCGCTTGTCGCCGTACTTGTGGATGCAGACTTGCGAGTTGGCGGTCTCGCCGGCGTCCTCGTAACCCAGCCGGCCACCGTAGCTGAGCACACCTTCGCCGAGGTCCGCGACTTGCAGGCCCCAGCGAGCGATGTCCATTTGATGGATGCCCTGATTGCCGAGGTCGCCGTTGCCGTAGTCCCACTGCCAGTGCCAGTCGTAGTGGAACTTCGGCCGAGTCACCGGTTTCAGCGGAGCGGGGCCGGACCAGATGTCGTAATCGACGGTCTTCGGCGGTTCGTACACTCCGCGCGGGCCGATCGAACCGCGACGCTTGTAGCACAGGCCGCGAGCCAGTTTGACCTCGCCGATGCCGCCCGCGTGAATGAACGCGATCGCGTCGCGCATGCCTTGCTCGGAGCGGCTCTGCGTTCCGGTTTGGCAAATCTTCTTGTGCTTGCGAGCGACCTGCACGCAGCGGCGGCCTTCGCTGACGTTGTGGCTGACCGGCTTCTCGACATAGACGTCTTTGCCAGCTTGCATCGACCAGATCGCCGCCAGCGAATGCCAGTGGTTCGGCGTCGCGACGCTGACTGCGTCAATCGACTTGTCTTCGAGGGCCTTGCGAATGTCGGTGAAAAATGCCGGCCGCCTGCCGAGTTCCTTTTCGAGGTTGTCGCAGTTGCGTTGTCCGACTGCTTCATCGACGTCGATGATCGCGGCGATCTCGGCTCCCTTGCGCTTCTTCAATTCGGAGATGTGCGATCCGCCGCGGCCGTTCACGCCGGTGATCGCCACGCGGATCGTGTTGTTCGGGCTGTTGGATTCTTGAGCGTGCGCGACCGGCAGATTCACATGCCGAGCGGCGATCGCGGCCGCAGTTGCGAACATCGACTGTTCGAGCATTTCACGACGGGAAAGTTTCTGGAGGGACATGGCGAGGCTCCTCGTGGGGGTGGAAAGTCCGTGGAATCGGCGAACAACGGGGCGAGTCTATTGCTGGGTTTCTCACACCTTCAAGCGTCGGCGTGTGATGGTTGTCGCTGAGTCCAGTCGTGGATGATCGACCGCCGGCAAAATGGAACCAATTCTCGGCCGAAAAAACTCAGTCAATTCCCTGTTCGGTCGCGGCTGCGGGCCGCTATAGTCTCGCCACTTGCTTTGGCCGGAGGTTTCCGTCGCGTGTGCGATCGGATCGGCAGAGCAGTTCCTCGAACGAACCGTGATGGAGCAGGCTGAGTCGGTATTGGCCGCCGGTTGCTCGCATCGTGGGATTGGCAGCAGCAGACAATGGTTGATCGCTTTTTGATTCGTGAATTCAACGTGGACGACGCCGAGCTGGACTCGGCGTTTGACATTTCTAGCCTCAGCCCAAGTGAGTTCGAGGTTCCCGACGAACTGGAACGAATTTATGGTTCTGTCGGGCACGCCTTCGACGTCAATCAGATCATCGAGGGTACGGTCATCCGTGTGGACGGCGACGAAGTGCTGGTCGATATCGGCTACAAAAGTGAGGGGGTCGTCACTCTCGATGAGTGGGAGCGGGACGATCCGAAGCCGCAGCCCGGCGACAAGATCAGCGTGCTGCTGGAAGAGGTCGAGGACGACTTCGGCCTGATCATGCTCTCGAAGCGAAAGGCTGACCGTGTCCGCGAGTGGGAACGAGTCATCAAGAATCACGCCGAAGGGGATGTCGTCAAAGGGGCGGTCCTTCGCAAAATCAAAGGCGGATTGCTGGTCAACATCGGCGTCAACGTGTTTCTGCCCGCCAGCCAAGTGGACATTCGCCGGCCGCAGGACATCGGCACCTACATCGGCCGCGAGATCGAATGCGTGATCCTCAAGATCGACGAAGCTCGCCGCAACATCGTCGTGTCGCGGCGCAAGCTGATCGAAGATCGCCGCACGGAACTCAAGCAAAAGTTGCTCACCGATCTCAAAGACGGCGAGATCCGCAAGGGCATCGTCAAGAACATCGCCGACTTCGGCGCGTTCGTGGACCTGGGCGGCATCGACGGCCTGCTGCACATCACCGACATGAGCTGGGGCCGCATCGGGCACCCAACGGAAGTGGTCAAGATCGATCAAGAGATCGAAGTCATGATCCTGCACGTCGATCGCGAGAAAGAAAAAATCGCGTTGGGCTTCAAGCAACGCTTCCCCAGCCCGTGGGATGCTGTCGGCGACAAGTACCCGGTCGGCGCGAAGATCAACGGCGAGGTCGTCAACGTCATGAGCTACGGTGCGTTCGTGAAGCTCGAAGACGGCATCGAGGGACTCGTTCACATCAGCGAGATGTCCTGGACCAAACGCATCAATCACCCGACCGAGATCGTCCAGATCGGCGACAAGGTCGACGTGGTCGTGCTGGGCATCAACAAAGAGAAGCAGGAAATCTCGCTGGGCATGAAGCAGACGCTGCCCAATCCCTGGGACGATGTCGCTGCGAAATACCCGGCCGGTGCGAACGTCAAAGGAGTGGTCCGCAACCTCACGAACTACGGTGCGTTCATCGAACTCGAAGAGGGTGTCGATGCACTGCTGCACGTCAGCGACATGAGCTGGACTCGCAAAATTTCGCACGCCAGCGAAATGCTCAAGAAGGGGCAAGAGCTGGAGTGCCAAGTTTTGACGGTCGATCAAGAACGGAAACGCATCGCGCTGGGACTCAAGCAGCTCGCCAGCGATCCGTGGGCGACCGACATTCCTTCCAAGTTTCAACCGGGCGAAGTGGTCAAAGGCAAGGTCACGAAGATCACCAACTTCGGAGTCTTCATCGAACTGGCCCCGGAACTCGAAGGACTGCTGCACATCTCTGAACTGGCGGACTCGAAGGTCGAGAATCCGGAAGAGTTGGTCAAAGTCGGCGACGAGTTGGAAGTCCGCGTCCTGCGAGTGGACACCGAAGATCGCAAGATCGGCCTCAGCCGCAAGCTGACCGGCGAGATCAA
>CAMAWN010000284.1 GCA_945861865.1 Candidatus Kuenenia stuttgartensis | reverse complement strand
GGCAGGAAGTGCATGTAGACTTCGAGGACGAGCGTGGCCATGCTGGTCCAGTAGATATTGTTGGGGCCGACGACGCCGGCGTTCTCGGCGGTGCCGCCGGGGACGTCCCAACTGCCGTCGGCGTTTTGTTTGTCGAGCAGCAGTTCGCGGACGCGCGGGTGCCAGTCGTTCCAGTACTTGCCCCCCGCCTGATAGTTCGCCTGGATCGCGTAGTAATGGAAGTAGTACCAATACTGGATGCCGTTGGCCGACCATTCAACCGGGAACTTCGCCAGCAGGTCGAGCGTTTTCGGCACGCTGGGATCGTCGTACTTGCCGAGCAGCTGCAGCGAGACAACACCGGCCGCTGACGTCTGTGCTCCCTGAGCCGGCCCTTGATAGCCGTAGCCGCCGTTGGGGTGTGCACAATATCGCACATACTTGGCCGCCTTCTCGATGATCTCTTCGGGGACAGGGATCTCAGCGTTGTTGGCCGCTCGCAGAGCGACGATCTGCATGACGCTCACGCTGAGGTCGTGGTCACCTGGCTTCGGGTTGTACCGCCAGCCACCGTTGGGTGACTGAGCGTTAATGATGACTTTCACCGCTCGGCGGAGTTTCTCTTCGACATCGGGATCCGGATCCATGCCGTAGAGTTCCGCTGTCGCCAGCGTTGAAAGCCCATGCTCGTACATCGGCCCCGCTCCGGCCTGGCGTCGCGAATGAAACAGCCCGTCCTCACGCTGCGTCTTGAGCAGATACTTGCGTCCCTTTTGCAGGACTTCTTTGTATTGCCCACGTCCCGGCACATGTCCTCGGCCGAGCATCGCCAAGATCGTCAGCGCATTGCCGGCATTGCAGTCATCCCAACTCCCATCCGGCTTCTGCTTCGACGCGAGATATTCCAGGCTGCGATCGACGGACGCGGTCACACGCTCGATGACCTTCGCCTCGGTGAGCGGCGCGGCAGTCGTCGGCGCAGCGGCGGCAGGTTTCGTTTGGGCGTGCGCCGCGGAGCACACGACGAGGGAGACCGCCACAATCACGAGAGAACATCGCACCATCGGACACCTCCTCAACTCAAGCCACTTAACCGACGAAGCCCGACGTCCACCGCATAGATCAGTGTGATGAGCAGCAGCGTGAACCAGTTGTCCCAGATGCTGGCTTCGCGGTGAACCTGGATCAGCATGGGTTCGCCCTTGAACAGTTCCGGCAACGAGGCGAGATCGGCGATCGAAATCACTTTGCCGCCGGTCGTGCTGGCGAGCGTCTCCAACAACGGACGATTCAAATTTGGATCGCGCAGTTCTTCGGACGAGGGCATCACACGCAGCTTGCCTTCGATCGTTTTCGGCGAGTCGTTCGGTTGATAGAGCACTCGATGCTCGCCGGTCTCTTTCGGCGAGAACTTGCCGGTGAAACGACCCTTCACGAACTTGTCGGCGACGAGTTCCAACATCTGCGAACCAGTCGGGCCGAGCGTGCTGACCTTGAGCGTTGCGTCCGTGCGCGGCTGGTTGTCGGCGGTGAAGGCGAAGAGTTCGATCTCGGCGGACTCGCCCGGTTGCACTCGGACGGGACGCACGGCGAGGCGGTTTTCCTTCTTGTCCGAGCCGTCATCGGTGCGGCCGACGAAGCGCAGCATCTGGCCCCAGAACTTGTAGAAGAATCGATCGCCGACGTTCTGCCGCCACAAGTACGTCGCGTCCATGCCGAGGAATGCGACTTTCCCTTTACCAGCGAACTGGTACGCGATCAGCGGTTGCTTGCCCCAGCGATTTTCGAGACTCGGATTGCGAGCCAGCACGATGGCCGCGGCTGACGGACGCTCGACGGCGGAGGCCCAGAAATAGGTCGGCATCTGCGACCAGACTTGGACATTGCGGCCCGGATCGTCGTGCAGTCGCAGAGACTCGTGCAGCAAACCTTCCGGTGTGATCTCGATCTTAAAGGGCTTGTAGGCGGGAGCCTCGATGCCGTTCGCGGCGTTGTTCTTCAACACGACCGGCAGCAGCGATTGAAACTCGCGGTCGTACATTTGCGGCATGAAACGCGGCCCGGCTTCGACAATCAGGCCGACCCCTTTGTCTCGCACCGCTTCAATCAACGCCTTCCGAAAATCATCGTGCAAGATGTCGGGCGAAGCATCGCCGAGCACAATCGTGTGATATTCGGCCAGCTCCTTCGCGGTGGTCGGCAGCTTCGCGGCTTGATCGTCTTTGGACATGCGCCGCCATTCGGCCTCGACGATGACTTCCGGTTCGTCGCCAGTGCGGCCTTTGATGCCGTTGTCGCGGCGGATGTCGTTCTTCAAGAATCGAAAATCCCAGCGCGGCAAGCCGTCGATCAAAAGCACTTTCAATTTCTCGTCGCTGACCCGCACGAACGCGAGGTCGCTGTTGTTGGCTCGCAACTCTTCGGCTTCTTCGGCGAATGCCGGCACGTTGACCGTGAGATATTTGTCGCCGGCTTCCTTCGCCTCGAAGATCAATTCGGTCTGCTGTTGTTCGGTGCCAAGCAACACCAATTCCTTGGTGTCGAGCACTTTGTCGCCGTCCTTCAATTCCACCTTCACTGGCCGTTTGTTGAAGCCATGCGATTCGAGCGTCACCGCCACACGCACGGTGTCACCGATCGAGACTTGTCCGGTCGTGTAGAGGTCCACAATCGAGACATCCTGCAACCGCTTTGGCGATCCGATCGGCACCACGAAAATCGGCGCACCGACCTGAGCCGCTGCGCGAGCGGCTTCCGCCGGAGATCGTCCCCCTGTGTTCTGGCCGTCCGAGAACAAGACCAGTCCCGCGATCTTCTGCCCCGCCGCTTCATCGACGACGTGCTGCACGATGCTGCCGAGCCACGATGAAGGCCCACTGTTGACGTCTGGTAACTGTGGTTCGGACTTCGTTGGATCAAACACAAACTGTTCAACATCGCGAGCGAACGCGAGATGCCGCACATCAAATTTCCCATCGAGTGGCTTCAACAGCTTTTCGTTCGCGACCCGCACTGCCGTCTGCGACAACTCCGCACGTCGGAGGCGATTCAGCGCCGTGCGCGTGTCCGCATCAACGACGATCAGCGCTCGGTGCGAGTCTTCCGACTCCGCTGCTTCGCCAGTCCGAAGGTCTCCCTTGCTGGGATCGCTTGAGACGCGTGCCGCACTTGACGAACTTTCGTCGTCCTTCACCGCTCCCGTTGCACGAGCCACCTCCGCAAATTGTTCGTCAGTTTCAAACGGTCCCGCTGGCAGCCTCATGCTTTGCGAGTTGTCGAACAAGAATGCGACGATTGGTTTTCGTTCGAATTTGTGATCGATCCGCAAGTACGGCCCCGACAACACCACGAACAGCAGTGCCAGGATCGAGACACGCGTCACGCACAGCGTCGCCAGCAACCATTTTGGCACCGTGTGCAAGTTGAGCTTCTGTCGGCGGTAGACCATCCACGCCAGCGGTAAAAGCAGCACCGCTCCGATCCACAAGATCTCGCTGCGTTGAAACACTAACTCCGCGCGGTCCAGATGTTTGAGGACGTCTTCCGGAATGCCAAGGAGTTGCAGAAAGCGAGAGAGCATTGGAGTGCGGATGGTGGGGCGTGGAGGAAAGACCGAGACCGCTAATCTTGGCTAATTGACGCTAATGAGATCACAAGATTAGCGATGATTAGCGCGAAATGGCGGTCCCTGTGAAAACTGTTGCGTGAGCTTGGCGGCTACTTCTTTTTCTTGGCCGCCTTCGCAGCGGGCTTGGCCGGCTTGATCGCCTTGGCGACTTTCTTGGCCGGAGACTTTGCTTTGGCCGGCTTCGCAACGGGCTTAGCTTTCTTGGCCGGCTTGATTGCTTTGGCGATTTTCTTGGCCGGAGCCTTCGCCTTCACCGGTTTGGCTTTCGGTTTGGGCTTTGCGGCGGGCTTGGCCGGTTTCGCAGCCTTGACCTTCTCGGGCTTCGGCGGTTTCGGCGGACCGTAGCGCAGCAGGTCTGCGTCGAGCATCACGCCGTTGTCCCAGACGACGGTACCACTTTCAATGTGCGCCGTCTTGAAGAATTTTTCGCTCAGGCGGACCTGTTTGTAGTGCGGCCCTTGGACATAGGGGGTCACATCGACAGTCCGGCTGAGTCCGTCATCGAAATCGAGTTGCAAATGCAGGTCGTTCAAGGCGACGACCGAAACAACGCTCACCGGCCGCGGTGGCTCTACCATACTGGGGTTCCTTTGAGTGACTTCATTCGAATTGCACCCTCCTTGTGCCTGAGACCTGCCTTGGTGATCTCGCGTTCTTTCGGATACGAGATTGGGGATTACTTGGTGGGCTGCCCCGCCTTCGTCAGCCGTTTGAAGTAATCGCGGATGAATCGTTGATACCCTTCCGGGCCTTCTTCGCGGAGACTTTGCAGAAGCTCTTCGCGAACGCGCGGTTGCATCTTGAGGATCATCGAGCGAGTTGCCGGATCGAGTTCTTTCAGGGCCGCTTCCATCGCGAATTGGCTGGAGTTGTCACCTTCGAGACCGCTGCGCGGTTTCGGATTCGACTTGAGCGGCGGTGGCGGAGCGTTCGGATTCTTTTGTCCTTTGTTCGGCTGCTCGGAGGAGTCGCCGGCTTGCATTGCTTGGAGCCGCGCGGCCATCTGCATCGCCTTTTGAGCCTTCGCAGATTGAAGCAACTGCGCCAACTCCGCCGCCTTTTCAGCGGACAACGGTGCCGATTCGGCGGCGTCGGTCGGTTCACCCGTCGCGGGCATCGGCTCACCGTTTGATGGTGACTGCGGTGGTGCGGGGGACGTCGCTTCGCCGGGCATCGGTGTGTCCCCGTCTCCCTTCTCGGCCATTTCAGAATTCAAGAGTTCGCCGATTTCACTGAGCAACTCGTCGAGCGCTCGTTGATCGGCCGCGAGACTCTCGTCCGCCTTCTGGAGTTGATCGAGTTTCTTGGCTTCGCGGTCGCTCAGCTTCTCGCGTTGTTCGGCGGGAGTGGGTTTATCCTGGGGCTGATCCTGCGGTTGTTTTTTTTCTGGCTTCGCAGGTTTCGGCTTCGTGGCGTTTGGTTTCTTGGGAGCCGGCTTCGCGGGATCGGCAATCGCCGGTTGGAACTCGTCGCTGTTGTCTTCTGGTTTGCCGGCATCCGGCATCGGAGCGTCGTTGTTACCGAAATCTTCCGGAGTCGTGGCCATCTCTGGCGGGTTGTCTCCAGCCAGCGGATCGTCCGCAGGCATGGGTTCAGGATTCGCCGGATCGTTCGGCGTCTCGCCGTTCTGCGGCTTCTGTTTTTGAGCCTTCTGCTTCAGCGCTTTGTAGTCGTCGCGCTTCTGCAACTCTTTCGTCTTGGCGAGTTCCTTGTCGGCTCGGCGTTCGACGTCGCGCTGCTTGGTACCGATTTCCGGCAGCAGCGA
>CAMAWN010000283.1 GCA_945861865.1 Candidatus Kuenenia stuttgartensis | reverse complement strand
AGGGCGACGCTCGGACATGATTCACGCGATGGCGTCGCCCCGATCGGGGCTGGACTGCCAACAAATCCCGAAAACCGTGGGCTTGCGCCCACGGCTAAATTCCGTCGCCGCTTCGCGGCTGATGATGAGCGTTCGGCGCGATTCCTACGACCGGAAGTCTTTCGCGCATTGTTCCGATCGCTGCGATGCGTCGAGTCGTGCAGCGTGCGGCCATTTCGCCACGCTTTGAACGGACGCCGCCGTTCTCGCTGAAGTTTGGCGGGTAGCCTTGAGCACAATGGGAAAGACCTTCGACTTTCGGCGACTGCGAGACGACGTACTGGCGCTCGTGCTGCTGGGTGCGGTGGCGTATCTCGGCCTCAGTCTGGTGAGCTGGGATGCGGCCGATCCTCCGGCGACGCAGACGTATCCGGTGCGTGCGGCGGCTCATAATTGGGGCGGCAACCTCGGAGCGTACATTGCCTACGGTTTACGAGCGGTCGCGGGACTCGGTGCGTACTTTGTCTGGCTCTCTCTGTTGGCGATCGACATCCGCCTGTTTACTCGGCGCGAGGTCTTCGGCTGGGGAACGGTCGCGTTTGGCTGGTCGTTGCTGTTGCTGGCTGTCTGCGTCGGCTTGCAGTTGTTGATGCCGGGACTCGGCGGCGGGCAGATCGTCGGCAGTGGTGGGTACGTCGGAGCGTGGGGCGTTGCAATGTTGCTGCCCGTGTTCTCGAAGGCGGGGCTGATGATTCTGATCGGCTCATGCACGGCGTCGGGGTTGCTACTGGCGGGAGATGTGCTGTTCGTCGATGCGGCGTTGGATTGTGTTGCCGCGCCGATGTGGCTCGTGAACTGGGTCGCGTTCGGCAAGACGAACGCTCCGGTCAAAGAGAAGGTCGCGAAGAAGAAGCCCGACGCTCCGCTGGCTGCGCGCGAAAGTGGGGCAGGTTTCCAACCTGCCCTAGAAACAGTCTTGGCGGAGTCGCTCAAACCGACCAGTGCCGAGCAAGCTGCCGATAGCGCGGTGGAGTTGCTCGATTCGATGAACGCCGAGATTGCGGCGGCGTTAAACGAGCCGATTGCGAACGCGGAAGAAGCCGCTCTCGGCGAGAGCGGGCTACATTCCTCCGTCAGTACCGAACGGCATCCGATCAAGGTCAATCCGCCCGCGACGGTGAAGTCGGAACGGGAGCAAGTCATCGCACAACTCGAAGAGGGAAGCCAGCAGGCCGACGGATCGAAATACATCCTGCCGAGCCTCGAGATGCTCGAACATCCGGCGGAGTTCCCCTACGAAGAGCTGGCCAAGAAGGCTCAGATTGCCGCGGTCACGCTGGAGAAGACTTTCACCGAGTTCGGTCTCAACGTGAAGGTCAACGAGATCGACACCGGCCCGGTCATCACGCAGTTCGAGCTGTCCCTGGAAGCTGGCCTGCGATTGAACAAGGTCGTCGCGTTGGAGAACGACCTCGCGATCGCGCTGCGCGTCCCCGCCGTGCGAGTCGTCGCGCCGATCCCTGGCAAGAACACCGTCGGCGTTGAAGTCCCGAACGAGAAGCAGGTGATGGTCCGCCTTCGCGAACTGATCGAAGCCTGCCCCGGCGATATCGAGAAGAAGCGCATCCCGCTGTTTCTCGGCAAGGATGTCAGCGGGCGGCCGATGATCATCGACCTCTGCAAGATGCCGCACTTGTTGATCGCCGGCCGCACCGGCACGGGCAAGAGCGTGTGTCTCAACGCGCTGATCCTGTCGATCCTGATGACGCGCAGCCCGGATCAGGTGAAGATGCTGATGATCGACCCGAAGATGGTCGAGCTGTCTCCGTACAAACGGATTCCGCACCTGATGCACCCGGTCATCACCGACATGAAAAAGGCCGAGGCGGTGCTGGCCTGGGCCGTCGAGAAAATGGAAGAGCGCTACGACTTGCTGGCTCGCATCGGCGTGCGGCATCTCGACAGCTACAACGCGATGACTCGCGAGGAAGTCCTGCGCCGCTGCGGCCTGACCGCTGAATGCCCCGAGGCCGACACGATCCCCGACCAGATGCCGTACATCGTCATCATCGCCGACGAGATGGCCGACATGATGATGACCTCCGGCAAGGACGTCGAAGCGCACATCATCCGCCTCGCCCAAAAGTCGCGAGCGGTCGGTATCCACTTGGTGCTCGCTACGCAGAAGCCGACCGTTGATGTCATCACCGGCCTGATCAAGTCGAACCTGCCGGCACGTATCGCGTTCCAAGTCGCCAGCCGCACCGACAGCCGTGTCGTGCTCGACGAGAACGGAGCCGATCGCTTGCTCGGCAACGGCGACATGCTGTTCCTTGTGCCGGGGACGAGCAACCTCCTGCGCGCTCAAGGCACCTACGTCAGCGACAACGAGGTCAACCGGATCATCGACCACTTCGGCGATCAAGCTCCGCAGTACTCGGCCGAACTCGCTCAAGTCGCCGCGAAGAGTCTGCTGTCCGGAGATGGCTCTGGCGACGGCGGTACTCGCGAGAAAGACGACCTCTACGAACCAGCCGTCGAAATCATCATCCGCGAAGGCCGAGGCAGCGTCTCACTGCTGCAACGCCATCTCGGCATCGGCTACGGCCGAGCCGCTCGCCTGATCGACTACATGGCCGAAGACGGCATCGTCGGCGACTACAACGGCAGCCAAGCCCGCGAGGTGCTCTACAACCTCGAACAATGGGCAGCCATCAAAGCCTCGCGCGTACCAATGGACGCAGCCGTGTGTGTCCATTAGGGCTTGCGGTCCGGCCGTTTCGTCCAAGTTTCTTCGGAGAGTGTGACGATTTTCGGCGAACTGGCTTCGAACCGGAGACGTGTGACTTGGCCGGGTTTGATGGTGACGGTCCATCGGCTCTTGACGACATCGAAGTCGGGCAGCAGCAGGTGATACTCACCGGGAGGAAGCAGGCCCGTGTCGCATTGATCGTCCTGATTGAACTCGCGAGTAACTCCATACGGCCCGCCCACCACGCACGGTCCCAGTTGGAGCTGGTATTTCGACTGCGGCCTGGAGGTCGTCCACTCGTTCCCAACGAACCGCAGGTCCAACTCAATCTTGCCCATCGCTTCGGGCAGCGGCCGAGACAGGATCACATCGCCGAGAATGCCGAGTTGGCCTCGCGGAGGAACTGGCACCAGGAATTCGGCGTCGTGGTGAGTGAAGCTGCCGACTCGCAAGGGGTCGCGGCCCTCATTTCGCCGCGTCGAGTTGATGTGCTCGATCAGGATAAAATCCCCATTCGCCAATTCTCGGAACACACCGCCCCCCGCCAATTCTTGCAGCGACACCACTTTGGTCGACGTGACTTGAACGATGTCTTGCTTCGCGGGCAGAACTGAAACCTTTGGCGTTGGTTCGCCGACCGCCTCTGGAAAAAACAATCGGACCCCGTTGACCACAGGCGAGTATTCCGCGGTGGGAGGAGGGACGGAAACCGTCTGCGCTTCAGATCGTGGTGCGGCAATCTCTCGGTCGCGTGGACGATCCGAGTCCACTGCACGCCGACCGGACTCGTCGATGTTCGCGACGTCACGGGGCTGTGTCTCCGCCAGATACTTCGGGGTCACGGGTTCGACTCCCTCCAGTACGACTCGGAGCAACGTGAACTCTCCGGCTCCCACTTGCAACGCCTTGTGCTGCGTGGCCCGATTGATCGCCTGTTGCCAAATCCGCGAATCAAACTCCGCTCGACTCACTCGCCAAGCCGGATTCGTTCGCGCAGGGGGCGCGACTGCGATCGTTTGACCCGGTCGGTCGTCCGCTCGAACCCGACCGCTGGAGCAATTTGAGATCTCCCCACCCCACAACAGACTCAACCCGGCGATCAACGCTGTCACAGAACTCTGAGCAAAACACTGTCGCATGGTAATGACTCCTGTTCGGTGAGGATTTTGACATCGCCAAGTCTCAACGTGGCAATCGTTCCGCCAGTTTGAGGCAGATGTCATAGAGTAGATCGAGTGACGTCTTGGCATCCGCGCGGCTGATGGTCAGCGGCGGGCTGATTCGCAACACCTTGCCGGCCAGCGCGCCGAGCAGGTGGATGCCGTCATCGCCGAGGCCGAGGTAACACGCTTCGACGATGCGGACGGCAACTTCGTTGGCAGTCAGTGAACCACGCGGGGCGCATTCGATGCCGTACACGAGCCCTTCACGTTCGCCGCGGACTTTCGCGATCAGGCCGGTTTCTTTCAGGCGATTGAGCCCCTCGAAGAACTCCGCCGTGAGCGATCGCGTGTGTTCGAGAATCGGATTCGCGTCGAATTCATCAAGCGTCGCGAGCACCGCCGCGCAGCCGAGTGGATTGCCGGACCAAGTATCCGAGGCTTCGCCGTATTTCAGACTCGACGTGATATCCGCTCGGCCGACCGCCGCGCTGACTGGGACACCGTTGCCCAAGCCTTTGCCGAGCGTCACGAAGTCCGGTTCGATGCCGTAGGACTCGAAGGCGTACATCCGGCCGCAGCGGCCGAAGTTGGCTTGCACTTCGTCGAGAATGAACGCGATGTCGTGGGCTCGGCAGAAGCGTTGTAGCAGTTGCAGGTACGCGACCGGCGGGTGATAGCTGCCGCCGCCGCCAAGATACGGCTCGGTGATCAGACAGTTGAGACGCTCGCCGTACTCGGCCCAGACCTTCTCCAATTCGTTGACATACGGCGCGGGATCGAACGTCGCACCGTACTTGCTGACGTCATCGCACTCGGCCATCGGGAAGCTGATGAACTTCACGCGCGGATCGCGATCATGATCGGTCTCGCAACCTGTGACGGCTCCGGCGAGTCCCTTCTTGCCGTGAAAGCCGTGGCGCGTGGCGAGGATGATGTCTCGCGATTCGTCTCGATGCAGGCAGGCCCACAACGCCTTCTGCACCGCCTCGCTGCCGGACGCGGCCCACATCACCGTCTGCAATCGGCCACCGCCGGGCGACGCTTGCAAGCTCTTGACCAACCGCTCGGTCGCGCGGGTTTCGATTTCTGTGACCGCGTTGTACGCCGTCAGCGGCACGGCGGCGTAATAGTCATCGAACCCATTCGACGGCTTGAGCATCTCGGCCGACCAACCCATGTATCCCGCCAACCGTCCGAGCCACCGCTTGGGATTGTGCCCCAAGTTCGCGACCAACACGCCGGAACTGTAGTCGTACAACCGGCGATTCTCCGGCGTCCAATGGAACACCCCCGCCGACTTCGCGAGCACGGCTTGCGTCGGAGTAAACGTCCGCAACGCAAGAGCCTCGCATTCGGAGACAACCTGTCGAGCGGCGTTGGATCGGGTTTCATTCGGAAACTGGATGGCTTGTGTCATAGTCCTGCTTCAAGATGCGGTTAAGCCCCGGAGGGGCGATGCAGTTAGCCCCGGAGGGGCGAAGGAATTTAGCCGTGGGCGCAAGCCCACGGTTAGGGCGACAAACAAATTCATG
>CAMAWN010000282.1 GCA_945861865.1 Candidatus Kuenenia stuttgartensis | reverse complement strand
GACGCACCTCTGGTGTTCCTGTTGTCACGCTAGTGGCACGGCAGGGTAGCCAACGTGCGGTACGGATAAGCGCTGAAAGCATCTAAGCGCGAAGCCGCTCCCAAGATAAGGTCTCGTTGACCGCAAGGTCTGAAGTCCCCTGAAAGACGATCAGGTTGATAGGCCGGACGTGTAAGGCGGGTAACCGTCTTAGCCAACCGGTACTAATGGACGAACGCTTGACCATTTTTGTCCTTGGCTTTTTGCGAGATTGCGAAGAGCAGAATTCACAACCACCTTCTTAGACCGTTGGGAAACTGACGTCTAAGATTTTCTCCGGTGACTTTACCTGGTCGGGAAACACTCGTTCCCATTCCGAACACGACAGTTAAGCCGCCAGGGCCGATGATAGTGCCGAAAGGTGTGAAAGTAGGTTATCGCCGGGGTCTTTTAAGGCTCTCCCCAGGGAGAGCCTTTTTTTGGTTCAACGGGGCTCTTGGGGGCTGGTGACATCATGGCTCATCCAGCAAGAGTGAATTTGTCGTGGTGAAGCGTGAGGAGCCGAAGTTGAGCCGTCTTCACGCCGCTCCGACCTTGGTCCGTGCCGCGTCACCTCGGGGGCACCGAATTCCGTCAGCAACTCCAAAGACCAGCAACCTTGGCCTTAAACTCCACGATCACAACACTCGCCTCAAATCACAATTTTCAACGGGCTGATAACCCTCAATTTTCAGACCTTTGAAAACGTCTCAATCTTGGCCGCGTGAGGGATAGCGAAGCATCGAAGTCAATCGCGATTTGGACTTCGCAGCCGTCTTGCCTTCTGTGGGTGGAGCCGCTGGAGCCGGCGCGGCCGGTTCGAGTTCGAGTTTCTTCGGTGCCGGATTCGGCTCCGGAGCCGGGGGGCAGCCCACTGGTCCTGCTGGCCGAGCCGGCATCGATTGTGTCCAAGTCCGATTGCCCAGCGGCTCAGCCCAGTATTGCACGTTCGCGGATTGATGGTGATGAATCGGCGTGTAGTAGTCGTGCCAACGACCGTGATAGCCACGATGTGGCTCGCGCACATGCCACCGCGATGGCACCGGCGGTTGCGGCAGCCGCTGCGGAGCTGGTTGCCAGTACGGAACTTGTTGGTAGGTGTAGCCCAGTTGCGTGGTGTCGGTTGGCGAGTACACCTGCGGGTAACTGCGATACTGGCCCGCAGCCGGCGAGCCGGACCCGTGCCATTGCTCTGGCCAGTAGCGGTCGTAGGTCACACCGCGACGCACAACCGGCACTTTGACCGGAGCATTCCAACCGTAATCCGGTGGCAGAATGTAGTAGTCACCGCACAACGCCCACTTCACGATCGGCTTCAAGCTGCATTCGTGACGACCCGTGCGAGCGTATCCCGGACAGGAGTCGCGTTGCTGCGGACACGTCGGACAGGCTTCGTTCGCGCGACTGCTCGGTGCCGAAGCCAACGCCAGCAAGCAGAGTCCAGCCAAACTCAGTCCCTTGAGGAAAATTCTACTCATGACTCGATCCCTTCCTGCGGGCTGCGTCCGGAATTCGGCCGCAGATTGATCATTGGTTATTGGTCGTTGATCAGTGGTCAATTGGTTTGGCGGATGACCAATGCAATAACCACTGACCAATTTCTTCAAATTTCTGCGGCCGATGAAATCGTAGCAGCACTTCTGCCTACCAGTGTCGTCCACCGCGAGGCGGCACGACGTTGGAGATCGGCGTCAGCCGGCTTGACGGCATGCCGGTTGAGTAGTTCATCGTGTGTCGCACGGTCGGTGCGAGAGGCACCGAAATTGGAACTCCATATCCTTGAGCCGCGTAGATTTGGCTGTCACGCGGATCGGAGTAGTCCGGATTCGCGGCATAGACCAAGTGATAGCAACCGAACGGAGGGGCTCCTTCGCCGCCATTTCCCATCGGATGGAAGTACGCGAACTTGCCGTGAATGTGTGCACTCAGGATCTCACCTTGCTGACGATTGCGAGCGTTGAACATTGCCCATTGATCGTGCAGCCAACCACGGCAATGTGGGCAGTTCATTTGGCCATGCTCCGGGCACGGTCCATTTCCGGAGCCATGTCCAGGCCACGAACCGTCTTTGATCTCGTCGTTCCAATCGTACTCCGGTCCGCGCCACGTCGGAGCCATCGTCTGGCTCACGGCGCGTCTGGTCGCATGACCAACACCGCCCCAAGCTTGGCCAACATCGTTCATCGTGTAGCCACTGCCGCGACTCCGACACGGCGCACAGCCATTGGCACTGCAGCCTTGCGGCCTACAACCTCCCGCTCGTGCTGTGCAATCGCCGCTCTGACACCCTGCGCTCGTGCAACCGGGGACTCGCGCCACGCCGGGGCCTTGGCTCTGGATTCGCCCTGGCGGATCTTCCGATGGAGGCGGAGGAGCCTTCTCGTCCAAAACTAGCGAGACCTGCTTGCCAAGCGAAGCATTGGGAGTCCGAAACTCAGCCGATTGCACGTCCTCGGCCTTGGTCATCTGACTCAGCCCATGCAGAGCCGCTCCGGCGATCAGCATTCGCACGCCACAGCGGAAGATTTTTTTGAGGATCATCATTGTCTGCTCCCACATCCGTGTGAGTGGATTGTTCAAAGTTCTGTCTTTGAGAAACGGATCGTTACCAGTTCGTCGGCGGGCAGAAGCCCGAAAACAGTCGATAGTGGCTGCGGTATTTGACCTTCACTTCGGTCCCTTGCAGTTCCCATTTGTCGTGAGACTCCATGCCAAACGGAGTCCACCACCACTTGCCGCTGACCTTGTGATAAAAAGGCGGGTACAAAGATTTGTACTCGTGCGGGTACAGCATCTCGTGCGGCGCGAACGCTTGGTTCGTGTAGATCGTGCCGCCGACATACGTCGGTACGTTCGGCACCGGACACGGATACATCGGCGCGTGCATCTGCGGATACCCGCGCGGAGCAGGCGTCACGACGACAGCACCCGGCGGCAATTGGCCCGGCGCGGCTTGCGGAGCGTCACCCGACATCGGCCGAACGCCGTACGCTCCGTTCGGTGCTTGAGCGATCGAATCCGAGGCCACGAACGCAACCAGCGCCGTGGCTCCCAGCGATAACAGAATTGACTTGAGCATGTTCGCCCCTTCACAACGTCCATGTTGTTCGTGTCGGTCGGCAACTCGCCCGATCATTCCTGACCGTCGACCGACAGCGACTTCTTGTGACGATTGTTCCAATCGGTCACGACCGATCTGCCGCATCGGTTTTGCCGGTTCCTCTGGTGGGCTTGGCCGACAACGCCGTCCGTTGCTCAGCACAGCCGTCACTTGCCGAATCACCGGCAAATCCCGGCGAGTCCCCGAACCTTGCAAACTCAAGCCAACCGCTAGAATCTGCCCCCCTTCGGCTGACGCAGGTTCTCCAAGTTCACTCTGCGCGGTCCGGAGCAGTTCCCAGGCGATGCGCGATTGAAGGATTCACCGTGCCCCGAAACGACGATGACGCGACGGCTCCAGACAACGGCAACGGAACTGCCGACGCCGGCCAGTTGCAGTACGTCTCGATCAGCCACGAGACGCGCCGCCGGTACTTGAACTACGCGATGAGTGTCATCATGTCCCGTGCGTTGCCCGATGTGCGCGACGGGCTGAAGCCGGTCCAGCGACGCATTCTCTTCACGATGTATGAGGAGATGCGACTGCTTTCAGGGTTGAAGCACCGTAAGTGCGCAGGCATCGTCGGCGCGACGATGCAAGACTATCACCCGCATGGTGACCTTGCTCTGTACGACGCGCTCGTTCGTATGGCACAGGACTTCACCTACCGATATCCGCTGGTGGATGGACAAGGAAATTTCGGCTCGATCATGGGTCTGCCCGCAGCGCATCAGCGGTACACCGAGGCTCGGCTGACCGAGATCAGCGAACAACTCTTGAATGAACTGCGGTACGAGACGGTCGATCTCCGCCCGAACTACGATGCTCGCAAACAAGAGCCAGTCGTGTTGCCGGCTCGCTTCCCGAACTTGCTGGCCAACGGAGTCAGCGGCATTGCCGTCGGCATGGCCACGAACATCCCGCCGCACAATTTGGAAGAGTTGATCCGCGCCTGCCTGCACCTCATCGACGCCGACAGTGACGTCACGGTCGCGCAGCTCATGAAGTACGTCAAAGGCCCCGACTTCCCGATGGGCGGCCGCATCGTCACCGACCGCACGTCACTGCGGCTGATGTACGAAGAGGGCCGCGGCTCGATCAAAGTCCGCGCCGAGTGGCGGCTCGACAAAGAACGTCGACACGAAGTCGCGAACCGCATCGTGATCCACACGATCCCGTACGGTGTCGAAACCAACCCGCTGATGGCAGAACTCGGCGACATCATCAACGGCCGCAATCTTCCGCAAGTGCTCGAACTCAACGACGAGACCAACGAGAAACTCGGATTGCGGATCGTCCTCGAACTGAAGAAGGACGCCGATCCGGAAATGGTCATGGCGTACCTCTACAAGCACAGCTCACTCGAATCAAACTTCGCGTACAACGCGACCTGCCTCGTTCCGACCGAATCGGGATCGCTCACGCCGGCCCGCTGCAATCTGGTCGAGATGCTCAAGCATTTCCTCGACTTCCGTCTGCAAACCGTTCGCCGTCGGTTTCAGTATTTGCTGGCTCAACTCGAACGCCGCATCCACATTCTGGAAGGCTTCGCGATCCTCTTCAACGGCCTCGATCGAGCCATCAAGATCATCCGCGGCAGCGACGGCAAACAAGACGCCGCCGTCAAACTGATGAAAGAGTTTCCGCTCGACGAAATCCAGACGATGGCGATTCTCGAAATGATGTTGTATCGGATCAGCAAGTTGGAGATCGACGACATCCGCAAAGAGCTGGCGGAAAAACAGGCCGAAGCCGAACGACTCCGCAAGCTGCTGAAATCCGAATCGCGTTTGTGGGGCGTCGTCCGTACAGAACTCGAAGAGTTGCTGACGCAGTTCCCGGACAAACGCAAGACGAGCATCGGCTCGTCGGAGGAGATCACCGAGTTCGACGCCGCTGCGTACATCGTCAAAGAAAACGCGAATGTCGTGCTGACTCGCGAAGGCTGGATCAAGCGCGTCGGCCGGCTGGCGAAGGTCGAGGGAACTCGCGTCCGCGAGGGAGACAACGTCCTCGAGGTCGTCCCCGGCAGCACGTTGGACACGGTCGTCTTCTTCGCCAGCGACGGCATCGCCTACACGCTGCCGATCGACCAAGTCCCCGCCAGCAGCGGCTACGGCGAACCGATCAGCAAGCACGTCAAACTGCAAGACGGAGTCAGCATCGTCGCCGCGATCACGACCGATGCGCGCTTCACCCCCGAAGATGTTCAACGGAAGAAAGACCCCCTGCCCCGCCCGCACCTGTTTGTCGTGACGACCTTCGGCAACGTATTGCGTTTGCCGCTCAGCCCGTTCCGCACCGCGTCGAACAAGAACGGCCGCAAGTTCTGCCGCGTCGTTCCCGGCGACCGAGTCGTCTCGGTCGAATTGATCCGCGATGCCGATTCGGTCTTCATCGTGACTCGCAAGGCCCGGCTGATTCA